>NZ_RKLQ01000001.1:1200000-1500000 GCF_019599405.1 Haloarcula salinisoli | reverse complement strand
GTGTGGCGCTCGCGCTGGCCGTGCTCCCCGACATCGACAAGGTGTGGCCGGGGCTGGTCCACCGCGGCGTCACGCACACACTGCTTGCCGCCATGATCGCCGGCGTGCTCGTCGTCCTACTCTTTCGGGCGCCGGCGGTTGGCTCGCCGGGACTCGGTGGCGAACATCCCGCCGTCTGCTATCTGGTCGGCGCAGCCGGCGTCGTTTCTCACCTCGTCGGTGACGTCATCACGCCGATGGGTATCCAGCCGCTGTTCCCGGCCTCGCGGGCGGCCTACTCACTGGACATCGTCCAGGCCAGTTCGACGAGCGCGAACGTCCTGCTGGTCGTGGTCGGCGCCGCGGCGCTCGTGTGCAGTTACCGTGTCCCGGTCAGCCCACCGGTCGAGGCGGGCGGGGCCGAGGAGTCGGCTCGGGGGCGGCCGCTCTCGGACCAGCGCTAGCCTCGGGACTGCTGGACTCCGCACGACCCACGTGGCCCGTCGGCCTTCGGCGCCTGCCAACCGCCACCCTATGTCGATAGCGCCCCTACTATCGTCTGTCAGATGGACGCGACCCAGCAACAACACGACCTGCACGTCTCTCGCACCGACCACGACGACGGGTGGACGGTCGCCGCGGACCTCCACCCCCTCGCCGACGACGAGGTGACCGTCGAATGCATCGACGAGACCGCTGTCGTCGCTATCGACACGCCGACGTTGCGGACCGAAATCGACGTCGACCTCCCCGATAGCAGCGGGACTGCGACGCTGCACAACGGCGTGCTCGTCGTCGAGAGTTCCAGCTAACACGGCTCGTTTTCGCCGTTACCGGACGCCCGCACCACGACCGCAGTCAACTCCACAAGAGATTTCACCCGCATGGCGGTAGCTGTGGGCAATGACAACGTCGCCGGAGAAGCTACCGACGCTCAGTGGCTCCGTGCCGCCGGTACGGGAGTGGGCGCGGACGTTCGCTATCGGTATCTGTATGGGCAGCGCCGACGCCGTTCCGGGTGTCTCTGGCGGGACCATCGCGCTCATCGCCGGTATCTACGGGCGGCTCATCGCGATGATAAACGCGCTGACGCCCACGCGCATCGTCACGTTCCTGAAAGCCCTGACGCCGCTGGACGGCGGCTTCGACTTCCGAGGGGCGCTGCACATCTTCGACGAAGTCGACGGCTGGTTCGGGCTGGCGCTCGTCGCGGGTGTCGGTCTGGCGGTCGTGCTGATCACCCGCGCGGTCAGTATCCTGGCCGACGAGGCGCCGGCACTTCTGTTCGGGTTCTTCTTCGGGCTCATCGCCGTCTCGGCGGTCATCCTGTTGCGTGAAATCTCGTTCGACTCCATGTTTCAGCTCGTCGCGGGTTTCGTCGGATTCTCTATCGCCTTCCTGCTCGCCGGCCCCGTCGAATTTCTGGAGACTCACGCCCTCCTCATCGTCTTCCTCGCGGGCGCGGTCGCGGTCAGCGCGATGATTCTCCCGGGTATCTCCGGGTCGCTGTTGCTCATCATCCTCGGCCAGTACAAGTTCATGTCGGACACGCTCAGTCGGTTCATCGACGCGTTGCTTTCCCCCGTAACCGGCGGGTCGTCCGCGACACTCGTCACCGACGCGACCGTCGTCGTCACCTTCATCGCGGGCGGGTTCGTCGGCCTCTTTACCGTCTCGCGGGTCGTCCGTCGCGCCCTCGACCGAAATCGACCGGCCACGATGACGTTTCTCGTCGCACTCGTCGTGGGAGCGCTCAGAGCGCCCATCGTCGTGACCAGAGAGGAGACGGCCGCCGGCTTCACCGACGAGGTCCTGTTCGCCTTCACCGCCGCCGCAGTCGCCGGGAGCCTATTTCTGCTCGCGCTCAACTGGTTCGCCGTCGACCTCGACCTCGACACGGTGTAGCCAGCCGTCGGCGCACACCCGCAGAAAGCACTTATCACCGCCTGTCTACCGCCCGACATGGACAGGAGAACGTGGCTCCTCGCCGGCTGTGTGCTGGCGTTCCTCGTCGTCGGTGGCGGGATATATATCGGTCTCGCCGGGCAGAACGCACACGGCACGCCGCCTACCTCGACGTCGAGCCGGCCGAGGGGAACGTCTCAGCGAACGAGACTGTCGCGTTCGAAGAACTCTCACCGGCCCAGCAGGAGCTGTTCGAGCGGGCCCGCAACTCCTCGGAGCTAGTCGAAATCCCGGGCGACCTCGACTACACCGTGTTCGCCGAGAACCGATACGTGCACTATCAGAATCGAACGTACGAGGTCGCCGTCGCCGTCTCCTGATACTGTCGGCTGTACGTTCCTAAAGCTATTCGCCACCCAGGGGTGGCGAAGTACTTCAGTTTGTTACAGCCGGCAGTATGACCGGTCAGAACCCGAACGCGCGACGGTACTGGGGCGGCCCTTCGATTTCGTCGGTCGCGTCGAGTGCCTGTGCCGCGTGAAGTGTGAAATACGGGTCACGGAGGTGTTCGCGCCCGACGATGGTCAGGTCCGCCCGGTCGTTGGCGACGATGGCCGCTGCCTGCTCGGGCGTGGTGATTCCGCCGACCGTGCCGACGGCGATGTCTGAACTGGACTCGCTCCCGATACGCTCGGCGTAGGGAAGCTGGTAGTTCGGCCCTGCGTTCTCGGGCCAGGAGTCCGGGCTGATTCCGCCGCCGCTGACGTCGATGAGGTCCGCGCCCACGTCGGCCAGGTCGTCGGCCAGTCGCACCGAGTCCTCGACGGTCCAGGACTCCCGGTCTGGGAGCCAGTCGGTCGCGGAGATGCGAACGAAGACAGGCTTGCCGTCGGGCCAGACCTCTCGAACCGCAGCCGTGACTTCACGCGTGAGCCGTATCCGGCCATCGAAGTCGCCGCCGTAGCCGTCCTCGCGCTCGTTGGTCACCGGCGAGCAGAACTCGTGGAGGAGATAGCCGTGGGCGGCGTGGACCTCGGCGACCTCGAAGCCCGCCTCCCGTGCGCGCTCGGCGGCCGCACGGAACGAGTCGACGACCGATTCGATGTCGTCTCGGGTGAGCCGCTGTGTCGCCGGGGCCTCGTCGTCGTAGGGCCACGGCTCGCCGCTCGGGCCGACGACGTCCCAGCCGCCAGCGTCTGGCTGGAGCGGTTCGTGGCCCTCCCACGGGCGACTCGTCGAGGCCTTCCGGCCGGCGTGGGCCAGCTGGATGCCGGGGACACTGCCCTGGTCGCGGACGAATTCGGTGATTGGTTCGAGCGCTGCGGCCTGCTCGTCGGTCCAGATACCGAGGTCTTCGGGGGAGATGCGCCCGCGGGCCTCGACGGCGGTGGCCTCTGTCATCACGAGCCCGGCGCCGCCGACGGCACGGGAAGTGAGGTGGGTCCGGTGCCAGTCCGTGGCGACGCCGTCGCGGGCGTCACAGGAGTACTGGCACATCGGGGAGACCATCACTCGATTGGGTATCGTCGTCTCTCGGAGGGCCAGGGGGGTAAACAGGGCTGTCATCGGCGGATGTTCACCGGCGAGTCTGATAACTGCCGGGGTCCCGGAACCGGCCGTTACCGCCAGACGGCGCCGCCCAGGCGCGTCTCCGAGAGGTCGAAGTCGAAGCGTTCGGTCTTCAACAGCCCGGCCCCCAGCAGCCCGGCCAGCGCGACCGGTATCCAGTTCGCGTAGAAGAGGTTGATACCGCCCCACAGCAGGACGAAGCTCACCAGGTCGTCCAGCATGAACTCACACTCCGCGAGCCGGCGGCGCAGTCCGGCCCGGTCGAACCCGAGGTCGAACAGCAGGACGGCCACGGCCCCCGACAGCAGCCAGCCCAGATAGTTCGACCACGGGACACCATAGAAGGCCTGGTTCTCGTAGGCCCAGAAGCCGATTGCGACAGCGCCGGGGTCCAGCACGAGGTCGACGAGTATCACGGTCGCCAGCGTGGCCAGGAGCCGAACTGGTGTCGATTCGGCTTGCTCACCGAACAGCAGCAGGACCAGCAGGTAGGCGTTCAGGACGAGCGGGAAGAAAAAGACCGGCAGGCCCAGTGGCACCTCGCCAAACAGCATCGGTCCGAGGTCCACACCGTAGGTAAACTCGCCGTACGGCCACCCCGTCCGCACGCCGACGAGTTCGATGCCGTAGGAGTACAGCGTGAGCGCCACGAGCGCGAGCGTCGCCTTCCGGTCGAGCAATGGCGCGACGCCGGCCACCAGCGGCAGTCGCATCACCAGCGTCCCGAAGAGGACGAAGAACGGATTGAACGCCAGCGGCGGCGGGAGCAGGCCCTCGGCGCTGGCAAGCAGCGTCACCGCGCCCACGAGGGGGAAAACCACGGCGATGGTAAAGCGGTGCTCGCGGACCAGCGCGTCGAGCCGGGCGGCTACCTCGTGGCGGTTGTCGGGCATCGACCAGTCGGCGACCCCATCAGCCATACAGCATCACCCAGAGTCCCACCAGCGTAAAGGCCATCCCGACGAGCGTGTTGATCGCTGGATACCACCAGTAGGCCTCGTCGACGTCGACGCCGACCGCGAGGATGCCGAAGACGAGGCCCGGATAGACGAGCAGGAGACCGCCGAACACCCAGTGGGTGTAGGTGAAGACGAAGGCGGCCGAGAGCCAGCACATCACGCAGTAGTAGTAGGTGTTTGACGTACCGAGGAACGTCGCGGTCGTCTCGATGCCGGCCTGGCGGTCCGGTTCGATGTCCGGAATCGCAGAGAAGGTGTGCATCCCCATCGTCCAGAGCCACGCGCCGGCGACGGCGCTCGCGGGCGGGGCGACCCCCTCGATAGCGGCGTACGCGACGACGCCGGGGAGGATGTAGAGCCCGTTCGACAGCGAATCGAGGAAGGGAGTGGTCTTGAACCGCAGCGGCGGGGCGGAGTACTCTATCGAGAGGGCGGCCCACGCGAGGAGTGCGACGACGCCGAGGGCGGGCAGGAACGGGAGGAACCCGGCGGCAAGTAACCCCGAGGCGACGATGGCAGCGACGACGACGCGGTCCCCGCGATAGCTGACCTCGCGGCCCTCGTCTTTCTTGGGGTTGACCTGGTCGATGTCCCGGTCGAAGATGTCGTTGACGCCATAGAGGAAGACGTTCGCCGGAATCGTGAAGTACAGAAAGAGTGCGATAGCCAGCGGGGAGAACAGCTCACCGGGGCCGTCGGCGGCGTACGTGACGGCGACGACGACCGGGCCGCCCTGGTAGAGCCAGAAGCGGGGTCGGGAGAGCCAGAACAGGTAGCCGGGGCGGCTCTCCTCGCCCGGGAGCACACTGGTGAGTCGGTCCGTCACGGTACTCATTCGTGGTCGTCGATGAGGCGCTTGGCGGTGTGTTCGCCGCTGATGAGACACATCGGGACGCCGACGCCGGGGGTCGTGAAGGAGCCGGTGAAGTAGAGCCCGTCGACGGCCGACGAGCGGTTGTTCGGACGCAAGAGCGCCGTCTGGCGCAGCGTGTGGGCCAGGCCAAGCGCGGTGCCCTCCGTGGCGTTGTACCGCTCACCGAAGTCGGAGACGGCGAACTGCTTCTCGTAGACGATGCGGTCGCGCAGGTCGACGCCGGTGTGCTCGGCGATGTCGGCCAGAATCTTCTCGCGGTACTCCTCGCGGACGGCGTCGCCGTCGTGCAGCCCCGGCGCGATGGGGACCAGCACGAAGAGGTTGGAGTGGCCCTCCGGTGCGACGGAGGGGTCGGTCTCGCTTGGCACACAGAGGTAGTACGCCGGTTCGTCGGGCCAGTCGGGCTCCTCGAAGATGTCGTCGAAGTGTGGCTCCCAGTCGGTCGGGAGCACGAGCGTGTGGTGGGCCAGCGGGTCGACGTCGCCCTCGACGCCCATGTACAGCAGGAAGGCAGAGGGCGCGTACGTTTTCTTCTCCCAGTAGTCGTCGTCGTACTGCCGTTCGTGGTCGGGCAGGAGTTCCCGCTCGGCGTGGCCGTAGTCGGCGTTGACGACGACCTCGTCGGGGTGGTACGTGTCTCCGGTGACCGTCTCGACCAGGAACCCCTCCTTGCGCCGGCTGATTTCGGTGACCTCGCTGTCGGTCTCGTAGGTCACGCCCAAGCTCCTGCCGAGTTCCACGAGCGCGTCGACGACGGCCCCGATACCCCCGTCAGGGTAGTAGACGCCGAGGTTGAAATCGACGTGACTCATCATGTTGTACAGCGCCGGCGTGTTCTTCGGAGAGCCACCGAGGAACACGAGCGTGTACTGCATTATCTGCTGGAGCTTGGGGTGGGTGAAGTAGTCCTCGACGTGGCCCTGCATCGACCCCAGCAACTGGAGGCCGATGGGCGCGGCGGTCATCACGTCCAGGTCGACCCAGTCCCGCAGCCGCGAGCGGTCCTCGTAGACGAACTTGTTCATCGCCGTCTCGTAATGGGTCTCGCTCGTTTCGAGGTACTCATCGAAGGCCTCACCGGCCCCGGGTTCGTAGGACTCGAACAGCTCGCGCATCTCGTCGTTGTTCCCGGTCACGTCGAGCTGGTCGCCGTCCTTGAAGAAGATACGGTAGTGGGGGTCCAGCCGTTCGAGGTCGTAGTAATCGCCCGGCTCCTTGCCGAAGTACGCGAAGAAGCGCTCGAAGACGTCGGGCATCAGATACCACGACGGGCCCATGTCGAAGGTGAACCCATCGGCCTCAAGCCGGGAGGCACGGCCGCCGACCTGCTCGTTTTTCTCCAGTACTCGGACATCCGCACCGGCGTCGGCCAGATAGCAGGCCGCCGAGAGGCCGCCAAAACCGCCGCCCACCACGACAACCTCGTCTCCGGACAGGTCACTCATTATCCTTCTCTCGGGCCCGGAGCGACAATAAAGGCGCGCCAAACAGGGTTGGTGTGTGAAATCGACACAGGGAACTCGCTCCCGGCCCGGGGGCAGGCAGGGACAACGGCGATACTTCTGGAGCCCTACGCGCCGGTATGGACGACGCGACAGTTGTCGTGACGGGCGCCAGCCGGGGCATCGGGGAACAGGTTGCGCGAGCGGTCGCCGACGCGGGCGGCCACGCGGTCGTCTGTGCCCGGGACGCGGACGCCCTCGACGCCGTCGCAGACGATATCGACGAGGGGAGCGGTGCGGTCACCGCCGTCCGAGCCGACGTGCGTGACGAACTGGACGTCGAACACCTCATGCAGCGGGCGACGACAGTCGGCGGTGCCATCGACGGCGTCGTCGCCAGCGCGGGGGTCTATCATGGCCCAGCGGGCGAGACGCCGCTACACGAGGAATCCTACGCCGCGTTCGACGACCACTTGCGGACGAACGGGCGCGGCGTGTTCGCCGCCGTCCGCGAGGCAGCCCCACATCTCGCCGAGGGCGCGCGCGTGGTCGTTCCCACGGGCGCCGTCGCTCGGAAAGGGATGCCCGGTTACGGCTCCTACGCCGTCTCGAAGGCCGCTGCGGAGGCGCTGGTTCGGGGCTTCGCGGCCGACCTCGACGCCACCGTCGGCGCTGTCGACCCCGGAAAGGTCGACACCGACCTCTCGGGCGATGGCGGGCGCAACCCCGGGGACGTGGCCGGAATGGTGCTATGGGCGCTGGAGGACGCATCCGCGGAGACCCTCGACGGCACGGTCCTCGACTGGGGCGACTACCGGAAAGCGACGCGTTAACGAGGCGTCTCCCCGGGCCACCGAGATACAGTGGCCTGCGAGGACCGACGGGCTTATTAGTAACAACAGGGTTGTATCGATTAATGGCTATTAACGACCACTCTATTTTTAATAACCCGGGGGAGTACTCACTTCTCGGGTTCGCGAGTGTCGTCGTCCTGCTCGTCCTGTCGGGCCTCGCGGTCACCGGGGGCGCCGGGAAGGTGCTCGTCATCTCCTGGGTCGCCTTCGTGGCGATGGGGCTGGGCGCGTGGCTGGGCGCCCGTGCCACGGAGACGAGCCCGTATCGACTCGTGTGGGGGTACGGCCTCGCGAGCGGCGCGATGGTCACCTCGGCGGCGATGTTCCTCGTCCCGCAGGCGATGGGGCTGGGCGCCGCCGCCGGTACCCCCCGAATCGGCGGTATCGGTATCGCCGCGGGTATCGTCGCCGGCTACGGGACCCACACCATCGGCCACCGACTCACGCACGTCGAGACGAGCTTCGACACGACGACGGCGGCAATCACCGCCCACGCGCTATCGGCGGGGCTCATCATTGGACTGGTGTACGCCTCGATGCCGACGCTCGGCCTCCTGCTCGGGCTGGCTATCGTCTCTCACAAGGGGCCCGCGGGCTATGCCGCCGCCCGCCGACTGGTCCGTGAGAACAACTCCGCGACCGCGCTCTTGGTCCCCGCAGCCGGTGTCGGCCTGACGGCTATCCCGTCGGCGCTCGTGACAGTCCCGGCCAACCCGGCTGCCAACGCTATCATCTTCGGCTTCGCTGCCGGTATCTTCCTCCACGTCGCGATGGACTTCCTCCCCAACTGCGAGGCCGGCAGCGAGATAGACGAGGTCTGCTCGCTGGAGGAGCACTCCCACGACCTGCTGGACGAACTCCGGACCCACGGCGTCGCCTCGACTGTCCTCGGCGCGGCTATCGTCGTGCTGGCGTGGGTCGCTATCTCGGCCTGAGACGACGAGTCACTCCGGCACGAACGACATGCCGTCTCCCGGCTGGGGCCCGCCCTGTATCTTGCTCTCGCCTGGGTCTATCTCGAGGACACTGCTTACCGGGTAGACGCGCTCTATCTCACCCCAGTGTCGTCCGTCACCGCCCTCGTAGGCGACGACGTAACCGCTCCTGAGTTCGATGCGCTCGTGACTTCTGACGTCCCCCGTTGTCAGTTCGATTGTTGCCATCGTTCGTTTCACTCGGGACTCTATCGAATATTACTTTCGCCGATGGCTCCGACCAAAGAATTGTCAACTGTCTTCGAACATCTTCGCAGTGTCATGACCGACCGGGACCTCACACCACCGGAGCTCGACCATACCCATCTCCCCGACCAGACGATGTACAAAATCGACGCCGACGCCGCGAACCACTTCGAGCAGGGCGGCGAGGACATCGAGACCTACCCGATCGCTATCACCAACGATTTTAAACTGCTCTACTTCGAGATGGCCCCCGGCGCGACCATCGACTGGCACACCCACACGCCGGCCTTCGACGAGGTCTGTCTCTGTCTGGCCGGCGAAGCCAGGTTCAC
This sequence comes from Haloarcula salinisoli, assembly GCF_019599405.1. Classification (NCBI taxonomy): domain Archaea; kingdom Methanobacteriati; phylum Methanobacteriota; class Halobacteria; order Halobacteriales; family Haloarculaceae; genus Haloarcula; species Haloarcula salinisoli. Next base: position 1,490,905 of record NZ_RKLQ01000001.1, on the reverse strand, counting down.
GCTCGAACGCGAGGACGGGAGTCACCAGGTCCTCGAAGCGGAGCCGCGCGAATCAGTGTACATCCCCGGTGGCGCGCGCCACAAGATAGACGCCGTCGGCGACGAGCGCCACGAGGGTCTCGTCACGATGCCGTCGGACCCCGTCGCCCGCGTGGAGATGCTCGACGGGGCCGCTCCCTATCGGATAGAGGACTGGCCCGTCGCGCTCTGGGTCGACCGCAAGCGCGACGAGGTCGTAAAAAAGGACGACGACGCCGTCTCGTCGTGAGCCGGACGGCCGCGCTCAGCTGTCGTCGGCCGGCTCGATGTAGTGGTCCAGGCTATCCCGCTCGCCGGGGACCTGGAGGAAGTACCCCGTCCCGTTCCGGTCGTCGGGCGGGACAGCGTCGAACGTGTGCGTTTCGCTCGCTCCGGGTTCCAGCTCTCCGGCGATACGACCCACCGGGGTGGACGCTATTTGCGGCCCCTGACGGTTGAGCGCGAAGACGTACCGGCCGGCGCTGTCACCCTCGTTCGTCACGCCGACAGTTATCTCCAGGTCCGACCCGTCGCCGGCCGTCTCAGGCCCATCGAGGGACACCGAGAACGACGGGAGCGGGTCTTCGAGTCGCTGGACCACGGTCTCCGGTAGCGTCCACGACCCGTCTCCCCAGGCGAGTTCGGCGTCGGTCCCGTCGCCGGTCTGCGGGAGTGCGAACACCAGCGGGCCGCCGTTCTCGCCGTACTCCTCACCGTCGAAATCACCGCGGTAGAGCCGGCCGTAGAACGATTCGGGGGTGTAGCTCGCCCCGCTGAACCGGAACTCGACGGCCGAGCGGTCGGGGACACCACCTTCGAGATTGAAGAAAAGGTACTGGCCGGCGTCGTCGACGACGCTGAGGGAGTCGTCGCCGGCCGTGACGACGCCTGGCTGGACCATGGCCGCCGTTATCTGGACGTCCCCGTCCAGCGTGGGGGTCCGGGTCCCGCCCGCCGTCGGGACCGGGGCCGGCGTCACGGTGCTGTCGACCGACGGGTCGTCGCCGGAGCCGGTACAGCCACTGCCGGCGGCCAGCGACCCGACGAGCGCGAGGAGGCGGCGGCGCTGCATGGCTGGCGCTACCGGCGAGACATGTAAAAGCTTTCAGGTGACTTCGACCCCGGCTGGAGCGTCAGTTGTACTCGCGCCAGCGGTAGCCACACTCCTGGCACTTGAAGAATCGAGTCGGCGGCTCGTCGGCCGCGCCGGTCTGTTTGATGGTGTACCACGCTTTGGTGTGGCCACACTCGTCACAGATGACGTCGTCGGCAGTGGGTTTACCCTCGAAATTGTCGCCCTCCTCGGTCTCGATGAGCTCGTCGCCTGACTGTTCCTCCGTGCTCACGAAATCCCCGTCGCTGTCCTGGTCTGCCGTATAATCACAGCTCGTACACTGCATCACGCCGTCTTGCTTTTTCATCATCGACCCGCACTCGTCACAGAACTGCATATGCGGTATTCGACGACCCCCGCAAAAGTGTCTTACCCCTCGTCTTCGAGCTCGCGCTGCTCGGCGACGACGGGACAGTTCAGCAGCCGGACCGTCTCCATATCGAGGTACTCGATTATCTCGGCCTCCTCGTGGGTACAGTGGGCGTTGGGCGGACTCGAGAAGAACTCACACTGCTCGCAGAAGCGGTGTTTCGATACGTCGGTGTAGCGGGTGCCCTCGACAGTCGCGGTTTCGGGCTCTTCGTTCAGCGATTCCCAGACCTCGTCGGCGTCGACGCTCTCGACGTCGACCGACTCGAAGGCGCTCTCGCCCTCGCCGAACGGGTCCCCCTCGCGACCGTCCATCCCCGCGAATGGGTCGTCACCGCCGAGCGTGTCGTCTTCCACTGGCTCGCTGGCACCGCTGCCGCCCGCGGGCGACGGGCTGGGTGTCGTGCCCGGGCCGCTCTCGAAGGGGTCGCCCTCGTCGATGAACTCCTCCTCGAAAGCGGGCTCGTCGTCGGCGTCCGTAGTCGAGTCGCCCCCGGTCCCGGCTGGCGCGTCTGGCGTACTGTCTCCATCTGCCTGCTCGGCGTCGCTCTCCCCCGCCGTCTCGTCCGGCCCGGTATCGCCGAGGCGCTCGAACGGGTCGCCCTCGCGGTCCGCTGGGTCCTCGAGGTTTTCGAACGGGTCGTCGCGCTCGTCGTCACTCATCTGTCGGCCCTGCCTCTAGCTGTGCGGCGGTGACGAGCGACGCCTTCTTGCGGATGATACCGCCCTCGGGCTGGACGTCCGAGACCGTCGAGCTGCAGTGGGGACACTGCGGGTCGGTGAGCAGTCCGATCTCGACTTTCTCGCCGCAGCTCTGACACGACGCCGACGAGATACCCTCCTGTGCGGCGGCGCGTTTGATGCGGTCGACGGCCTTCTGGTGGGCGTCGCGGCCGCCCTGGTCGTCCCGCAGGTCGTTGACGACCCAGGCGACACGTTTGAGCTTCTCCTCGGTGTCGTCGAGTCGCTGCTCGAACTCGTCGAAGCGAGTCTCCAGGTCGTCGACGCGCTCTGTCTGGGCGGTCATATCGTCCTCGAACTCGTCACGGGCCGCGACGAGTTCGCGGTTCAGTTCGGCGACGCTCCCGTCCAGTTCCTCGACCGTCTCGAAGGCGTCGTGGTCGGCGGGCGCCTTGCCGTCCAGTTCGCGTTTGAGCTGGACGACCCGCTGGCGAACGTCGGTAATCTTCTCGGTGAAGTCGTCCTCGACCGCGTCCAGCCGCCCCTCGACGCGGGACTCGACGGCGTCGGTGATATCGGGCAACCGGTCACGCACTGTCGAGTCGACGCGTTCTTCGAGGACGTCGTCGACGGCCGCCGCGACGGCGGCGTCGAGTTCGTCCTGCATCGCGTCCTCGACGCGGGCTTCGACGTCGAGCGCGGTCGCCAGGTCGCCCCCGTCACGCTCCGTCGTCGTGCGGTACGCCGCCAGCAACTGCGTGACGAGCTCCTCGCGCGGTTCGCCCAGTTCCCGCGCGCGCTCGTCGAGCCACTCGTCGAGCTCCGGCGGCAGTTCGACGGCGACCACCCCCTCGTCGGTCGACTCACTGGCCATTACGTGCCCTTCTACGGACGAGATAGTTAAGGGTTTGCTGCCAATTTCAGGAGACGAGACTGGCACCTCTAGCGTATCTTCCGGACGTCGCTGATGTCGAAGCCGGCGTCGCCGAGTTCGGTCTCGAACTGGACGATATCTTCGTCCTCTATCTGGGAGAGGACGCCGCGGAACTGCTTGACGACGAGCGTCCGGGCCCGGGTCGACCCTCCGGACTCCCAGGCGAACTCCATGGTGCCGTGGGCGGCCTCGGAGAGCTGGCCCGTCCGCGTCGCGGACAGGGTCTCGTGGTTGAGATGCAGGAGGATGAGCCCGCCCCACTGGTGGGCCGCCTTCTGGATGCCCGAGACGAGGAAGGTGATGTCGGCCCAGTCGATGTCCTCGCCCATCGCCGCCACCAGGTCCGACAGGGAGTCGATGACGACGAGGTTGTTCGGGGCGATGTTGCTGAGTCGATTCCCCAGTGCGCCCAGCAGGTCTTCGCGTTCGTGGCGCGCCCTGAGGTCCTTGATCGACGGCGTCTCGTCGGCGTACCACTCTCTGGGCACCGGACTCATGTGGAAGTACCGCTCGGACATGTCGTGAAACTCGACACCGGTGAGTCCCGCGTCGAGCACCTCGTCGTCCATCGCCAGCCGCATCTCGTCGGCGAGCTGGCCTTCGCTCGCGGTGAAGGAGAGGTAGTGGACCCCCTCGGGGAGTATCGCCTTCTCTGCGGGGTCACCGTAGTAGAGGTCGAACAGTTCGGGGTCCTCCTCGGCCATCCCGTTGATTATCGCGCTGGTGTGCATGAACTCCCGCGAGCCGGCACCGGCCTGGCCCGACAGCAACACGACGCTCCCCGTCGGCGCGCCCCCGTTGATGATGGAATCAAGCTGCTTGACACCGAAGGGGATGCGGTCCATACACGCCTTCGCTACTGTGACTGCTTAAACGCTTGGCCCGGATTTTGGCCGGCGATAATCGGCACTCTCTCCCGTGGGACAGTTATCCGCTGTCGTCGAGCGTCGCCCCGCGGTTTCGCGGGGCGGCCACGTGGACCTCGCCGCCGACGCCCGCGGCCTCCAGCGCCCGGTAGCCCGCTTCCTTCGCCTTCCCCATCCCGTCGGTGTCGGTCAGGCCCCACACCGTCGGTCCCCAGGAGGACTGGCCCGCGCCGGTGACAGTCGGCGCATCCGCGAGGTGTTCGACGATACTGCCCGCGGGTGGCCGGTAGACGCCCCCCTGCTCGTCGGCGTACCACGCGCCGTTGAGTCGGCCGAGCCGCGCTGCAGCCCCACCGAAATCACGCCGGCTGCGCGTCGCGATTGCTGGCAACAACCGGCGGGTGAGCAGTGCAGATATCTGGTCGGCGATACCGGGGTCGGCCCGCTCGATGGCGGTGCGCATGCTGCGGTCCTCGTCGCTCCCACTCTGACCAGGGTCGGTGTCCGGGACGACGAGGAGGAACCGCCAGTCGGCTGGGACGTGATGGCTCGCCACCACCGGCGGCACGTCCCAGTCTCCTTCGGCCGGTGGGTTGTGTGTGAACCGCTCGGTCGGATGGCCGCCGTCGACGACGAACCCGCCCGCCTCGAAGGTCGCTACGCCGACGCCGCTGCGCCCGCCACGACCGAGCTGTGGTGCGACCGTCCGCGCGTCGACCGTCAGGTCGTGGGCACGTGCGACGGCGATGAGCGTCGCAAGCGCGAGCTGTGTGCCGCTGCCCAGGCCCACGTGGCGCGGGAAGCGCTCGTGGACCCGTACTTTCGCACCGGCCACGTCCAGCACGTCCACCACCCGCTGGGCGTATGGCTTGGCCGCTTCGTCGTCACAGTCCAGCTTCTCGGCCGGCTCGGCCTCGACGACCAGCTGGGGCTCGTCGAGTGCGAGCCCGACACCGCCGTAGAGTCGCTCGTGGGCCAGCGAGAGGTTCTGGAAGCCAAAGTGCAGTCTCGCCGCGGTCGTGACCGTCGCCATTACCGGAGGTTCGCGGTGGCGCGGAAAAGAACCTACCGTCACCGGAGGCTTTCGCCAGCCGTTCTCCGCTGGTGTACCAAACCGCGGCGCCAGTCAGTTCAGCGAACCCGACTTGTCGTCTCGGAGCGTGGTCACCGTTCCGTCGATAGCCCCTGTTCGCGCTCGACCGTGTTCGAGACGACTTCGGCCACGATACCGCCGAGTACTCCGAAAAACACCGGAAAGGTGAGCGCGACCAGCGTCGCAGGGACCGGTGCCGGTCCAGCGGTAACGCCAGCCAGTGACGCCGCATCGACCACTGAATTACCGACATGAACCCATCTGGACGCATCCGGCCCCACCACCGGGACGGATGCCACCCAGAGCAACAGGAGCAGCGGGGGTGCGTAGCCGAGCAGTATGTAGGCCCCACTGAGCGGTGTCACCGAATCCGAAGGGCCGTCCGATAACCGCCCTGTGAGTACGACCGTCAGGCTCCCGGCGAGCATGAGTAGTACAGGCGGGAGGACTCTCAGAGCGGCGTAGGTGTCCGATTCTCCCGTCAAAGCGTAGAGAACACTCCTGGTTATGGTCGCGCTCTCCCACTGAACGGTTGGTTGGACACCCTTGAGCTCGAAATAGGTCCACACGGTGGCTTGCAGCGGACTAACAGTTCTCGCTGTGAGCTCTGTAAACGGCGCTGTTGAACCAGGGGCCCCCGCAGTAACGGCCGAGAGGAAGGCGCCGGTGAGGAAGACCCCGACCAGCGCAGTGGCCCCACCGATAGCTGTCCCGATGGCCCAGGCTGAGCGAAGGGAGGGCGGCACGTAACGAGCGGTAGCTCGCCCACCTAGATAAATATTTGACATTCTGGGCAGCAATATAGGCCTCCGTATTGCGATGGTCTCGCCACTCCTCACCCGTCGCAGTAACGTCGAATCTCGACGGGTCAGTCACGGCGCTTAAGACGCCGCGTAGCCTTCGACGGTGTATGAGCAAGCAGGAACGCCGCGAGGAGTCGGGCAAGGACCCGAACCTGCGGAGCAGCGAAGTCACCGAGGGGACCGACCAGGCGCCCTCCCGGGCGATGTTCCGGGCGATGGGCTACGACGACGAGGACCTCGATTCGCCGATGGTCGGCGTCGCCAACCCCGCCGCGGATATCACGCCCTGTAACGTCCACCTCGACGATGTCGCCGACGCGGCCTACGAGGGTATCGACGACGCCGGCGGGATGCCTATCGAGTTCGGGACCATCACTATCTCCGACGCCGTCTCGATGGGGACCGAGGGGATGAAGGCGTCGCTCATCTCCCGAGAGGTCATCGCCGACTCCGTCGAACTGGTCTCTTTCGGCGAGCGGATGGACGGCCTCGTCACCATCGGCGGCTGTGACAAGAACATGCCCGGGATGATGATGGCCGCTATCCGGACGGACCTGCCGAGTGTGTTCGTCTACGGCGGCTCCATCATGCCCGGCGAGCACGACGGCCGCGAGATAACTATCCAGAACGTCTTCGAGGGCGTGGGCGCCGTCGCCGACGGGGACATGACCGAGGACGAACTCGACGAGATGGAACGCCACGCCTGTCCCGGGGCGGGCTCCTGTGGCGGAATGTTCACCGCGAACACGATGGCCTCCATCTCCGAGACCATCGGCCTGGCACCGCTCGGTTCCTCGGGCGCGCCCGCCGAACACGAGGCCCGCTACGAGATCGCCGAGGAGGCCGGCGCCGTCGCCATCGACGCCATCGAGAACGACCGGAAGCCCTCGGACATCCTCACCCGGGAGTCGTTCGAGAACGCCATCGCGCTCCAGGTCGCCACCGGCGGGTCGACCAACGCCGTCCTGCACCTGCTGGCGATGGCCGCCGAGGCCGACGTCGACCTCGACATCGAGACGTTCAACGAGATAAGCAAGCGGACGCCAAAGATTGCCAACCTCCAGCCGGGCGGGACTCGCGTGATGAACGACCTCTTCGAGGTCGGCGGCATCCCGGTCGTCCTCAAGGCACTGCTCGATGCGGACCTGCTCCACGGCGACGCCATGACCGTCACCGGCGAGACGCTGGCCGAGGGTCTCGAACGTATCGACCCGCCGGCCATCGAGGACCTCGACGTCGACTTCCTCTACACTGTCGAGGAACCCAAGAACGAACAGGGCGCCATCCGCATCCTCACCGGGAATCTCGCCCCTGACGGCGCGGTCATCAAGATCACCGGCGAGGACCACCTCCACCACGAGGGGCCCGTCCGAATCTTCGACGACGAGGAGAGCGCGATGCAGTACGTCCAGGAAGGCAAGGTCGAGTCCGGCGACGTCATCGGCATCCGCAACGAGGGCCCACAGGGCGGGCCCGGGATGCGGGAGATGCTCGGTGTGACCTCGGCCGTCGCCGGTCAGGGCCACGCCGAGGACGTCGCGCTGTTTACCGACGGTCGGTTCTCCGGGGCCACGCGTGGGTTCTCCATCGGCCACGTCGCGCCCGAGGCCTTCGCCGGCGGCCCCATCGCCGCGCTGGAGGACGGCGACACCATCACCATCGACATCGACGAACTGGAGCTCTCCGTCGACCTCACCGACGAGGAGTTAGAGGAGCGCCTGGCGGACCACGACCCCGAACCGCAGTACGACAACGGCATCCTCGCGAAGTATCATCGGGACTTCGGCTCGGCGGCCAACGGCGCGGTGACGAACCCCGGCGCGAAGTGGGAGTGAAAACGTAGCATACCGCGCCGCAGGCGCGGTTTCACCGGAATCGAGCGTAGCGAGATTCCGGCCTTTTTCGCCCACGTTTTTCGAGGAGCCTTCCCGCAGCACCGCTACGTGGTGCGAGGAAAGGCGACGAAGAAAAAGGTGGATGCGCAACATAGGAGTACGCTGGGACAGTATTGTGCCACAGTGACCGAGACGTACGTCTGTTCGCACTGTGAATCGACCGTCACCCGCCCCTTCCAGATACGGTCGATAATCAGGACCTGCGGGGAGTGCGACGAGAACGGCCGGTTTCTGCACGAATCGCTGGTCGAGTCGCTGGACTCGTTGCCGGTCGAGGAACTGCCCGAGGGCTGGGAGTCGATGCCGCTGGACGAGCGGTTCAAGGCGGCGCTGCGGGAGGGACTCATCCAACTGACTCGGGAGTAGCGACGTCAGTCGGCGCGCATCGACTGGGCCTCCGTCACGTCCCGTTCGAGCCGCTCCGCGTAGCTGAGTCGCCGTTCTCGTGCCTGGGCCACCGACAGCATCCCACGGTCGTCCCCCTGGCGGGAGATGGGGTCGTAGGCCTCGACGTCGAACCCCATCCGTTCGAGATAGCCACACAGCGATTCGGACGCGAGCCCGTCGCGGATGGCGGCGTTGACGTACTCCAGCACGTGGGTGAACTCCGGGAGGACGATCTGGCTGTCGGTGACGCGGCCGGTGTCGCCCTCGATGCGGATCTCGGTGTCCCTGAGGTGTTCGACCGTCCTGGCCACGGTGTCGGCCAGTTCGACGACGCTGCTGGGCAGGGCGGTGTCCGGCGAGCGCCACTCGACGGTCCCGAACTCGGAACGGAGCTGGACGGGCGTCCAGACCGCGCTCTCGGGGTCGAACGAGGACGTGAACGTCTGCCGGTCGATACCCGACTCCAGTGCCGCCCGCTCGAACTCCTCGTATCGCCGCTGGAGCCGGCGGTCCCAGTCTTCCCGCGATTCGATGTACCGCCAGAGCCGTCCCTGATGGGCCAGTCCGTCGTACGCCATCCATCGGTAGAGCTTCGACCGGGCGCCGTCGGCCAGTGGCCGGCCCCGGAACCGACGCGCGGAGTTGACGAGCGCCAGCGCGGGGTCTATCGCGACCAGCGTGTTGAGCTGGTCGATGGCACGCCCCGGTATCTGTTCGACGTGGATGTGTGTGCCCGCACAGTGGCGGACGTACTCGAAGTCCGAGCCGATAATCTCCTGCTGTATCCGGGTGCGTTCGCTGGGCAGGTCCGCTATCTCGTCGTGGTTCAGCGGCGTCGCCAGCGGAACCAACCCCATGTCGTGTTCGTCGGCGACTGCGAGCACCTTGCCGATGCGCTCGAACAGTTCCGCCCGGAGCTGTGGCGTCGTCTCACAGGGTGTCGTCTTTATCTCCAGGACCGGTTCGACGAACTCGCGTTCGACGCCCGGGGCGGCAGCGACGAGCGGACCCGGTTCTGTGAGTCGCCCGTCGCTGTCGACGACCCAGTATTCGACCTCGATGCTCCGTCGTATCGGTTCGGATTGGGATTCGGACACGGTGCGTGCGGTATCGGTGGCGTCTGTGCCACCACGTGCGATATCGTTCGGTGTCGGTGCGCCCTGCGACTGACCGACTGGCTGCGTCTGTCTCGGCGGCTGTTTTCGTGCTCGGCCCACCGTCATCGGGGCCCGAGCGGACGGCGGTCTGTCTCAGCCGTCCGATGTGTGGAGAGTGAGCATACTTTGCCACACGACGGAGGATGTGTAAACTATTTCGTGCATATGGCCCAAAATACCTATAATACATTAATATGTACGGGCGGTCTCGGATTACAGATTGACAAATATACGATAAGGCTCAGTGTCCCTCCTGTCAGTCCACTCTGAGGAAGCCCGTGTTTTTATATCCGATACTGCGGATTCCGTGTGTATGGGTCACATACCGACGGGGGGAGCTACTGGTAGCGATGGTCCGCGGTCTCGGGCGTCAGGGGGACCGCTGGCCGTGGCTTCAGACGGTGATACTCGGCGGGTGAGATAGCGTGGGTGGGTTGTTCGGGTCCAAGCCCTCCGACGCACACGTCGTCTGGCGGAGCGGTCGGGACAACGACGGCAAGAAGCGGTTCGACTTCGAGTATCTGGAGCTGTGGGCCGCTCACTTCGGTGCGGACTACGAGGAGTGGGAACGCGTCGACCACGCCCGTGGCGACGAGCCCCGTCGCCAGCACGTCTGTGTGTTCGCACGGACGCGGGGCGACCAGACGGCGGTATCGCTGGGCGGGGAGTCCTGGGACATGGGCGCCGTCGAGAAACCCCGGACGTTCGTCGAAATCGACGAGGCGGGAATGCTCCGCCTCCAGGGGTGGACGACCGAGGCGACACTGGACGTAGACGAGCTGGTCGTCGACGGCGCGACGCTGAAGCTCCGGACGGCAGACGGCGAGACGAAGTCGGTCGACACCCGGAAACTGGCCACGCGTCCCGACCGAGAGACTGCGTAGGCGAGCGGAACCGAAACCCGTTTTCCCGTTACCTCCCTGGGCCCACTGTATGCACGTCGTCGTCAATGCCGCGATGAGCGCGGACGGGAAGCTCGCCTCTCGCCGGCGCGAACAGCTGGCCATCTCCGGGCGCGAGGACTTCGACCGCGTGGACCAGCTCCGGGCCGACAGCGACGCCGTCATGGTCGGTGTCGGGACGGTGCTGGCAGACGACCCGTCGCTGACAGTCAAGGACGCCGACCGTCACTCGGCGCGACTCGATCGCCGCGAGCCGAAGAACCCGGCCCGCGTCGTCGCTGACTCGCGTATCCGGACGCCGCCGGACGCGACAGTACTGGACGACGACGCCGAGACGTACCTGCTCACCAGCGAGGCCGCCCCGACCGATTTCATCGAACAGATGGAGGAGGCCGGCGCGTACGTCCTGGCGGCCGGTGAGGACCGCGTGGACCTGACGACGGCGCTGGCAAAGCTAGAGGGTGAGGGTATCGAGCGGCTGATGGTCGAGGGCGGCGGCGAACTCATCTTCAGCCTCTTCGAGGCCGGGCTGGTCGACGAACTCCGCGTCTACATCGGCGCGAAGGTACTCGGGGGTCGGGACGCGCCGACGCTGGCCGACGGCGATGGCTTCGTCGAGTCGTTCCCTGAACTCGCCCTCGAGTCGGTCGAACAGGTCGACGACGGCGTCTTGCTGACCTGGACCGTAGAAGAAAGCGACAGTTAGTGGTCGTGGCCGGTCAGCTCGGCGAAGGAGGCGCCAAATCGCTCCTCGAAGAGGTCGAGCGTGAGCTCTTCGAGGTCCTGGATTCCCTGGTCGGCCTCGCCCTGGCCGTGGTGGACGGCGCCGTGGATTCGCTGGGCCAGTCCGAACATCGCGATGTCACCGACGACGGCCGGGTCCGTCTCGTCGTTCTCTCGCAGGAGGTCCAGTAGCTCGGTCGGCACGGTCAGTTCGTCTTCGTCATCCTCGCCTTCGATGGTGAGTGTGACAGTGTCGTTTGCCATGCACCCCGATTCGCCCACCGGACAGAAGGGTCTGTCGGGTTCGTGTCCAGGGGCTGCAACACGGCCCCGTGGCCGCCAAGCGACCCGCTGAGGGACCGGTTCGACAGCCTGCTCGGGGACGCTCATTTGTCTGTCGCGGTCACCGCGATACCCCCGAGGACGGCGACGCCGCCGCCGACGGTGAACAGCGTCGGCGCCTCCGACAGCAGGAGGAACGCAAGCAGGGTCGAGCCGACGGGTTCACCGAGCAGTGAGACGGAGACGACGCTCGACCGGAGGTGCGCGAGCGCCCAGTTGATGACCGTGTGGCCGAAGATGCCGGGGCCCAGCGCGAGGCCGGCAAAGAGGAGCCACTCCCGGGTCGGATAGCCGGTCAGCGGCGCTCCCTGTGCCAGGACGATGGCGAGCAGAACGACGGTACAGACGCTGTAGACGACCACGACGTAGGGCACCAGCGAGACGCGCTGGCGCAGTGACCGACCGGCGAGGACGTAGCCGGCCGCCATCACCGCGCCCAGCAGCGCGAGGGCGTTGCCGTATAACGGCGCTGGCCCGACGAGCACGCCGGTGAGCAGGTCGCCGAGTGCCATCGTCACCATGCCGGCGACGGCGACGAGGATGCCGCCGACGATGCGGAGACTCAGCCGCTCGTCGAGCAGGAGCCACGCCCCCAGCGCGACGAACAGCGGCTGGGACTGGACGAGGGTGACGCTCGCGGCCACACTGGTCCAGCTCAGACTCTCGAACCAGGCGGCGAAGTGGACCGCGAGCGCGACGCCCGACAGCGTCGCGAACAGCAGGTCACGACGGCCAATGTGGCCGAACTCGCTCCGGTAGCGCCAGATTGCAATCACCGCGAGCGGGAGCGTCGTGAACAGGACGCGGTAGAAGGCGGCGACGGTCGAGGGAGCGTCGCTGAGGCGGACGAGGATGGCCCCGGTACTGACGGCGACGACGGCGACGGCGAGTCCGACGCCGGGTGGCACCGACTTATCGAGTGTCGCGAACGGTCCGGGCATCCAGCTTCCTTCGGGGTCACTCACGCAGTTCACTCCCGTCGCCGTGTCGGTTCCGCGCTGGCTCGTCGGCCCGCTCGCGGCTGACGACCCAGACGCCGGCGCCGATAGTGAGACTCCCAGCGACGAACCACGCGCCGACCTGCTCGTCGAGCAGCGCCGCCGCGAGCGCCGTGCCGACGACCGGCTGGAGGAAGTAGAACACGGCGACGGTCCCGGCCGGGACGTACTCCAGGCCCTTGTACCAGAGGTACCAGGCCGCGGCCGTCGACCCGAACCCGAGAAACGCGACCGAGAGCAGGGACGGCCCGCTGAGCGGTATCGTGGCGATACCGCGACCCAGATACCACAGTTCGGCGACAGCGAGTACCCCGAGCATCGGGGTGGCGGCGATGGTCGAGTAGGTCGCGGCGGTCAGCGCCGAGAACTTCCGGACGACTGCCACGCCCCACACGGTGTAGCCGGCCCACGCGAAACTCGCCACGACGAGCAGTGCCACCCCGGCGGCGTTGCCGACGGCGATACGACGCAGGTGGTACTGGCCGGCGACGACGACGGCGGTCCCGACAGCAGCGAGGGCGATACCGAGCGCCTTCGTCTTCGTGACGCGCTCGCCCAGCAGCGCCCCAGAGAGGAGGACCACGAAAATCGGTGTCAGCACCGTCAGTAGCGAGCCCTGACTCGCGTTCGTGAGCTCGGTGCCGAGAAACTGGGCCACGATGGTGACGGTCACCCAGCCGCCGAGGCCGACGAGCGCCGGCCAGTCCTCGCGACCGGGTGTCGCCGGGTCGCCGACGAGTCGGAGGCCGACCCACAGCGCCGCTGCGCCGAGCGCGACACGGAAGAATCCGAGGGTCACCGGCGGGACGAGCGCGAAGCTCCACTTGCTGACGACGAACATCACGCCCCAGAGGGCGGCCGCGGCGAGCGGGCCGAGGGCGAAGGCGTATCGTCTGAGCCCGCTCACGGTTACTGAGCGACGGTCATCCGCCGAGATATAGCTTCGACACCTCTTCGTTGTCCAGCAGCGAGTCCGCCGCGCCGCCAAAGCGGACGGTCCCCTGGTCGAGGACGTAGCCGCGGTCGGAGATACCGAGCCCCTCCGTGGCGTTCTGTTCGACCATCAGGATGGCCGTGTCGAGGTCGTTGACGGCTTCGACGTGGCCGAAGACGTCTTTGGCGGTGTTGGGGGCCAGCCCCGCCGACGGCTCGTCGATGAGCAACACGTCGGGTTCCATGACCAAGGCCCGAGCGAAGGCGAGCACCTGCCGCTGGCCGCCCGAGAGGGTCCTGGCTTTCGCTGTGCGCTTCTTGTCGAGCAGCGGGAAGCGGTCGTAGAGCTTGTCCATGACCGGTTCGAGGCCGCTCTCGCGGGCGACCCCGCCCATCCGGAGGTTCTCGTCGATGCTGAGCGAGCCGAAGACGTTGTCCGTCTGGGGGACGTACCCGATGCCTTCGCGGACGATCTCTTCGGGGGCCATCCCGCCGATGTCCTCGCCGTGGTACGTGACCGACCCCTCCCAGGGGGTCAACATCCCGAACACCGTCTTGAGGACGGTCGATTTCCCGGCACCGTTGGGGCCGATGAGACAGACGATCTCCTCGGCGTCGAGATGCAGCGAGCAGTCGTCCAGTACCTGTACCTCGCCGTAGCCGCTGTCGACGCCCGACAGTTCGACGACGTGGTCGGTCGGTTCGGCGCTCGCGGTCTCCTGGGTCGTAGTAGTGTCTCCGGTCATGGTTATCCGAGGTACGCGTCGATGACACGGGTGTCGCTCTGGACTTCGTCGGGGCGTCCCTCCATCAGGACCGACCCCTGGTCGAGGACGATGACCGGGTCGGCCAGGCTCATCACGAACTCCATGTCGTGTTCGATGAGCAACATCGTCGTCCCTTGCTCGTTGAGCCGGCGAATCTGCTCGGCGAGCTTGTTCCTGAGGGTGGGGTTCACGCCCGCGGCCGGCTCGTCCAGCAGCAGGATTTCGGGCTCAGAGAGCATCGCACGGGCCAGTTCGACCAGTTTCATCTGGCCGCCCGATATCTTCGTCGCGGGCTGGGTGGCCAGATGGTCGATTTCGAACTCCTCTAGGATTCGGTTGACGTCGTCCATGTTCTTCGATTCGGCCTCGCCGACCTCACCGGGGGCGGTGAACAGTTTCAGGAACGACTCGCCGGGCTGGTTGCGCGGCCCGACGAGCATCGCCTCCCGGACTGTCATCCCCTCGACTTTGCGGGGCGTCTGGAAGGTCCGAATCAGCCCGTGGTCGGCTATCTCGTAGGGCTCCTGGCCCGTGACGTCGGTCCCGTTGACCGAGACGCTGCCCGAATCGGCCTCGTAGAACCCCGAGATGAGGTTGAAAAGCGTCGACTTCCCGGCCCCGTTCGGGCCGATAAGTCCCGTGATGGTGCCGCGTTCGACCTCGAAGGTGGCGTGGTCGGTAGCGACGAGCGCGCCGAAGGTCTTCACGAGGTTGTCGACGCGCAACACCACGTCGTCTTTAGACATCGTTGCCGCAGTCTGGGTGTCGGTGGTCTGTTCGCTCATTGTTCACCTGCTTTCGTCTCTCGCACGCCGGAGTCCGGTTGCTGGGGCGTCTCGTCGACGGTCCCAGGCCAGATGAGCTCCTTCTGTGGGGGTAAGACGCCCTGCGGACGGAACCGCATCAGGAAGACGATGATGAGCCCGATGAACAGTAGTCGCATGGGGGCGGCATCCACTGGCAGGGCTCGCGTCCCCTCCCGAATCGCGACGATGACGACGCCGCCAAAGAGCGCGCCGCGGTTGGAACCGCTCCCGCCCAGGATGACCGCGACCCAGACGTAGAACGTCGTGATGGGGTCTAAGTCGCCGGGGCTGACATAGAGGTTCAGGTGGGCGTAGAAGACGCCCGCGAGCGCCATGATGAGGCTCCCGAGGACGAACGACTGCATCTTGAAGCCGTAGGTGTTCTTGCCCAGCGCGCGTGCGAGGTCTTCGTCGGAGCGAATCGTCCGGAGCACGCGCCCCCACGGCGATCGGTGGGCCCTGCGCAGGACCAGGTAGCACAGACCGACGAACGCGAGCACCAGCCCGACGTTCAGCAGTGCCTGCCAGAACGGCGCGTTGAGCACCGTGGCACCGGGCCCGGAGCCAAAGACGAGCGTCGGCAACGTCTCCGGGAGCGTCTCCAGGACCGGCCACCCCTCGAAGAAGCTCGGGATGCCGCGGACGCCGGCGCTGCCGTTCGTCCAGTCGTCCTGGTTACGGACGATGATACGAACGACCTCGGCCAGCCCGATAGAGGCGATGGCGAGGTAGTCGGCCCGGAGCCGGAGCGTCGGGATACCGATAAATAGCGCCAGCATCGTCGCGAGCGCCAGCGCGGCGAGCAGTCCCACGACCGGGGGCAGGCCGCCCGCTATCGGCGAGCCGCTCGCGCTGGCGAGTGCGGTGCCGTAGGCACCGATGCCGAAGAAGGCGGCGACGCTGAAGTTGATGAGCCCCGAAAAGCCCCACTGGGAGTTCAGGCCCAGCGAGAGCAGCGCGTACATCCCCGCGAGGCCGACGAGATAGAGGAAGTACGTCGGTGCGAGCCCGCCGGTGAGCAGGCTAAAGAGTAGCGCGGCGGCAAACAGGACGACGCCGACGGAGACTCCTTTCTCGGCGACGGTGAGGTCGGTCCAGTACCCTTTCGGGTCAGTGGTGAGCGACATCTCAGGTCGCCTCCCCGGCGATACCGTTCGGTCGGAACAGCAACACGACCACCATGATGACGAAGGCTATCGCGTCGGCGTACTCGATGCCGATGGGGATGCCTATCTGGGACAACAGCGGCGTCATCTGGTTTATAACCCCGATGAGGAAGCCGCCGAGCATCGCGCCGTAGACGGAGCCGATGCCGCCGAGGATGACCGCGGCGAAGATGAGCAAGAGGAGGTTAAAGCCCATTCGGGGCGTGAGCTGGCTGTACAGCCCGAGGAACGCACCGCCGGCACCGGCGAGTCCGGCGCCGATGACCCAGGTCCACAGCTTGATACGGTCGGTCCGGATACCGCTGACGCGGGCCAGGTCCGGGTTGTCGGCCATCGCTCGCATCTTCCGGCCGAGGTCGCTGTACTGCAGGAGAACGTGCAGGCCGGTGACCAGCACGGCGGCGGAGACGACGATGGCCACGTCGTGCTGGGTGACCCGAACCCCGTACGGCAGCAACGCCTCGATGGGGCGGAGTGCCTGAATCCCGTACCGTGTGGACTGGGCGCTAAAGCCCAGTTGGATGACCGCGCGGTAGATGAAAGCCAGCCCGATAGAGACGATGAGCAGCCCGATGGAGTCCAGGTCCATCCCGTCGTAGACGAGCTTCTCCGTGACGACCGCGACGAGTGCGGCCACGGCTATGCCGGCGAGCAACGCGACGAAAAAGCCGAAGGGCAATCCGAGGACCGACCCGCCGAGCCCGCCGACGGCGCCGAAGGTGACCAGCGACGTGTAGGCGCCGATGGTCATCGTGTCGCCGTGGGCGAAGTTCGCGAAGTTCGCGATGCTGTACACCAGCGACAGACCGATACTGCCGAGTACGATGATGCTGCTGAAGACCAGCCCGCTGGCGAGTAGGTCGAGTACCATCGGTCGGTCAGGAACTGATGAAGTCGACGCCCTGGTAACTGTGGTCCTGGACCTCGAGAACCTGCAGGAAGCCGACTGGGTCACCGTTCTCGTCGAAGTCGATGGGACCGCTGACGCCCTGATAGTCCACGTCGCTCGGACTGCCGTCCGAGAGGATATCGCTCGCCGCTTCGAAGGAGGTGACCTGCTCACCCTCCGGCCGGCTGACGTCGCGGACGACTTCGCCAAGCGCGGCCCCGGTAAAGGAGTCCGCAGCCTGGATGGCCAGCGCCGCGTTGATGACGCAGTCGTAGGCGTAGGCCGCCCACGAGGTCGGGGCCTGACCGTACTCCTCCTCGAACGTCGAGGCGAAGTCCTGGTAGTTCTGCTCCTCTACGGGGGCCGAGGGAACGACGATTTTCATCCCTTCCATGCTCCCGTCGGGGGTGTTCTCGAGAACGTTCTCGCCCGAGACGGAGTCCGCGCCGTAGAGCTGGGCCTCGTAGCCACTCGAGAATATCTCGTTGACCATCGTGGAGAACTCCGCCTGGTAGGTGATAAACAGCCATGCGTCCGCGCTGGCGTTGTTCATCTCCGAGATAACACTGGAGTAAGACTGCTGTTCCTGGTCGTGAGAGTTGTTGTAGGCGACATCGCCGTCCCAGGCGTTCGTGAAGGCCTCGGCCAGGCTCTGGCCGTAGTTGTTGTTCACGTACGTGAGCGCGACGCTGTCGTAGCCGTCCTCGGCGATGATGTCCGCGAGGGCGGTCGCCTGCGTGCTCCCCGGCGGTGACATTCGGAGGAGCTCCGGAAAGTCGGTCAGTCCGAGGCCGGTAGAGTTCTGGGAAAGCTGGACCACGTCGGTCCCTTCCACGACACTCTCGTAGATAGCCAGCGAGACGCCCGAGCCGACGGCTCCGATGAGGAACGGGACGCCGTCCTGGTTGACGAGCTTCTGGGCGGCCGAAATGCCACCCTGGTTCTCGCTGCCGGAGTCCTCGACGGTGACCTGTAGCTCGCTGCCGCCGATACCGACCTCATTGACCGCCGAGAGGGCGAGGTCTTTCCCGCGTTGGTTGCGCTCGCCGAAAGCCGACAGCGACCCCGTCTGGGCGTCGACCATCCCGATGTTGTACGCCTCGTCACCTGAGGAACCACTACAGCCGGCCAGGCCGGCGATTCCGACACCGCCGGTCAGTTTCAGCATGGTCCGTCGGTCTATCCCGTTCGTGGTATATTCTCGCATGGGTAGTTCAATGGTCATCATAGATGCGCCTCAATGGTGCCCCTACCATGGTCGGTCGGGCATAATTTCATGAGGATTTCCGGCCTTTGTCCGTTGGTTTCGAACACAAAATGTCAGAAATATTTGGTAGGGTCCGGATATACGATGGTCTGGCGCGTGTGACAGTGTATGATACCCCCCATAGCGAACAACTTCGTGGCCGGCGAGACTGCCGCGGAAGCGCTGGACCACGTGGAGGAGCTGAACGCACGGGGCGTGAAAGGCATCCTCAATTTGCTGGGCGAACACTACGAGGACCGCGCGGACGCTGACGCCGACGCCGAGGCGTACATCGACCTCGCCGAGGGGCTGGCCCGCCGGGACCTCGATGGGTGTATCTCGGTCAAGCCGAGCCAGATCGGGCTCGAAGTGGGCGACGACGCCTTCGAGGAGAACCTCGCACGCATCGTCGAGGCCGCCGACTGCTTCGTCTGGGTCGATATGGAGGACCACGACACGGTCGACGTGACCCTCGACGCCTTCGAGCGCCACGCCCGCGAGACGGACGGAAACGTCGGCGTCTGCGTGCAGGCGAACCTCAGGCGGACCGGCGAGACGCTCGAACGGCTGGCCGACTGTCCGGGGAAGGTCAGACTCGTGAAGGGAGCGTACGACCCGCCGGCCGAGATTGCCTACACGGAGAAGTCGAAAGTCGACGAGATGTATCGGGAGTACCTGACCTACATGTTCGAGGAATTCGACGACGGTATCGCCGTCGGGAGCCACGACCCCGCGATGACAGACCTCGCCAGGGAGCTCCACGAGGAACACGGCACCCCCTTCGAGATTCAGATGCTCACGGGCGTACGCGAGAGCGCCCAGTTCGAACTGGCCGAGGAGTACGAGGTGTACCAGTACATCCCCTACGGCAGCAAATGGTTCTCCTACTTCTACCGGCGTATCCGCGAGCGCAAGCAGAACGCGCTGTTCGCGCTCCGTGCCGTGGTCGGTTCCTGATCTACGGGTCCAGCAGCTTCGCTTCGGCTTTTCTGAGGTGTTCCAGCAGCGTGGTCTTCGAGACGCCGAGGTCGTCTGCCAGTTCGCGCGTGTCACACTGCCGTGGCCACTCGTAGTAGCCCGCCTCGCGTGCGTGTTCGAACACGTCCCGCTGTTTGGCGGTGAGCGTGTCGAGTCGCTGGTCCCGGGCGGTGGTTGCGGCGGCCTCGCCCGTGGTGATGGAGTCGACGGTGACCTCCGCGCCGGCCTGCTCGCGAACCCGCTCCAGCGCGTCGTCTATCTGGGAGCGTTCGTCCACGAAACAGACCTGCCACTCCTCGCGCCCGTTCTCGATGCGGACCGGGGCGTTGTGGACGAAGCCGTGTTCCAGCAGGGTCGGACACACCATGTCGTCGGGGTCGTACTCGAGGAAGAACTCCCGGACCACGTTCCCGGGGGCGTTGCGTTCGCGTCCGAAGCGTTCCTGGAGCTCGGAGAGCTCGCCGGCGTGCTCGGAGTCCCGAATCGCGTCCAGCAGGTCGTTTACCGCCGGTTCGTCGTCGGCGAACGCGGTGAACAGCCCCTTTACCTTCCCGCTGTGGTTCCCGTCTGTCTTCGGCGAGGTGTAGATGGAGTGGGCCAGCACGCCACCGGTAGTCTCTCCGGTCGCCTTGATAGCCCAGCAGTTCGGATGCCACAGGTCGAGGGTGAGCCACGTCGTGGTGGTCTGGTCAATCGCGGCCATAGGTACAATTCACGTTGTAAGTGCTTCCATGTGTTGGTCTACCAAATTACACCCGACCATGGTCGGGTGGGCCGAAAAACGGTCCCTGTGGGCCCGAATGCCCCCTTATTCTCGGTTCCCGTCCATGGTCGGACGGGTATTTTGGACTGGGACGTTCGTATGTGGACCAATGGCAGAGACGTACCAACACTACATCGACGGTGAGTGGGTGACCGGCAACAGCACCGAGACGTTCGAGAGCGAGAACCCGGCGACGGGCGAGTCACTGGGCGAGTTCCAGCGAGGGACACCGGCGGATGTCGACGAGGCCATCGCGGCCGCTGACGAGGCCTACGGGGAGTGGCGCGAACTCTCCCGCATCGACCGCGCGGAGTACCTCTGGGACGTCTACCACGAACTCCGGGAGCGGACCGACGAACTGGGCGAAATCGTCACCAAGGAGTGCGGGAAAGAGATCAGCGAAGGGAAAGCCGACGTGGTCGAGGCCGCCCACATGGTCGAGTGGGCCGCCGGCGACGCCCGCCACCCGAGCGGCGACATCATCCCATCCGAAATCGCAGCCAAGGACGCCTATATGCGACGCAAGCCACGGGGAGTCACCGGCTGTATCACGCCGTGGAACTTCCCCATCGCCATCCCCTACTGGCACATGGCTGTCGCGCTGGTCGAGGGCAACACCGTCGTCTGGAAGCCCGCCGAACAGACGCCCTGGTGTGCCCAGATCGTCGCGGAGATGTTCGAAGACGCCGGTATCCCCGAGGGCGTGTTCAACATGGTCCAGGGCTTCGGCGACGCCGGGGCCGCTATCGTCGACGACGACCGCGTGCCCACGGTGCTCTTTACCGGGTCGGCCGAAGTCGGCCACCAGATAGCCGACTCGGTCGGCGGCGAGTCAGGCAAGCGCGCGGCCTGCGAGATGGGTGGGAAAAACGCCGTCGTCATCACCGAGGAAGCCGACCTGGACATCGCCGTCCACTCGGCCGTGATGTCCTCGTTCAAGACCACCGGCCAGCGCTGTGTCTCCTCGGAGCGCATCATCGTCCACAGGGACGTCTACGACGAGTTCAAGGAGCGGTTCGTCGACGCGGCGAGTTCGGTCGCCGTGGGTGACCCCCTGCAGGAGGACACGTTCATGGGGCCGCTCATCGAGGGCGAGCACAAGGAGAAAGTGACCGAGTACCGCGACCTCGCCCGCGAGGAGGGCGTCGAGGTGCTGGTCGACCGCACAGAGCTAGACGCCGACGAGATTCCCGACGGGCACGAGGACGGTCACTGGGTCGGCCCGTTCGTCTACGAGGCCGACCCCGACGCCGACCTCCGCTGTACGCAAGAGGAGGTCTTCGGCCCCCACGTCGCCTTGCTTCCGTACGACGGCGACATCGAGCGCGCCGTCGAGATTCAGAACGACACCGACTACGGGCTGGCCGGGGCCATCGTCTCGGAGGACTACCGCCAGATAA
Organism: Haloarcula salinisoli; assembly: GCF_019599405.1. Taxonomy (NCBI): domain Archaea; kingdom Methanobacteriati; phylum Methanobacteriota; class Halobacteria; order Halobacteriales; family Haloarculaceae; genus Haloarcula; species Haloarcula salinisoli. The sequence goes on along the minus strand of NZ_RKLQ01000001.1, from coordinate 1,469,675 downwards.
ACTACTACCGCGACCACGCCGAACTCGGGCTGGCCTACGGGAATCTTCCGTGTATCGGCGCGGAGGTCCAGCTCCCCTTCGGCGGCGTGAAGAAATCGGGCAACGGCTACCCCTCGGCCCGCGAGATAATCGAGGCCGTCACCGACCGGACCGCCTGGACGCTGAACAACTCAAAGGAGATTCAGATGGCCCAGGGGCTGTCGGCCGATATCATCACCGAGGACGATGACTGAAACCGTCACCGTCTGTGCTCGCTGCGAGGCGCGTATGCACCCCCGGGACGGCGCCCCGGTCTGTGAGGCCTGTGGGTGGGTGGACTGCCGCGGCGCCGACTGACCCGCGCTCGTGCGGTACGTACCACCCGAGGGGCCGATTGCGCCGGTTAGCTCGCAATACCGACGCCGCCGCCGAGTATAACCTCGCAGTTCCCACAGGCAATCACGTACATCTTCGTCGGCGCGCCGAGCGAAAACATTTCCGTCCCCTCTGTATCTATTTCGATAAACTCGACATCGTTGTCGGCCGTGATTGACGCCTCACAACTGGGACACGTAGTTTCGTTACTGTGCATTATTACCCCGCACCATAGGATCCGACGCCGCCACCCAACATTCGGTTACACTGTCCGCAACTCATGATGAAGTAACTGCTATCCATTCCAAAAGTAATGGAAAGCCCTTCGTCTTCATTCATCTCCGTGAACGTAACGTCTCCAGCGGTCGAGACTGTGTTCCCACAGCCGGGACAATGTGCCATACGGGTTGTACTCAGTTCATGCACACATTAATTTTTTGGCGGCTCAAATATGAAATAAAAGCGGTTATTACTGTCGCTTGCCGGCAGCGGGCGTCACACTGGTCGTTTCGCAGTGCCGACGACGCGCTCTGTGTCTCGCACTCCAATCGTAGCAGAACGCACAGCGTACACCGCTCCTGCGGAAAAGCGAGGCTACAACTGCAGTATCAGTCGTCGGCTTCCGCGGCGGCTTCGGACTCCGCCTCGACCTCGGGCAGGTCTTCGAGGTACTCGTCGGCGTCGATAGCGGCTTTACAGCCCATCCCAGCGGCCGTCACGGCCTGCTGGTAGTGGTAGTCGACGACGTCGCCGGCACCGAAGATACCCTCCACGTCCGTCGCGGTCTGGCCGCCGCCCTTGCCGCCCTTCGCGACGATGTAGCCCGTCTCGTCCAGCTCGACATCCGTGCCCTCCAGATAGTCGGTGTTTGGCGTGTGGCCGATAGCCATGAAGACGGCGCCGACGTCGAAGTCGAACGTCTCGGTCCCGTCCTCGTCGAGGTTTTCGGAGGGGTACCCATCGTTGTTTTGCGCGAGCGTGACGTGGTCGACGCCGTCCTCGGCGGAGCCGTGTATCTCCAGCAGCTCGGTGTTGCGCATAATCTCTATCTCGCCGGACTCGACCTTCTTCTCGACCTTGTCGATCCAGTAGTCCTCGGCGCGGAACTCCTCGCGGCGGTGGGCGATGTAGACGGTGTCGGCGAACTTCGTGAGGAAGTGGGCCTCCTCCATGGCCGCGTCGCCACCGCCGACGACGAGCATGTCCTCGCCACGGAAGAACGCGCCGTCACAGGTCGCACAGGTCGAGACGCCGTAGCCCATCAGCTCGTCCTCGCCGGGAACCCCTAGCGTGCGGGCACTGGCGCCGGAGGCGGCGATGAACGCGTCACAGGTGTAGACGGTGCCGTCCCGGAGTTCGACGCGGAACGGACGCTCGTCGCCCTCGACGGCCGTGACGATGCCGTGTTCCAGGTCCGACCCGAACTGCGAGGCCTGCTCTTTCATCTTGTTGATGAGGTCCGGCCCCGACAGTCCCTCCGGGAAGCCGGGGTAGTTCTCGACCTCGCTCGTGAGTGTGAGCTGGCCGCCTGGCTCGTCGCCCTCCAGGACGAGCGGGTCGTTGTTCGAGCGGGCCGCGTAGATGGCTGCGGTGAGTCCGGCGATACCGGTCCCCGCGACGATGAGTCGGCGGTGTTCGATAGCGTCGTCGGTCATGGCTCCCGGTTAGGTACGATTCGGTTTGTAGGTTGCGCTGTCGTGGCGAGGGCGCACAGACGAGCGCCGAGTCGGTAGAATTAGGCCGCCGCCGCGGGTTTTTCCCGTATGCCAGCCGACATCGATGAGAAGACCGACCGCTACGAGGGACTGCTCGCCGAGGCCGTCGACGCCGCCGATATCGCGCCACCCGAGGGGACGCCGATGCACGACGCCGCCATGGAGTGTGCGGAGATGGCGACGTCGTATCTGGAGGACGGCCGCCACTTCCGCGAGGAAGAGGACCTCGTCAACGCCCTGGCCGCGTTCTCCTACGGGCACGCGTGGCTGGACGCGGGCGCCCGCATCGGCCTCTTCGACGTGCCGACCGAGGGACACCTATTTACGCAGTGAGCGGACGGAGCTCAATTCTAGTTAGAATCTAGGAATGATTTACGTACTATCAGTCCTTTGGTTCTCCTGGGTTATATCATGAAGCCAACAAGACGCGGTGTACTGCGGAGTATCGGGGCGGGAACAGCCGTACTGGTGGTCGGCTCCGGGACCGCAGCCGCCCAGGGCGACGACGGTGACGCGAAGGTGCGGGTCGCCCACGCCTCGCCGGACGCGCCGAACGTCGACGTGTTCGTCGACGACGAGAAGGTCCTCGCCGACGTGCCCTATACGACCGTGAGCGGCTACCTCGAACTGCCCGCGGACACCTACGAGGTGACTATCGCGGGCGCCAGCGACGCGGAGGACCCGGACGACGCCGAGACGGTCGTCTTCCAAGAGGACGTCACCTTCGAGGGCGAGGACTACACCGTCGCGGCTATCGGCGAACTGGACCCTGACGTGAGCGACGAGGAGTTCCGCGTGGCTATCTACGAGGACAGTCTCGGCGTTCTCGACGAGGACACCGGGCGCGTCCGTATCGTCCACGCGTCGCCCGACGCCCCCGCTGTCGACGTGCGGGTCGTCGACGACGACGGGGCGACGGTGCTGACACTCGCCGAGGACATCGAGTTCGGCGAGGCGGGCGAGAACGTCGAGGCCGAGGCAGGGACCTACTCGGTCGCGGTGTTCCCGGCCGGTGCCGACGAGGACCTCGACGAGGCCGTCTTCGGTCCCACCGACGTCGAAGTGCGTGACGGCGAGGTGCTGACGGTGTTCGCCATGGGCTTTATCACCGACGATGCCGAGTTCGAGCTGGTGACCGCCTACGAAGAAGCCGCCCCGTTCGGCCGTGGTGACGGCGAGGGACGCGGACCGCCCGAAGACGCCGGGCGTAGCGACGACGCCGACCACTGAGACGGCTGGGTGTGGCTGGCTGCCAGTCGTCGCCCGACCGGGGTGCAAGCGGCCAACGGGTCGCCTGAGAGTTCCGCCACTGTCCGCCTTTTCCCTCAGGGGCGGACGCCGTCGGCACGCTGGCGGCGCCTTCTCTACTGGTACGAGAGCGTACGGAGCGCACTCCCGGGCTTGGACACCGACTGAGGCGCACCTACTCATCACTCGTCGCGCTTTGCCGGGCCGACGAACTGGTTCCGTACGATTCGCGTCTCTCCAACTCCACTGTGTCGGCGTCACTGTCTTTCACCTGTGCGGTCGCCTCGTACGCCGCTCCGAGTTCACTGACTCCGTCGATATCGGCGAGGTCTATCCGCTTTGTCGCCTTCCATCGGTCAGTCCCCTCGTTTACCTGGTCCGACAGCTGCCGCCTGACGATGGTTCCACTCTCGTCACTGAGCTGGATACTGATGGCGTATTCGCCGCTCGCGCCTGTTCGCTCCAGTTCCAGCACGACCTCGAAAACGCCACTCGACTGTCGCTCGACGTATCCCCCACTGATAGCGATTTCAGCGGACCCGCTGTCCCCTTCCAGACACCCTGCCAACAGCGTCACGGTGACGCCCGTGGTCAGGAACGCTCTCCTGTTCATAGCAGAAGACACTCGACCGAAGTGACAGACGCCAGGAATTAAAATCTGGTTACCGGGTGTGGTTCACAGTGGCTGCGCTGGGTGAGAAGCGGGAGCGAACCGACCCATATCTCCGGCCATCGTGTGGTGTCACTGTCCGTTTCGACCCAGAGGCGGTGGGCTTACGTGGCCACCCCGAGTTGCCCTCACCGATGGAGGCCGTCCTGTGGTACGTGCTGACGAGTACGCGGGGCGGAGCGAACCGCATCCGGATTCTGCGGGCGCTGGACGAACGGCCGCGTAACGCGAACAGACTGGCCGAGGAGCTGGACCTCGATTACAAGACGGTCCGACACCACCTCGACGTGCTGGAGGAAAACGACATTCTCACAGACAGCGGGGACGATTACGGCGCGGTGTACCTCCCGACGGACCGCGTCCGCAACTACTGGGACACCGTCGAACAGATAATGGAGAGTACGGAATGAGAGGGACTGTCGACGCTCGGGAAATCGCCACAGAAATCCGTGTGAGTATGGTTGAATTTGGGAAAGAGTATATCCGGGGGAGGGGGAAAGGAGGAAACAATGGTCGCCTGGATTGACCTCGCACGAGCCGCCGTCGGGCTCAATATGCTCCTCCTGCTGGCGCTCATCTACGTGTGGGGTCGGAACTACTACCACATCCGCTCGAAGCACACGCTCGGGCTCCTCCTCTTTGCCCTGCTGTTGCTCGGCGAGAACGCTATCGCGATGTACTTCTACTCGCTGGACCCGCTGCTTTCGGCGTGGTTCAGCACCGCTGTCCCCGACCCGGCCTGGCAGGCGATGATGGCGCTGCACGTCTTCGAAACGGTGGCGCTCGCGGTTCTGGCCTGGATCACGTGGGACTGAGCAGAGCCGAAGGCTCTGCGATGGTCAGTGGGCGCGAAGCGGCCACTGGGACTGAGCGAACGCGGAGCGTTCGCGAGGGTTGCGAGACGCGGAGCGTCTCGCAGGACTGAGCAGCGGCCTTGCCGCTGCGATGGTCAGTGGGCGCGAAGCGGCTCGCAGGATTGAGCAGTGCCGACGGACAACGATACCGAATTCGCGTCGCCACGTCCGCTCGTATTTTTATACTCCAATCCGATACCGAGCGTCTACCTTCCCATCGGCACGCTCGGAAAAATCGCTACACGTCTGGGGAAATCTGGCGCAAATTGGGTGACAGTCCGGCCCTAGTTAGGTAAATCCCTTTTTACAACCTATCGGTAAATGAGTGTATGCGGAAACGCATCCTTACAGCACTGATCGCACTCACCGTCGTCACCTCCGGCCTCGCCGGCGTGACTGCGGCCGAGACCGGAACCGACGCCGAACTGGCACAGCAGGCCGACGCAGCGAGTGTCACGTTCGAGAACCAGACCACCGGCGGCGACACCGTCACCGTCGATTCGGTGACGCTGCCGGAGGGCGGCTACGTCACCATCCACGGCCCGTCGCTGGCCGACGGTGACACGCTCGGCAGCGTCGCGGGTACCTCCGAGTACCTCGGCCCGGGCACGCACGAGAACGTCACCGTGACGCTCACCGACCCCGTGAGCGAGGGGAGCTACACGGCGATGGCCCACCAGGAGACCGACGGTGACCAGACGTACGAGTTCGTCGCCTCGAACGCCGGGGTCGACGGTCCCTACACGAACGCTGACGGCGCGGTCGTCGACAGCGCGACCGTCACCCCGTCGGCGACCGTCTCGATGTCCGACCAGCCGACCACCGGCGACAGCGTCGTCGTCGACCGCGTCGTCCTGAGCGAGGGCGGCTTCGTCACGATTCACGACGCCTCGGTCAACGAGGGTGCAGTCCTCGACAGCATCCGCGGGACGTCGACGTACCTCTCCGCGGGCGTCCACGAGGACGTACGCGTCTCGCTGGACGACCCCGTGACCGAGAACACCACGCTGGTCCCGATGGCTCACATGGATACTGACGACAACCAGGCCTACACCTTCCCGGAGAACACGTCCACCGACGGACCCTACACGAACGCTGACGGCGCCGTCGTCGATACGGCCGCCGTGACGGTGGGTCAGGATGCCATGGCGTCGATGAACGACCAGGTCACCGGCGGCAACGCCGTGACGGTCGACTCCGTCTACGTCCCCGAGGGCGGCTTCGTGACGATACACGACAGCTCGCTGAACGACGGCGAGACCTTCGACAGCGTTCGGGGTACCTCGACGTACCTCGAAGCCGGCTACCACACGGACGTGACTGTCTCGCTCGACAGCGCGGTGACCAACGACACCACGCTCGTCGCGATGCCCCACAAGGACACCGACGGGGACGAGAGCTACACCTTCGTCGAGAGCGACGGCAGCGCTGACGGTCCATACACCGACGGCACCGGTGCTGTGACCGACAACGCTGCGGTGACGGTCTCGGCGACCGTTTCGATGGACTCCCAGCTCAGCGGCGGGAACGCCGTCGTGGTCGACAGCGTGGACATGAGCGAGGGCGGCTTCGTCGCCATCCACGGGCCGACCGGCGCTGTCGTTGGCTCCTCCGAGTACCTCGCCGCGGGCGTCCACGAGGACGTCCCGGTGGCGCTCGACGAGCGACTGACCAGCAGCCAGGCACTCACCGCGATGCCACACTTCGACACGGACGGCGACGATACGTACGACTTCGTGACCAGTGACGGCGCGGACGACGGTCCGTACACCGACGCCGACGGCGCCGTTGTCGATAGCGCCGAGGTCGTCGTCGAGGCCAACATCGACTTTGCGGCCCAGTCCAGCGACGGCGAGAGCGTGACCATCGATTCGGTCACGCTACAGGACGGCGGCTTCGTGACGATTCACGACGCGACGCTGCTCGAGGGTGCGACCTTCGACAGCATCCGCGGCACGTCGATGTACCTCGGCCCGGGCACGCACGAGAACGTCACTGTGACCCTCGACGAGCCCCTCTCCGAGAACACGACGCTCGTCCCGATGGCCCACCGAGACACCGACGGTGACGAGGCCTACACCTTCGAGGAGAGCGGCGGGAGCGCGGACGGTCCGTACGCGACCAGCTTCGCACCCGGCGCAGTCGTGGCCTCCGCACCGGTGACCGTCCAGACGATGGACGGCGGTGACATGGGTAACGAGATGGACGGCGACCAGATGACCGAGGAGATGACGGAGACGATGACCGAGGGCACGGCGGTCCAGACGACCGGCGGCTCCGGGCCCGGCTTCACCGGTATCGTCGCGCTAATGGCGCTCGTCGCCGCGGCGCTTCTCGCCGTTCGCAGCCAGCGATAGCCTCGGAACCACCGGTCGCTGGCAGTGCGATTCGGTACCACGACCTACGAAATCTTTATATACTTTTCGGACTAACTAAAGGTAAGAGAGAATCGGTAAGCGATGTTTGAACATTACGGATAAGGCAAGACCGGTCCCCAACCATCATGAGTGAATCACCAGTACGCAGCAACACGAGGGAACGAACACAGAACGAGAAGGTCAACGAGGAGACCAGCGAGCAGGAGACAGAACAGCAGGACGTCTGTCCCGAGTGCAGCGGTAACGTCGCGACGGACACCGAGCACGGCGAGACGGTCTGTAAGGACTGCGGGCTCGTCATCGAAGAGGACAGCATCGACCGCGGCCCGGAGTGGCGCGCCTTCGACTCCGCCGAGCGCGACCGCAAGTCCCGCGTCGGCGCCCCGACGACGAACATGATGCACGACAAGGGGCTCTCGACCAACATCGGCTGGCAGAACAAGGACGCCTACGGGCGCTCCCTGTCCAGCGAGCAGCGTCAGAAGATGCAGCGCCTGCGCACGTGGAACGAGCGGTTCCGCACCCGTGACTCCAAGGAGCGCAACCTCAAGCAGGCCCTCGGCGAGATCGACCGCATGGCCTCGGCGCTGGGGCTGCCCCAGAACGTCCGCGAGACCGCGAGCGTCATCTACCGCCGGGCGCTGGGAGACGACCTGCTCCCGGGGCGCTCTATCGAGGGCGTGGCGACGGCTGCACTGTATGCCTCCGCACGGATGGCAGGCAGCCCCCGGTCGCTCGACGAGATGGCCGTCGTCTCACGGGTCGATAAGATGGAGCTTACACGGACCTACCGCTACATCGTCCGGGAGCTGAACCTCGAGGTCCAGCCCGCCGACCCCGAGCAGTACCTCCCGCGATTCGTGTCAGACCTCGACCTCACCGACGAGACCGAGCGCCGAGCCCGGGAACTCATCGAGCGAGCCCGTCGGGCCGGCCTGCTTTCGGGCAAGTCGCCGGTCGGGCTCGCTGCCGCAGCCGTCTACGCGGCCGCCTTGCTCACCAACGACAAGGTAACCCAGAGCGAGGTCAGCGACGTAGCCAACATCTCCGAGGTCACGATCCGGAACCGCTACAAGGAGTTGCTCGAAGCCGACGACGTTCCGGCGTAGTCTCGGTACCGCTGCCGACGGAATCTTTTAGTGATTTCCCGTGAGTGTCAATGTTACACATGGAAGAAGCCTATGTGCGACTGCGCTGTCCGGAGTGTGACAAGGACTGGGAGTCGGCCCCTTCGGAGCTTCCGACCCACGACACTGTCTACCACTGTCCGAACTGTCACGCGAGCCGTCGGCTCGCCGTGTTCACCCGGACAGACCACGACCTACAGACGTTAAAAGGACTGCAGTAAGTCGGCTTCTAGTCCTCGCTCGGCGTGGCCGATTGGGCACCGCAGGCCTCACATCGCAGCACCGTCACGCCGTTTTCTTTCTCCAGTCGCGTATCGGGCAGGCCACACTCCGAACAGCGGACGAACCCATCGACGTACGCCTCGATAGCGTCGCCGATGCGGCCCGCGTCGAAGGCGCCGGTTATCCGGGCACGCCCGCTCTCGTCGATGTGTCCGCTGGTGCCGACCTCCCGCTGGAAGAACTGCAACAGATGCGTCGGTTCCCGGCCGAGGCGGTCACACAGCGTCTGGAAGTTCTCGACGACGGTGACCGACCCCTCCTGACGGACGTCCGGGTCAGGGACGGAGAGTCGTTCGTCCGTGCCGGTAACCTCGGAGGTCTCGCTGGCCGCTCTGTCGAGCATGTCGTCGTAGTCCATACACGGGGGTCGTCGGGCAGTCCTGAAAAACCTTTCAGGCTCGGAGGGGGTTCCCAGCCGGCACCTGATTTCCGGCATCTCCGGCCCTGTTCTTCACGTTCTATCATGTTGGGGAAGTGTGTTAACCCTCCTCAGAGTAGTACTATAACCCCTCGGTTTCTAGCAGAGGGTGACCATGAAGAAGCAGGAGCTTATTCACCTTCACGGCCTGCTTGCACAAGTACAGAACCACTACGAAGCGGAGTCGGGTTCCGAGGTGGAACACGACGAGTACGCCGAACTGGGCGTCAAGCCGACATCGATTCACAAGTCGAAGACAGACCACAAGGCCGCCGTCTTTGCTATCGCGAACGGTATCACCTCGGAGATGACCGCCGAGGAGAAAGAGCCGGTTTCTGCCGCCGCGGACTAAGATTCGATTTCTCCACTTCCGTCAGCTACCCGCGTAGCCAGAGGTCACTCGTCGATAAGCTCCTCGAACTCGGGGAGTACGTCCCCTTTCGACGCCTCGCTTTCCTCGCTCGTGTCCGTTTCTTCGTCGGGTAGCCGCTCTATCTCCACGATTTCGAGAGGGATGTTCGTCAGTCGCTGCCCGATCTCCTTGCGCGCGATGCGGGACGCGTGTTCGTCGCGCTCGACGTTGAACACCGTCATCTCCAGTTCGAGCGCGACGAGGCTCTCGTCGGCCGCGATGAAGGCCGGTTCGAGTTGCTCGTGGCAGTGGGGACAGACGCGCTCACCCATGTTGATCTCGACGTAGTTCAGGTCCGGGTTGAGCATCTCGCCAGTCTTCGAGATGGCGATGCGGACGGCCTCGTCGGCCGTGCCCACGTCGTAAACCGGGACGGCAGCCTCGACGACAACTCTGCAGTCCATGGCAGTATGTTCACTGGCCAATACTAAGAAGGTTCGCCCGGCTGACTAGTCGGCGTCGACGTAGTCGGTGTTACGACGGGGCGGTTCGTCCGAGAACGGCAGGGAGATGGACTCGCTGCCCAGAATAGCGAACCCGGCGAAGACGACCAGGAAGCCGACGCCGGCCATCGGTGCGATAGTCTCGCCCAGCAGCGCCCACCCGCCCAGCGTCGAGACGACGGGGACCACGTAGAACACGAGGTTGCCGTGGGTCGCGCCGGCGCGGTCGAGCAGCCCGAAGTAGGCCACGTAGGCCACGGCCCCGGCGAAGACGCCGACGTACCCGAGTGCGAGCACGGCCGGGAGGCCCCACTGAATCGCGGCGACGGATTCGCCCGCGCCGAGGCTGAGGGCGTGACAGAACACCGCACCGACCGGCAGACCCCACGCCGTTCGGACGGTGCTGTCGAGGGTCCCGCCGCTCCGGCGGATGAGGACACTGCCCAGCGCGCCGGTGACCGCGCCGCCAAAGAGCAACAGCTTGCCGATGCCACCGTCGGTGAACATCGCCGGGTCGGGGTCGACGACCAGTGCGACGCCGACGAGTCCGACGGCGAGCCCGACCGCGCCCCGCGGGGAGAGCCGCTCGTCGGCCAGCAACACGGCGGCGAAGACGGGCGTCAGAATCGGGTTGAGGCTGAAGAGGATGGCACCGACGGCGCTGGTCGCGTCCGCCTGGCCCACGAACAGGAGCGCGTTCGTCAGGCCGAGTACGACGAGGCCGGTCGCGAGAATGCCGGCGATATCGTCTCGCCCCGGACGCAGCGCTGCGCCCGAGCGCGTGAGGAGGACGTAGGCTCCCAGTACGACCGCGGCGACGTGGTAACGAAGCGCAACGAACAGCAGCGGCGGGAACTGTGCCAATCCCGCTTTCGTTGCGACGAAGGTCCCGCCAAAGAGGACGCTCACCAGCGCACCGAGCAGGATGGTTTTTCGTGATACCAATATTATACTACCTCCAGGATGTGGGTGGAAGGGCTGGGATACTTCACCAGGAAACCGAGTGAGGGCGACTGTTCCATTGTACTTCCTCCTACGGTGGGCAACGGTATAGGTCCGTTCAGAAATCCTTACACGTCGACCGAGAACTAACAGCCTACCCCCTCGATTTCATGGCGTGCAAGGATTTCACGACACGAAAACGGTTTGTATCGGGCCGGTCACCGAGCGGTATGGAGGAGACGCTTTCCGAGATAGAGTTCCTCGCGCTCTCGCCCAACCGGGTCACCGTGCTCGAGTCCCTCGCGGAGGGTCGCCGGAGTCGGTCCGAGCTGGCCGAGACGACGGGGGCCTCACAGGCGACGCTGGGTCGGATTCTCGGCGACTTCGAGGACCGCGAGTGGGTCCGGCGGACCGAGGGGGCCTACGCTGCGACGGCGACCGGTCGACTCGTCGCCGAGGGGTTTCGGGCCCTCCTTGACGTGATGGCGGCCGAGCGAGAGCTGCGCGACGTGGTCGCGTACCTGCCGACCGAGTCGATGGATTTCGACCTCCGCCACCTGGCCGAGGCGACAATCGTCACGCCCTCCGAGACGCGGCCGAACGCGCCGCTCCAGCGACTGCTCGGACTGATGCGGGAGGCGGCGTCGGTGACGGCCTTCTCCCATGCCCTCAACGACCAGAGCCTCTCGGTCGTCGCGGACCGGCTCGGAGACCAGGAGTTCGAGGCAGTGTTGACGCGGGGCGCCGTCGACTCACTGGTCGCCGACGATACGCTCCGGGAACGTCTTCGCCGCGTGGTCTCGGCCCCGTCGGCCGGCGTCCGGGTGGCCGAGGACGACATCCCGGTGGCGGTTACCATCGCTGACGACGTGGTCAACATTCTGGTCCGGGACGACCGGGGCGTGGTGCAGGCCTCGGTCGATACGACCGACGACGCGGTCAGGGAGTGGGCCGAGCGGCGCTACGAACACTACCGCGTGCACTCGGAGCCGCTGACCCCAGACGCCCTCGAGCCGTGACCCTGGCTCACCGCACCCGCCAGACGTCGTCGTTGGGCAGGAACCGTCCGAGCTCCGCCTCCTGTCGGTAGTCCGTCGCCAGCAGGGCCGTCAGCGCGGCTACCAGCGCGTCCTCGTCGGCGTCGGTCCAGTCGGCCGGCTCCTTGATGGGGTAGACCAGCCAGCCGCTGCCCCGGACCTCCGTCGCGTGGAGCCGTTCCATATCGACGTCGTCGGCGCGCTCGGGGGTCATGTTCGCGAAGACGTGTCTCGTCGCCCGCTCGCCGACCGGGAACAGGACGTGGGAGGTGATGGCCCGGATTTCTGTATCCAGCAGCGGCTCGTGGTCCGCGTAGTCGCCCTCGGTCGGGTCGCGGTCTCCACACATGTACAGATAGGAGAGGTACGTCTTCTCGACGGTCGGGGGTGTGCCGGTCTCGGAGAGCAAGCCGCCCGCCACGAGCGCCCCCTGGAGCCGCTCGGCGGCCGGTGTCCCGGTAAAGGGGATGCCGGAGTCGGTCCCGCCGTGGACGCGGGGGTTGTCACCGATGACGTGGAAGTCGGCGTTGGCGTCACCGTACCCCGGGACGAACGGCTCACACGGCGCCTCGAAGCCAAAGGGGTTGTGCAGTGTTGCCGTGATGTTCTTCACGGACGGTGTGAGGGGGGAGGTCGGCAAAACTCCGACGGTTTCGGCCATTGTTCCGCTTCGATGCTACAGTTCGACGCTGGAGAGACGCTCGTCCGGCCCGTCCAAGTACTATCGCACAATTTACATTAATCCGCGCGAAACCCTGCGGTATGAAGGTCCTCGATTCGGCGCTCGGTAACCTCCCCTCACTCCTCATCATTGCCGGAATTGTGCTGTCTTTTGTCCCTTCCGCGTGGCTCGACCTCCCCGTTGGGAACCGACAGGCCGGAATCGCCGTCGCTGCACTCGGTGTCGTGGTGCTGTATGTTGGGTGGTACGCCGGGTGGTACGAGGGGTCCGACTCGGAATCCGAGACCAGCGCGGCTGACCCCGTGACGCAGACACCGACCCGGACTTCGGGGCCCGGAGAGATAGCACACAGATACGTCCCGACAGTCCTCTTCACAATCGGCGTTTGGCTGCTACTGGGTCAGACCCGGGCGGACCCCGCGTTCGGCTTCGGCCCCGAGCCGGTCGAACTCCCGTGGGGGCAACTGCCTGTGCTGGGAGCCGCGTTCGTCGTCGCTGCGGTGCTCGTGTTCGCGCTCACCCACCCACGCAGCCCGTTTTTCGGGACCGAGTAGCGATTCCGACCCCGGGCAACGCTTTTCTCACCCGGCCCCTACGGAAGGGACATGAACAGGTCCCAGTACGGTGATACCAGATGAGCCACGAGGACCGCATCGAGGACCTCCGCGAGCGCAAGGCAGCGGCCGAGAAGGGCGGTGGCGAGGAGCGTATCGAGTCCCAACACGAGAAGGGGAAACTCACCGCACGCGAGCGTATCGACTACTTCCTCGACGACGGCTCGTTCGTCGAGATAGACGCGCTGCGGGAGCACCGCTCGACGAACTTCGACATGGAGGACAACCACGTCCCCGGCGACGGCGTCGTCGTCGGCTACGGGAAGGTCAACGGCGAGCGCGTCTACGTCTTCGCCCACGACTTCACCGTCTTCGGCGGCTCGCTCGGTGAGGCCTTCGCCCAGAAGGTCTGCAAAGTGATGGACAAGGCCATCGAGAACGGTGCGCCAATCATCGGGCTCAACGACTCCGCGGGCGCGCGAATCCAGGAGGGTATCGACTCGCTTGCGGGCTACGCCGATATCTTCCATCGAAACCAGCAAGCGAGCGGCGTCGTCCCCCAGATTTCGGCCATCATGGGACCGTGTGCGGGCGGCGCGGTGTACTCCCCGGCCATCACCGACTTCGTCTACATGGTCGAGGAGACCAGCCACATGTTCATCACCGGGCCGGACGTCATCGAGACGGTCACCGGCGAGGAGGTCGGCTTCGACGAACTGGGCGGGGCCACGACCCACGCCACCGAGTCGGGGGTCGCACACTTCACCGCGGCCGACGAGAAGGATGCGCTGGACGACATCCGCTACCTGCTCTCCTATCTCCCGCCGAACAACGTCGCGGACCCGCCCCGCGTCGAGCCCTGGGACGACCCCGAACGGCGGGACGAGAGCCTGGTCGACACCGTCCCCGACGCCCCACAGAAGCCCTACGATATGACCGAGGTCATCGGGAGCGTCCTCGACGAAGACTCCTTCTTCGAGGTCGGGAAGGACTTCGCCCGGAACATCGTCACGGGCTTCGCTCGACTCGACGGCCACTCGGTCGGCGTCGTCGGCAACCAGCCACGGGTCAACGCCGGGACGCTCGATATCGACGCCTCGAAGAAGGGCGCCCGGTTCGTCCGCTTCTGTGACGCCTTTAACATCCCCATCGTCACCTTCGTCGACGTGCCCGGCTTCATGCCCGGCAAGGACCAGGAGAAAAACGGTATCATCACCCACGGCGCGAAGCTACTCTACGCCTACAGCGAGGCGACGGTGCCGCTACTGACAGTTATCACCCGGAAAGCGTACGGCGGCGCCTACGACGTGATGGCCTCGAAACACATCGGCGCGGATATGAACTACGCCTGGCCGATGGCCGAGATCGCCGTGATGGGGCCCCAGGGCGCGGTCAACGTCCTCTACAGCGACGAGCTGAAAGACGCCGAGGACGTCGAGGCCCGCCGCCAGCAGCTCATCGACGAGTACCGCGACGCCTTCGCCAACCCCTACATCGCCGCCGAACGGGGCTTCGTCGACGACGTGCTCGAACCCGCTGAGACCCGGCCGCGGCTCATCTCGGACCTCGAACTCCTGCGGGGCAAGCGCAAAGACCAGCCCGACCGGAAACACGGCAACATCCCGCTGTAGTGAGTGTCCGGCCGGGCGGTCGCTACCCTCGTGGGTCGCCGGGTCGGCTGTGAATCCGCCTAGTTTTATGAGGCGAGTCTCGGTATGAGCGTGTATGTTTGATAAGGTGCTCGTCGCCAACCGCGGGGAAATCGCGGTGCGCGTCATGCGGGCCTGCGACGAGTTGGGCATCGGGACAGTTGCGGTCTACTCTGAGGCGGACAAACACGCCGGCCACGTTCGCTACGCCGACGAGGCGTACAACGTGGGGCCGGCACGGGCCGCCGACTCGTATCTCGATCAGGACCAGATAATCGAGACGGCCCAGCAGGCCGACGCCGACGCCATCCACCCCGGCTACGGCTTCCTCGCCGAGAACGCGGATTTCGCCCGCAAGGTCGAAGCCGCCGACGGCCTCACGTGGATCGGCCCCGCCGGCGACGCCATGGAGAAGCTGGGCGAGAAGACGAAAGCCCGGGCGATTATGCAGGAGGCCGACGTGCCGATCGTCCCCGGGACCGACCCAATCGAGGACCCCGAGCGGGTCAAAGAGTTCGGCGAAGAGAACGGCTACCCCGTCGCCATCAAAGCCGAGGGCGGCGGTGGCGGCCGTGGGATGAAGATCGTCCACACCCCCGACGAGGCCGAGGAGCAACTCGAATCGGCCAAACGCGAGGGCGAGGCGTACTTCTCGAACGACTCGGTCTATCTCGAACGCTACCTGGAGAACCCACGCCACATCGAGGTCCAGATTATCGCCGACCACGAGGGCAATGTCCGCCACCTCGGCGAGCGTGACTGCTCGCTGCAACGGCGCCACCAGAAGGTCATCGAGGAAGGCCCGTCGGCCGCCCTCTCGGACGAGCTCCGCGAGAAGATCGGTGAGGCCGCCCGTCGAGGAGTTCGGGAGGCCGAGTACTACAACGCCGGGACCGTCGAGTTCCTCGTAGAGGAGGACCCCGAGCGCGGGCCCGACGAAGTACTGGGCCCCGACACGAACTTCTACTTCCTCGAAGTGAACACCCGCATCCAGGTCGAACACTGCGTCACGGAGGAGATAACGGGCATCGACATCGTCAAGTGGCAGATACGGGTCGCCCAGGACGAGCTGTTGTCATTCGAGCAAGACGAGGTGGAAATCGAGGGTCACGCGATGGAGTTCCGCATCAACGCCGAGAACGCGGCGAAGGACTTCGCGCCGGCACAGAGCGGCGAGCTGGAGGTGTACGACCCACCCGGTGGCATCGGCGTCCGGATGGACGACGCCCTGCGCCAGGGCGACGAACTCGTCACCGACTACGACTCGATGATAGCGAAGCTCATCGTCTACGGCGCCGACCGGGACGAGGCCATCGCCCGCGGGAAACGCGCGCTGGCGGAGTTCGACGTCGAGGGGTTCCCCACCGTCATCCCCTTCCACCGGCTGATGCTCACCGACGAGGAGTTCGTCAACTCCACCCACACGACGAAGTACCTCGACGAGACCCTGGAGAAGTCCCGCATCGAGGCCGCCCAGGAGAAGTGGGGCACGGAGACCGAACCCAGCGAGGGCGACGAGGAGGAGGTCGTCGAGCGGGAGTTCACCGTCGAGGTCAACGGCAAGCGCTTCGACGTGGACCTGGAGGAACACGGCGCCCCGCCGATAAACGTCGGCGACGTCGACACGTCGGGCGGCGACGGCCCGCAGCGGCCAAGCGCCGGCGGTGGCGGCTCCGGTGGCGGCGGTGGCGGTGGCGGCTCCAGCGCGGAGGGCCAGGAGGTCACCGCGGAGATGCAGGGCACCATCCTCGAAGTGAGCGTCGACGAGGGCGACGAGATAGGGGCCGGGGACGTGCTCTGTGTCCTCGAAGCGATGAAGATGGAAAACGACATCGTCGCCGAACGCGGCGGCGTCGTCAACGAGGTCGCCATCGGCGAGGGCGACTCCGTCGACATGGGCGACCTGCTCTTTGTCATCGGCTCCGAGTAGCGCCCTCGCGTTCACCCGTTCTCGCTGTCACGTCCTGCGATTCCATCTGCGTCTCAAAAACCCTATAACAGTCACCGGTAGAGTTCCTGAAGATGAGACTCAGACGGACCGGTGCGGTCCTCGCGGTCTGCGTGCTCCTGTCGGTTGCGGGCTGTACGGGGTTGCTCCTGCAGGAGGAGACGAGATTCGTCGCTGGTGAGGCGAGCGTGAACGAGGCGGACGAACTGGCCTACACCCACAACACCACCGAGACACAGAACGTCACACGGTCGGTCGAAGCCGCCGGCCAGGAGCGGGAAGTGACGGTCTCGAACCACGCGGAGCTGTACGTCAACCGGACCGCGGACGGTTCGCCGGGGGCCGCCTTCGCCGTCGTCAGCTCGCCCCAGGTCCGGCTGTTCGGGGAGGAGATGAATCCGGTCGCGGACTGGTCACAGCGGGACCTCCTGACGGAGTTCTCGGGGCAGTTCGACCAGTACGAGAACCTGACCGACGTCGAAGAACGGGAGACACGACAGGTCACGATGCTCGGGAAAGAGGCAGACGTGCGGGTGTTCAACGCGACGATGGTCGACGATAACGAGACCAGTCACGACGTGGTCGTCAGCGTCGCGAAAGTCCAACACGAGGGGGATTACGTCGTCGCCATCGGTATCCGGGGGATGAACGGGGCCGAGCTCTCGGCGACGGACGGTGACACCGACGCCCTCGTCCGCAGGGTCGAGCATAAACGGGGCCACACCGGCACGCGATGACACGCGTTTTTTAGGACACCGGAAAAAGTGGGGGCTATGCACGAGACACGCGAGCAGGTGCTTTCTGCTATCGCCGACGGGCCGGTCTCCGGGCCGGATATCGCGTCGCGACTCGACGTCTCCCGCGCGGCGGTCTGGAAACACGTCGAGGCGCTCCGGGAGGCGGGGTTTACCATCACGAGCGAGGACGACGGGTACCTCCTCAGTGGGGTCCCAGATTTCGGCGGGCCGGCCGTGGCGTACGAACTCGACGCACCCTTCGAGATAGAGTACCACGACGCCATCCCGAGCACGAACGCGCGCGCCCGGGAACTCGCTGGCGAGGGCGCGACCGACGTCGTGGTGCTGGCCGACGAACAGACAGGCGGGCGCGGCCGGCTCGACCGGACCTGGCACTCACCCAGTGGCGGTATCTGGCTGTCGGTCCTCTTTCGCCCCGACGTGCCGATGGCGGGGACGCCGGTGTTTACGCTGGCGGCCGCCGTCGCGGTCACGCGTGCGGCCCGCGAGGCCGGCGTCGAAGCGGTCATCAAGTGGCCTAACGACGTACTCGTCGAGGTCGACGGCGAGGAGCGGAAACTGGTGGGTATCCTCACGGAGATGGAGGGGGAGGCCGACCGCGTCTCGTGGGTGGTCGTCGGCATCGGTATCAACGCCAACGTCGACCCCGACGACCTGCCGAGCGAGGCCGACGCGATGAGTCTCTCGGCGATCCGGGGCGAGCCAGTGGACCGACGACGGTTCACCCAGCGGGTGCTGGAGACGTTCGACACTGTCGGCACCGACCCCGAGGCTATCCTCGACGAGTGGCGCGAGTACGCCTCGACACTCGGTCGCGAGGTCCGCATCGACACCCCGGACGGCGAGGTCGTCGGCGAGGCCGTCGACATCGAGTATCCGGGCTCGCTCGTCGTCGACACCGGCGAGGAACGCGTCACCGTCGCAGCAGGCGACTGCGACCACCTTCGACCGTTATGAGCGAGCGGCTTCGACGTCCGTCTCGCCCTCGCTGATCGGCACCGTTACCACCGGAATCGGGGCGGCGCGCACGACGCGCTCTGCGACGCTCCCCAGCAGCAGTCTGTCGATGCCACCCCGCCCGTGGGTTCCCATGACGATTGTGTCACAGTCGTGTTCCCGGGCGTACTCGACGATTTCGCTGCTCGGATTGCCGTTCATGATTGCGGTTTCGACGGGTGCGTCACCGGCCCGCTCGGTGAACTCCGACAGCGCCAGTTCGCCCTCTTCCCGCAGCATCTCCGTCACGCCGTCCCACGTCGTCTCGACCGGGAGCGTGGCGAAGCTGCCGGTATCCACGACGTAGAGCCCGTGGAGTGTCGCGTCGTGGACGGCGGCGAGTTCCGTCGCGTGGTCCACGACCGACTGCATGCTGGGTGACCCGTCCGTCGGCACCAGTATCCGGTCGTACATACGCTACTGTAGGCCGGCCGACAGCATAGTAGTTGGTATGTGCTACCACACCACTCTTTACCCAGCCAGCACGACCCGCTCCACGTCGGCGGTCCCAGCCCGGCGGACGACGGCCCGCACCGGGTCGTGGACGCCACAGAGGTTGTCCGAATCGCCGTCGAGCACGCAGAGCCGAGCGGGCTGGCCCGCCTCGACGAGGCCACCGTCTATCCCGGCGATTTCGGCGCCGTTGACCGTCGCCATCCGGAGGATTTCGCGAGCCGAGAGGTCGTACAGCTGCGCGGTCAGGGCCATCTCGCGGAACATCGACGGGCTGTTGAGAAAGACGTTGTCGGTCCCCAGCGCGACCGTCGTGCGTGTAGTCAGCGCCTCGACGGGCGGCTGGCCGACGCCGGTGGTACAGTTCGACCGCGGGCAGACGACGACGGGTATCTCGCTGTCGGCGACCCGGTCCATGTGTAGCTCCTCGGCGTGGACCATGTGGACCAGGAAGTCCGGGTCGAGGTCCAGCGCCTGGTTGATGTCGGAGCTGTCGACCTCGCCCGCGTGGATGCCAAAGAGCTTCCCGGCCTCTCGTGTCGCCCGGCGTTCCGCGACGAAATCCGCGTCGTTGGCACCGCTGGCCCCGAACCCGTCGGCCCGCTCCATCGCCTCGACCGTCTCCCGACCGAGGACGACGCTCTCCAGGTCCGGCCCCTCCAGCGCGGCCCTGATGGCTTCCACCCCGTCGACACCGCCCTCGCGGAACTCGACGAACGCGCCGGTCCCGGACTGCTCCATGTACGACAGCGACCGGGCCATCGCCGCGACCAGTTCCTCGCGGTCGGCCGCCCGGAGGAGGCGGTGTTTCAGCCCGTCTGGCGGGGCGACCAGTTCCGAAAGCGAGAGCCCCTCGCCGGCCTCCTTCGCGATGGAGTCGCCGATGTGGGTGTGGGCGTTGACGAAGGCCGGGCAGACGATGGCGGTCCCGTCGACGCTGGCTTCCTCGACGGCGGCTATCTCACCGTCCTCGACGACGACGCGGCCCTCGACAGGCTCGAACTCGCGCCCGCGGAGGACGATACCCTCGATAATCATACACGTATCTCTCCGCCTGGTTCAGTTAAATTCGTCGAGGGTGGCGTGGATACCGCGTCGCACGTCGCGGACGCGCGTCCCGTCCAGGTCCAGTCCGAGTTCGCGGACGGCGGCCTCGCCGACCCGCTCGCTGTCGGCCGACGGCGCGTACACGCCCAGCCGCCACTGGTCCGTCTGGGCGGCCCGGATGGCGTTGACCAGCGTCGACTGCTCGCCCAGCCGGCGGACCGCCCCGTTGACGAGCACTCGACTGGACGACTCCGTCATCGAGGGCGCCGCGGGGATGTCCAGGACGACGGCCGCCGGCGAGACGTTCGCGGCGTCGGCTATCTCTTCCTCCAGTTCGCGGATATCGTCGTGGTCGGCCGCCAGTAGCTCGTCGGGCACGGCCGGCCGTTCGGCCCACACCGCCCGTTTGAACAGGTCGCGTTCGCTCAGCCGCCGGGCGTACTCGCTCGTGGCGTCGCTCTCGCGCAACCCGACCAGCAGGTCACAGTCGTCCCACCGCCTGAGTTTCTCGGCGGTCACGTCCGTCTCCCGCAGCAGCCGCTCGGTCCCGCGACGCAACATCGATTTGGCGATGCGGGCGACGTGGTGGGCGTAGACGGTCGGGTTCATCAGCGCCCGCGCGAGCAGCAGCGACTCGGCCGTCTGGACGTTCCCCTCGTCGAGCACCAGGTCGCCCTCGACGAAGCGGAGTTCTCGAACCAGCCGCTCGTGGTCGATGGTGCCATAGGGAACGCCGGTGTGGTGGGCGTCCCGCACCAGATAGTCCATCCGGTCGACGTCGAGTTCGCCCGAGACCAGCTGGCCGAGTTCCCCCTCGCCCCCGACCAGCCCGGCGACCTTCGACGGGGAGAGGTCGTGGTCCGCCAGCACACGAGCGACCTCACCCCTGTCCAGCAGCTCGGCCACGTCGTCGTGGTACTTCCCCGTCTTCCGGTGGACTATCTCCTCGATATTGTGGCTGTAGGGAGAGTGGCCAACGTCGTGCAACAGGGCCGCCGCCCGCACCCGTTCGGCCTGTCGTCCCTCGATGCCGAGGTGGGAGAGTGCGCGGTCGGCCAGGTGGTAGACCCCCAGCGAGTGCTCGAAGCGCGTGTGGTTCGCCGAGGGGTAGACCATCGTCACCGTCCCCAGCTGCTTGACCCGGCGGAGCCGCTGGACCGGTGGCGTCTCCAGGAGGTCGGCGGCGACGCCCTCGACCGCGATGTGGTCGTGGACACTGTCCTTGATAGTGGTCATACTCCCCGTTGGCCTGCAGCGGGCAAAACAGTACTCCCGACTGCCGATGCCGCCCGCCTACAGCCGCGCGACGGTCTCCAGCAGCGCCACCAGTTCGTCTTCGGTCGCGTTGCCCATCCTGACGGCGTCCGTCGGGTCCCGGCCGTTGTCCGTGACCGTCTCGATGGCGCGCTCCGGGCCGTAATCTCGGTTGTAGACGAGCCAGGCGGCCAGTACCTGTCCGGTCCGACCGATACCCGCCAGACAGTGGACGACGACCGGCTCCTCGACATCGCGGCTCTCGGCCAGGAACGGAAGTATCTCCTCGACGAGCACGTCTTCGGGCACCAGGTGGTGGTCCCGGACCGGTGCGTGTAACACGTTCCCCTCACCGAATGCCGCCGCGTAGCGGTCCAGCACGGCGCCGCAGTCGTCCAGTTGACAGCCAGTCAGCAGACAACAGACCCGCTCGATACCCTCCGATCGCATAAATTCGACCCAGTCGTCGATGGCAGCGTCGCGGCCGGCGGCCGAGTGCCAGCCCGGCGTGCAGGCCCCGTAGACGTAGGCTTCGTCCGGGGCTGCGGGCGCGAATCGGTGTGCGTTCACGGTTGATTGACCCCAACAGGTCATCCTCAGAGTGAACACTATTGAGTGTACCCGCGCAGTTCTCAGCAGTGATTCTCAGGCGGTTGATACGAACCCCGTGACACAGGGCCACGTTTATACCGCCCGTCTCCCCTACGTCGGCGTATGGTTACGTTCCTCGCCGGCGGGACCGGCACGCCGAAGCTGCTCTCCGGTGCCGGCGACGTGTTCGCTCCCGAGCGAACCACGGTCGTCGCCAACACCGGCGACGACATCGAGCTGGGCGGACACCTGGTCTGTCCCGACCTCGACACGGTGCTGTTTCTGGACGGCGGCGAACTCGACCGGGAGACGTGGTGGGGTATCGCGGACGATACGGCGGCAACGCACGACGAACTCCACCGGCTGGCGGCGGCGGCCGACCTCCCGACCGGCCCCCAATATCTCCCAGAGGACGCCCAGACCAGCGGGCGCGATATCGCCCGATATAGACGCTTCTCCGGCGTCGCGGAGTTCATGCACATCGGGGACCGGGACCGCGCGGTCCACGTCACCCGGACCTCGCTGCTCGACGCTGGCTACTCCCTGACCGAGGTGACCCGGCAGCTGGCAGACGCCTTCGGGCTCGACCGCGAGCTCCTGCCGATGAGCGACGACCCCGTGGCGACGATGATTCACACGCCCCAGGGACCGATGCACTTCCAGGAGTGGTGGGTCGGTCGCAACGGCGAACCACCCGTCGAGGACGTCGAGTTCCGCGGCGGCGACCAGGCCTCGGCGACCGAGGCCGTGCTGGATGCCCTCTCCGAGCCCGTCGTCGTCGGCCCGTCGAACCCAGTCACGTCGCTGGGACCGATGCTCGCCGTCGACGGGGTCGCCGGAGCGCTCGCCGACACCCCCGTCGTCGCCGTCTCGCCGTTCGTCGAGAACGAGGTGTTCTCCGGACCTGCCGCCGACCTGATGGCCGGGGTGGGCCGGGAGCCCAGTACGGCCGGGGTCGCCGAGGCGTACCCCTTCGCCGACGCGTTCGTCCTCGACGGCGAGGACGATACCGCCCTCGACCGTCCCGTGGTCCGGACGGACACGACGATGGAGACCGAGGGCGACGCCGAGCGCGTAGCCCGAACGGTAGCCGACGCGCTCGCGGAGGTGGCCTGATGTTCCGCCCGCGGGTCGCCCTGGCGAGTCTCAGCGGCGAGGCCGACGCCGACTGGGCGCGGGCCGCCACCGACCACGTCGGCTGTGCCTTCCTGGGCGGTATCGCGCTCGACGAGGCCTCGCGCGAGGCCGCCCAAGCGTTGACAGACCGCGACCGCTCGGAGTTCCTGCCCGCGGACCCGATAGCATTCGTCGACACCCAGCTCGGGGCGCTCGACAAGTCCCCGCTCCGTGGCGCGTTCAACGTCCGTTCCACGACGCTTGCCCCCCTCGAGCGTGCCGCTGGCGTCTGCCGGGACCACGACGCTATCCTGGAACTGAACGCCCACTGCCGACAGGACGAGATGTGCGCCGTCGGCGGCGGCGAGTCGCTGTTGCGGGACGCGGATAGGCTCGCCGAGCAGGTCCGGACCGCCGCCGATACCGGTGCCGCGGTCTCGGTGAAGGTCCGGGCGGAGGTCCCCGGTGTCGACCTCCCTCGGCTGGCACGCTGCATCGACGAGGCCGGCGCCGACGCCATCCACGTCGACGCGATGGACTCGGAGTCGGTCGTCGACGATATCGCGACCGCGACCGACCTGTTCGTCGTCGCGAACAACGGTGTCCGCGGGCCCGATACGGCCCGCGAGTATCTCGAATACGGGGCTGATGCGGTGAGTGTCGGCCGGGCGAGCGACGACCCCGCCGTGCTGGCCGCCGTCCGCGAGGCGACCGACGACTGGTTCACACAGGAGGTCACGCGATGAGCGACCGAACGCCGGTCCAGAACGCCGAACTGGCGCTGTTGCTCGAAGTCACCGGGACGCCCAAGCCCGGCAACGTCGACCGCGAACGGGACTTCGCCGACCTGCGCTTCGAGCACTTCATGGCCGGCGCCGTCGGCGCCCGGCCCGGCCTGGGACTAGCGGCCGACGGCGAGCCGGTGGGGCGGGCATTCGAGCACGCCGTCGCCGGCATGGCCGACCAGTCGGCGGGCAATACGCAGTTTGGCGCACTGCTCCTGCTCGCGCCGCTGGTCGCCGCCGCGGGCGAGGGCGACCTGACTCCTGCCGGAGTCGACCGCGTGGTCCGAGGGACTACTGTGGCGGACGCCGCGGCCTTCTACCGGGCCTTCGAACACGTCGACGTCGCCGTCGACGACCCGCCCGAGGGGATGGAGCCGCTGGACGTCCGCCACGGGAGTGATGCGATTCCGGAGTTGGAAGCGCAAGGGCTCACGCTGTTCGATGTGATGGCCGAGAGTGCCGACGTCGACGGTATCGCCGCCGAGTGGGCCGGTGGGTTCGCGCGTGTCTTCGAAGCTGCCGAGGCGCTGCTTGCCGACGACGGGCCGGTCCCCGACCGTGCCTCCCGGGTCTTCCTCAAGTTGCTGGCCGAGGACGTCGACACCTTCGTCGTGACGCGCAACAGTCCCGACGCTGCGGCCGAGGTACAGCGTCGGGCTCAAGCCGTGCTCGACGGCGAGGAAGATGCCACCGAGCTGGCGGAGGAACTGGTCGCCCGCGACATCAACCCCGGGACGACGGCCGACCTCGTGGCCGGCGCACTGTTCGTCGCGCTTGAACGGGGGCTGGTGGTATGACTGGCGCGAGCGAAGCGGCCTGGCCCGTTGACCTCGCTGGCGTCACCGAATCCGTGGTGACCACACTGGGGCCCAACGAGCTGTGGAACGTTGCCGCCCTGGGACTGCACGAACCCGAAGACGACGGCCCGGTGACGGCGACGACGTGGGGACGAACCCGAACCTGGCGGAACTTCGACGAGCGCGGCGAGGGGTACGTCCAGTTCACGCGGGACCCGGTCGACTTCGCCGAGGCGGCGCTGTCGGTCCGCGAGGAGTCCGAGCCGGTGCTTACGAGTGCCGACGCCTGGGTCCGGGTGCGCGTCGAGCGGCTGGCCGACGGCGAGGACGACGGGACACAGTGGGTCGAGTGGGCGCTCGTGCCCGAGGAATCGCGGGTCGAACGGCGCGTGGTCCCGACGACGAACCGCGGCCACGCCGCCGTCGTCGAGGCGACCGTCGCGGCATCGCGACTGGACGTGCCGGCGTACGACCGCGACGAGCTGCTCTCCCGGCTCGCGTACTTCGAGTCGGTCGTCGAGACGGCCGGGAGCGAGCCCGAACGGGCGGCTTTCGACCGCGTTCGCGAGCTGGTCGACGCGGAGTGGTAGCGAACAGGCGACACCGCGGTGTCGGAGTAAGACACCGGCGCTCGGTGGCGTGCGGTGTCGCACAACCGCGGGACACGCCACCCGTCTGGTCAGCGCATGGGGCCGTCTGGTCCCGTTCCCGGTGATAAACGTTCGCGCCCGGTCACGAAGTCGAACCCTTTTTGAAGGCCAGCAGGCAACATTGGCGCATGGCAATCAAACCCGCCTACGTCAAGAAGACAGGGCGACTCATCATGGAGAAGTACCCAGACGCCTTCGGCGCCGACTTCGAGCACAACAAGGAAGTCGTCACCGAGGTCACGAACATCGAGTCCAAGGGCGTCCGTAACCGCATCGCAGGCTACGTCACGCGCAAGTACAACCGCCCGGTCGAAGCGTAATCGGTCTTCTATCCAGTTCTCGAACCCCCGTAGCGACGGCTACTGCTCGGCCTGACTCTCTTCGTCCGTCTGGTCTGCCTTCGCCGCCTGGTCCGGGGTGGTCCGGCTGTCGGACTGGCGCTTGCGGTGGATGATACCCTGCATGTTGGCGGTGTTGGCGGCTATCTCGCGGAACGCGTCGCCGGTCGCGCTCTCGTCGTCGAGTACCAGGGGTTCGCCGCTGTCACCGCCCTCGCGGACGCTGGGGTCGAGCGGGACCTCGCCGAGGAACGGCATGTCGGTCTCGTCGGCGAAGTCGTGGCCGCCGCCGCTGCCGAAGATGTCGTGGCTGCCGCCACAGTCGGGACAGACGAACGTGGACATGTTCTCGACGATTCCAAGCACCGGCGTCTCGTGGCGCCCGAACATCCGGAGCCCCTTTCGAGCGTCGTCCAGCGCGACCTCCTGTGGCGTGGTGACGATGACGGCCCCGGAGACGGGGACCCGCTGGAGCATCGTCAGCTGCGTGTCGCCGGTGCCCGGCGGCAGGTCGACTATCATGTAGTCCAGGGTCCCCCAGAGGACGTCCGACCAGAGCTGTGTGAGGACGTTGTCGACCATCGGCCCGCGGAAGATGACCGGGTCGTCCTTGCCGACGAGGAAGTCCATACTCATCAGCTTCATCCCGTACTTTTCCACCGGGATTATCTCGTCTTCTTCGGTGGCTTGGGGGGACTCGTCGGCGTCGAGCATCCGCGGCACGTTCGGTCCGTAGACGTCGGCGTCGAAGAGGCCGACGCGAGCGCCCAGACGCGAGAGTCCGGCCGCGATGTTCACGGCGATAGTCGACTTGCCGACACCGCCCTTCCCGGACGCGACGGCGATGACGTTCCTGACGTTCGGCAGGGGGTCTTCCTCCTCGCTGACCCCGCGGTCGACACTCGCCGAGAGGTCGATGCGCCGGTCGAGGTCGCCCAGCGCTTCGCGGACGGCGTTGGCCATCCCCGTCTCCGTCGGTGAGTAGGGCGCACCGAGCGCGAGGTCGATGCGTATCTCCTCGTCATCTATCTCGACGCTGTTCACGAGGCCCAGCGTCACGATGTCGTCGCCCAGGTCCGGGTCCTCGACCGCCCGGAGCCGCTCACGGACGTCCTGCTCGTTCATACCTCCGGTAGGCCGTGGAGGTGCGATAAGGATTGTGACGTGGGAAGCGAGATGACGACCGCAGGGAGTCATCTCGTCAATGCGAGCGGGGAGGAACGACCCGCGAGCAGGGAGCCGTCGAACACAGTGAGACGGCTCCGACCGCAGGGTAATGGTTCACGAACAAGCGAGCGGTCGTGGCCGCCACGTGGGAGTGGGGACAGATTTGGTACTGTTGTGACGTTTTATGACGCTGGGCGCAGTACGGGCGAGTGTGCTAGAGGACGACCACGGGCGGGAGGTGTCACAGGTCCGCGTCTCCCTGACAGACCGCTGTAACTTCGACTGTGTCTACTGTCACAACGAGGGGCTGGGGGACACGCGCGGGCCGATGGAGGCCCAGGACCACGAGATGGAGACCGACGACGTGGTCGCCTTTTTAGAGGTCGCCCGTGAGTTCGACGTCGAGGCCGTCAAGTTCACCGGCGGCGAGCCGATGCTCCGGGGCGACCTGGAGGAGATAATCCGCCGGACGCCAGACGCGATGGAGGTGTCGATGACCACGAACGGCACCTTCCTGCCGGGGCGCGCGCCGGACCTCGTCGACGCGGGACTCGACCGGGTGAACGTCTCCCAGGACGCAATCGACCAGGAGGCCTTCGCCGAGATAACGAAGAGTGGCGCCTACGAGCAGGTCATCGAGGGCGTCGAGGCGGCCCTCGATGCCGGGCTGGACCCGGTGAAACTGAACATGGTCGTCTTCGAACCCACCGCGGGGTACGTTCCGGAGATGGTCGACCACGTCGCCGAAAACGACGGGCTCCGGCTCCAGCTCATCGAATACATGCCGGAACTCGTCGGCCGCCCGGAGTGGGCCATCGACATCCAGCGGGTCCACGACTGGCTGGCCGAACAGGCCGACCGCATCGAGGTACGGGAGATGCACGACCGCAAGCGCTACTGGGTGAGCGCCGACGACGGGTCGGGCGAGGGGATGGTCGAAATCGTCGACCCCGTGGAGAACACCGACTTCTGTGACAACTGCCATCGCGTGCGCGTGACCCACGACGGCAAACTGAAGGGGTGTCTCAATCGCACGGACGACCTCCGGTCGATGGGTGAGATGACGAAAGCCGAAATCCGCGAGACGTTCCGCGAGACCGTCGCCAACCGGGTGCCCTATTACGGGGAGTACATGGTCCAGAACGACGACGGTGAGTGGGTCGTCAACGAGGAGTACATAGAGCGTGGGCCGGTCGAGGAACCGCTGGCCGCGGACGACGACTGAGACGGGCGGTGTCGCCGACGCTAGTGGGCCAGACAACAGCTGGTCGAGGGCTACCGTGCCCACCGCTATCAGCTGCCATACTCGATTAGAATGGAGGAGAGTTTTTATATGGCGACCGACGAACAGGTAGCTATGACTACAGATAATGACCCCGCTCAGTGCAGATGCACGCCTGTCTATGAAACCGAGTGGACGGGCAGTCGGCAACCGCCGTCGATGGCGATTGTCGAGGCGGTGGCTGCCGCCGAGGGCGTCGACCCGATGGAACTCACACCGCTTTCCGAGGAAATTGACTTCGAAGCGTTCGACCGATTGTTATCGAATTCGGCGCCGGACACCTGTGGCGTTCTCAGTCTCCGTCTCTCTGGCTGGAACGTCTTTGTCTCGGGGGATGGCCGCATCAAGGTGTGTGAGCCATCGGAGACAGCACCCCTGACTGCGGTGTTCGAGTCGGTTTCGGCCGACTGCTAGCCGTCTACGCCGGCCCGGGTCGGCACTCAGTACACCGTTCCCGGGTCGTCTCTCGACTACGGTCGCCGGAACGTGTAACTGATAGCTTCCTCGGCCGTCGCGACGTGCAGTTCGCCATCACCGTGGTCGAAATGCAGTCGTTCGGCGGGCCCGTCGAAGGCGTGCAGCGGCATCCCGGTTCGAACGTGTCCCTCGGGGTCTATCGAGACGTACGTTGACGAACTGAAGCGGGCGGTCAGGGTCCCATCAGCGTCCGCTGTTACGCTATCGGGGGTGGCAAAGCGTTCAAGATGCCCCCGGAGTGTCTCCCTGTCGGTCGGGTCGACCGTCGCACTGTCGTCCATACGTCCGGTAGGTCCGTCGCCCACAACTGGGTTTTGACACGGTGACTCATGGCCCGCCCTGACGCGCCCGCGGCCCTTCGTTGCGTTTAAATACAACCCCGAGATACGTACGAACAGACTCGTGTAGGGGGACCGGCTCCCGAGTCCGTGTGCTGCGGGCGCGAGTATCAAGCAAGCGTGTCGTGGTAGCCAAGCCTGGCCCAAGGCGCAGGGTTGCTAACTCTGTGGCGTACAGCCTCCTGGGTTCGAATCCCAGCCACGACGCTCACCCAACCACCAACATATGAGTGCAGAAGACCCAGACGCGGGCGAGGACGTGGATGAGGAGGAGGACATCCGCTACTTCGTTCGCATCGGACAGACAGACCTCGACGGCACGAAGTCCGTCGAGCGAGCACTGACAGAACTGAACGGCATCGGCCACCGCGCCGCCCGCATCATCGCCCAGCGCGCTGACGTGGACCGCCGCGCGGTCTTCGGCAAGCTGGACGACGACGTCATCGACGAGGTCGTCGACCAGGTGCAGAACTTCGCCGACAACGTCCCCGAGTGGATGACCAACCACCAGAAGGACTACTTCACCGGTGAGACCACCCACGAGACGGGTAACGACCTCCAGCTCACCCGTCGGCAGGACATCAACCGCATGAAGATGATCGACTCCTACCGCGGTGTCCGCCACAAACGCGGCCAGAAGGTCCGCGGCCAGCGCACGAAGTCCACCGGTCGTACCGAGGGGACCATCGGCGTCAACGTCGAGGCCATCAAGGAAGAACAGGCAGAGGAAGCCGCCGCAGAGGAGGATGACGAATAATGGCGCTCGGTTCCAACACGAAGTTCTACGAGACGCCGAACCACCCCTACCAGGGCGAGCGAATCGCCGACGAGAGCAACCTGCTTGGCCGCTACGGCCTGAAGAACAAGGAAGAGCTCTGGCGCGCCCAGTCCGAGCTGCGTGGCTACCGCCGCGAGGCCCGGAAACTGCTGGGTAGCACCGAGGGGACCGACCTCGAGGCCGAGGAGTTCCTCGCCCGACTCAAGCGCTACGGCATCCTGAACGAGCAGGACCAGCTCGACGACGTCCTGTCGCTTGACGTCACCGACGTCCTCGAACGCCGGCTCCAGACGGTCGTCTACCGCAAGGGCTACGCGAACACGCCCGAGCAGGCGCGACAGTTCATCGTCCACGGCCACATCGAGCTCGACGACGCACGCGTCACCCGACCGTCGATGAAGGTCGACGTCGCCGTCGAGAGCTCGGTCGGTTTCGACGAGAACAGCTCGCTGTCGGACGAACTGCATCCTGAGCGCGCGGAGGCCCAAGAATGAGCGAAGCACCTGACGACATCTGGGGTATCGCCCACGTTCACGCATCGTTCAACAATACCATCATCACCATCACCGACCAGACCGGCGCGGAGACGCTCGCGAAGAGCTCCGGCGGGACGGTCGTCAAGCAGAACCGCGACGAAGCGTCGCCCTACGCTGCGATGCAGATGGCCGAGGTCGTCGCCGAGAAGGCTCTCGACCGCGGCGTCGAAGGTGTCGATGTCCGCGTCCGTGGTCCCGGTGGGAACCAGCAGACGTCCCCCGGGCCGGGCGCACAGGCCACCATCCGAGCGCTGGCTCGCGCCGGCCTCGAAATCGGCCGCATCGAGGACGTCACCCCGACGCCCCACGACGGCACCCGCGCACCCAAGAACTCCGGGTTCTAACCAATGACACAGGATTACGAGGTTGAGTTCGTCGAACGCGGCGAGCGGGAGTCGCTCGTGCTCGTGCGTGGCATCACGCCGGCCTTCGCCAACGGTATCCGCCGGGCGATGGTGGCCGACGTGCCCACGTTCAGCATCGACACCGTCCGCGTCATCGAGAACACCAGCGTGATGTTCAACGAGCAGATCGGCCTCCGACTGGGGCTGGTCCCGCTTTCCACCGACCTCGACGACTTCGAGCTCGGTGACGAGGTGACGCTGTCGCTGTCCGTCGACGGGCCGAACACGGCCTACTCCAGCGACCTCGTCTCCGGTGACGCGCTGGTGGAACCCGCCGACGACAACATCCCCATCATCGACCTGAAAGACGGCCAGCGCCTCGAAGTCGAGGCCGACGCCGTCCTCGATACGGGGAAGGAACACGCCAAACACCAGGGCGGCGTGGCCGTCGGCTACCGACACCTTCAGCGCGTCGAGGTCGTCGGCGACACGGGCGAGTTCGAGGACGAGGAACCCAACATCCTTCGGGGCGTCATCGAGGAGGGTGCAGCCGAGCACGCCGCCGACCCCGACGCCGCGGACGGTGACCTCGTCCCGACCGACGAGTTCGGGAACGACCTCACCCAGCGGTATCCGGGCAAGGAGGTCGAGGTCACCGACGTCGAGAACGCGTTCGTGTTCCACGTCGAGACCGACGGCTCGTTTACCACCGACGAACTCCTGCTTCGCGCGGTCGAGACGCTACGTGACCGTGCGACAGAGCTGAAAGACGCGGTCCAACTGTAACGCCAATGTCCCGAAACACCCCTTCGACGCCGATGACCGCCCGCTCCCCGAGCGCGAGGACCGAAAGGGGTTTTACGGGGCATCAAGAACCAACTAATGCGAGCAGGGATAGCCAAGTTTGGCCAACGGCGCAGCGTTCAGGGCGCTGTCCCGTAGGGGTCCGCAGGTTCAAATCCTGCTCCCTGCACTTTTACTCCCAAGGAGGAACCCTATGAGCAAGACGAATCCGAGACTCAGTAGTCTCATCGCCGACCTGAAGTCGGCCGCCCGCAACTCGGGCGGCGCAGTCTGGGGCGACGTCGCCGAACGGCTGCAGAAGCCGCGGCGTACACACGCCGAAGTCAACCTGGGCCGCATCGAGCGGTACGCACAGGAAGACGAGACCGTCGTCGTTCCGGGCAAGGTGCTCGGCTCCGGCGTCCTGCAGAAGGACGTCACCGTCGCCGCCGTCGACTTCTCCGGAACCGCCGAGACGAAGATCGACAAGGTCGGAGAGGCTGTATCGCTAGAACAGGCAATCGAGAACAACCCAGAAGGCTCTCACGTCCGGGTGATTCGATGAGCGTCGCCGAGTTCGACGCCGACGTCGTCGTCGACGCCCGCGACTGTATCATGGGCCGGGTCGCCTCGCAGGTGGCCGAGAAAGCGCTCGACGGCCAGACCGTGGCCGTCATCAACGCCGAACGCGCGGTCATCACTGGCCGCGAAGAGCAGATCAAGGAGAAGTACAAGAAGCGCGTCGACATCGGCGACGACAACGCGTACTTCTACCCCAAGCGACCGGACGGCATCCTCAAACGCTGCATCCGCGGCATGCTGCCCCACAAGAAGCAGCGTGGCCGTGACGCGTTCGAGAACGTCCGTGTCTACGTGGGTAACCACCACGACGAGGACGGCGAAGTGCTTTCGGGAACGTCGCTGGACCGACTCTCGAACATCAAATTCGTCACGCTCGCGGAAGTGAGCGAGACACTCGGAGCGAACAAGACATGGTAACGAACACGTCTGGCAAAAAGAAGACCGCCGTCGCTCGCGCCACGATTCGCGAGGGCGAGGGTCGCGTGCGTATCGACTCCCAGCCGGTCGAACTGGTCGATCCGGAGCTGGCTCAGCTGAAGATGCTGGAGCCGTTCCGCATCGCAGACGAGGACCTTCGCGACGACATCGACGTCGATGTCTCCGTCGAGGGTGGCGGCGTGATGGGGCAGGCCGACGCGGCCCGCACCGCCATCGCCCGCGGCCTCGTCGACTTCACCAACGACGCCGAACTCCGCGACGCGTTCATGGAGTTCGACCGTTCGCTGCTGGTCAACGACGTGCGCCAGTCCGAACCCAAGAAGTGGGGCGGTCCCGGCGCTCGGGCCCGCTACCAGAAATCCTACCGCTGAGGTGATCAGGATATGATGGTACCGGTCCGGTGTTTCACGTGCGGTAACGTTGTCGGCGAGCACTGGGAGGAGTTCAAGGCCCGCACCCGCGAGGCCGAAGAGCCCGAGGACCCCGAGATGGTCCTCGACGAGCTCGGCGTCGAGCGACACTGCTGTCGCCGGATGCTCGTCTCGCACAAAGACCTGGTCGACATCGTCGCTCCCTATCAATGAACGCACAGGAAAGCCGATACGAGAAGGCCCGCAAACTGGGCGCACGAGCGCTCCAGCTGGCCCACGGCGCACCCGTGCTCATCGAGACGGAACACACCCAGCCAATCCTCATCGCGGCCGAGGAGTACGACGCTGGCGTCCTTCCGTTCACCGTCAAACGAGGTGACCACAAATGACGCTAATCACTGACATCCGACTCCGCCGCGTCCTCGACTCGCGTGGCAACGCGACAGTCGAGGCCGACGTTCTCACCGAGAGTGGGGGCTTCGGTCGCGGCAAGGCACCGAGCGGCGCAAGCACCGGCGAATACGAGGCTCTGGAGCTGCCGGCTCAGGAAGCCATCGCGAACGCTCGCGAAGACGCGCTTCCCCGCCTCGTCGGCGAGGTTCACGCCGGCAACCAGCGCGACGTCGACAACGCGCTCCGCGCGGCCGACGGTACGGACGACTTCTCCAGTATCGGCGCAAACTCCGCCGTCGCCATCTCGATGGCGGCCGCTGCGGCTGGCGCGGACGTGCTCGGTGCACCGCTGTACCAGCACCTCGGTGGCACCTTCCGTGGCAACGAGTTCCCGACGCCGCTGGGCAACATCGTCGGCGGCGGCGAACACGCCGCGGACGCCACCAACATCCAGGAGTTCCTGTCGGCTCCCATCGGCGCGCCGAGCGTCGAGGAGGCCGTCTTCGCCAACGCGGCGGTCCACCAGGAAGTCCACGACATGCTCGCCGACCGGGGCATCCCGGCTGGCAAGGGCGACGAGGGCGCCTGGGCGCCGTCGGTTTCGGACGACGAGGCCTTCGAAATCATGGCCGAGGCCGTCGAGACCGTCGCGGACGACGTCGGCTTCGCTATCCAGTTCGGTCTGGACGTCGCCGGCGCGGAGCTGTACGACGACGAGGAGGACGGCTACGTCTTCGACGACGGCGTCAAGTCGACCGACGAGATGATCGACTACATCGCCCAGAAGGTCGAGGAGTACGACCTCGTCTACGTCGAGGACCCCCTCGACGAGAACGACTACGAGGGTCACGCGGAGCTGACCGAGCGGGTCGGCGACCAGACGCTCATCTGCGGTGACGACCTGTTCGTCACGAACGTCTCCCGCCTGCAGACCGGCATCCAGCAGGACGCTGGCAACTCCATCCTCATCAAGCCCAACCAGATCGGGACGCTGTCGGACGCCGTCGACGCCATCGAACTGGCGACCGAGAACGGCTACGCCTCAGTCGTCTCCCACCGGAGCGGCGAGACCGAGGACACGACCATCGCACACCTCGCCGTGGCGACCGGCGCCGAGTTCATCAAGACGGGCGCCGTCGGTGGCGAGCGAACTGCCAAGCTGAACGAACTCATCCGTATCGAGGACAACGCAGTATGAGCGGCAACGACAAAGAAGGTCTCGACGCTGAGGAGTCGGAGTTCGACCCGTCCGAGGAGGACGCCGAGCCCGACGCCGACGCAGAGACCGAAGACGTCGAACAGCCCGCCGACGCCGCCGACGAGGCGACCGAGGCCGAGACAGCCGACGAGGAGGAAGAGGACGCCCCACAGCTCGACGAGGACGTCATGCCCGACGAGCAGAGCGAGGCCGACCTCCTCATCCCCGTAGAGGACTATCTGGGCGCCGGTGTCCACATCGGGACCCAGCAGAAGACCCAGGACATGGAGCGGTTCATCCACCGCGTGCGGACCGACGGGCTCTACGTGCTGGACGTCTCGATGACGGACTCGCGCATCCGCACCGCCGCGGACTTCCTGGCCAACTACGAGCCCGAGCAGATTCTCGTGGCCTCCTCGCGCCAGTACGGCCGGTTCCCGGCCGAGAAGTTCGCCGACGCCGTCGGCGCCCGAGCCCGAACTGGCCGATTCATCCCCGGGACGCTGACGAACCCGGACTACGACGGCTACATCGAGCCCGACGTCGTGGTCGTCACTGACCCCATCGGCGACGCCCAGGCCGTCAAGGAGGCCATCACGGTCGGCATCCCGGTCATCGCGATGTGTGACTCCAACAACACCACGTCCAACGTGGACCTTGTCGTCCCGACCAACAACAAGGGGCGAAAAGCGCTGTCGGTCGTCTACTGGCTGCTGGCCAACGAGACGCTCGACCGCCGCGGTGCCGAGCCGTCCTACGGGCTCGACGACTTCGAGTCCGAGCTGTAAGCCCGAGTTTCCTTTTCCGTTCTCCCGCTCCCACAGTCAGCGACTCGGTGCCCCAGTGGACGCTGTGACCGCGTTTTCACCCCTCCCAACCCATACTATCGCAGGGGTCATGAGTCTGCTCGCCGGCGCGGTCTTCTTCGGGCTCTTCGTTCTCTTCTTCGGGGTGTTCTACTTCGGTTCAGGTGCTCCGGGGGCGTTCGGCGCGCTCGGACTCCTGTTTTTCCTCTTTGCCGCAGTGGTCAGTGCGCTCTACACTGTCGGGCTGAGCGCACTGGGCGGGTGGCTGGGCAACTACGCGAAGTACGAGATGGAGCTGTGAGCGGCGCCGTCGCCAGCTGGGTGTGACCCCACAGTATATTACCCCCGCTACCGACACCGACAGACAGGATGCGAGAGACGTTCGTCGATGCCGGTCTGGGTGCGCTGGTGACGCTGGCGCTTTCGATTGTCCCGTTTTCCTCGGTCGCCGGCGGCGCTGCGGCGGCGTACCGCCACGGCGGCGGTTACCGCAGCGGCCTGTGGCTCGGGACGCTCGCCGGCGTCGCCGCGATGATTCCACTGCTTGCGTTGTTCGTCCCGTCCCTGTTCGTCGCTGGGATGCTGGGATTCGGCATCCCGCCGTCGGCACCGGGATACGGTATCTTCCTCGCGCTCGTCTTCCTATTTTTCCTCGGCTACACCGTCGGCTTGAGCGCCGTCGGCGGGCTGGGCGGGACGTGGGCCCGTACAAACACCGACTGGGACCTAGACCCCACGCGGTGGTTGTA
The DNA here is from genome assembly GCF_019599405.1 of Haloarcula salinisoli. Lineage (NCBI taxonomy): Archaea > Methanobacteriati > Methanobacteriota > Halobacteria > Halobacteriales > Haloarculaceae > Haloarcula > Haloarcula salinisoli. The sequence continues at coordinate 1,433,935 of NZ_RKLQ01000001.1, read as the reverse complement.
ACCGCGAGGCGTCCGGTGGTGCAGTCACGACTACCGATATCCCAACACGTCGGAGTTGGCACGTAATTCAAGAGTGTCCGGTCCTAACTCGCGTCGATGGCAGAAACGCCACCCGGACCGAAGGGCGAACCGCTGTTCGGGAGCAGTCGGACCTACGCCTCGGACCCGTTCAGATTCATCTCGGCGCTCGAAGATGCCTACGGCGACGTGGCCTACTTCGACATGGGCCCGATGGAGACGGTGATGCTGTCGGACCCGACCGCTATCGAGCGGGTGCTGGTCTCGGAGGCCGACCGCTTCCGGAAACCCGACTTCCAGGGCGACGCGCTGGGGGACCTGCTGGGCGATGGCTTGCTGCTCTCCGAGGGCGACACCTGGGAGCAACAGCGCCAGCTGGCGAACCCGGCGTTCTCGATGCGTCGGCTGGCGGGGATGGCCGACCGCATCACGGACCACGCCGAGGACCGGCTGGCCGACTGGGGCGAAGGCGACGTGGTCAACGTCGAGCGGGCGATGACACGGACGACACTCGACGTCATCCTCGACCTGATGATGGGCGTCCAGCTGAGCGAGGAGCGCGTCGAGACGATAGAACAGCAGCTGCTGCCGCTGGGCCAGCGCTTCGAGCCGGACCCGCTTCGCTTTGCCGCGCCGGAGTGGATGCCGATGCCCGACGACGCGGAGTTCGACGCGGCCGTCGAGACGCTCGATGGAATTCTCGACGACATCATCGCGGTCCGTGAGAAGACGGCCGGCAGCGGCGACGACGGCCCGATGGACTTCCTCTCGGTGCTCATTCGCGCCCGGGACGACGGCGTCGAGTCGCCCGAGCAACTGCGCGACGAGATGATGACGATGCTGTTGGCGGGCCACGACACCACGGCGCTGACGCTGACCTACACGTGGTTCCTGCTGTCGGAACACCCCGAGGTCGAGCGGCGGGTCCACGAGGAGATAGACGAGGTCGTCGGCGACGACCGTCCCGGGATGGAACACGTTCGGGAGCTTGAGTATCTGGAGTGGGTCATCCAGGAGGCGATGCGGCTCTACCCGCCCGTGTACGTGATGTTCCGCGAACCTACGGAGGACGTGACGCTGTCGGACTACCGCATCGACAGCGGCCAGACGCTGATGCTCCCGCAGTGGGGCGTCCATCGCTCCGAGCGGTTCTACGACGACCCCGACACGTTCGACCCGGAGCGGTGGCGACCGGAGCGGGCCAAAGAGCGGCCCCGCTTTGCCTACTTCCCCTTCGGCGGCGGGCCGCGCCACTGCATCGGCAAGCACCTGGCGATGCTCGAGGCCCAGCTCATCGTCGCGACGACGGCAAAGCAGTACGAACTGGACTTTCTGGGCGAGACGCCCCTGGAACTGATGCCGTCGCTCACGGCCCACCCGCGCCAGGAGATGTCGTTCTGTGTCGGCGAGCGGCCCTAGACTCAGGGAGGCGCCTCGGTCGTCCGGTCGTCGGTTCGCCTGCGCTCGTCGACCTGGACCGTGCGGCTGGCGCTGACGTGGCCCTCGACGGTCAGCGTGGCGACGCCGTCGGCCGTCTCGGCGCCGCGGGCGTAGATATCGAGCGAGCGGGCTGCCGTTTCGCCCGCCGGGACGGTCGCCTCGACGACGTGTGACTCGTCGTCGTCGACGGTGGTCGTCGGCCAGTAGGCGGCCGCGAGGAACCGGCCGTCGGTGTCGGAGACGTTTCGAACTGTCAGCGAAACTGTCAGGTCCTCGCGCCGGCCGACGCTGTCGGGCACGGTCAGCGACTCCAGTTCGAACCGTGGAGCTGGCGCCGCGAGCGTCTCGGTCGCGCGCTCCGGCAGCGACCAGGTGTACCCCGCACCGTCCCTCTCGGTCAGTCTGATGCGGGGGTTCGATACCGACAACGGGGACGGGACCGGAAAGACGAGATAGGGTCGGGTGTAGCCCGCGACGCCGTACCGCGTGTAGCCCCGAGTGTTCGAGAGCCCCGACTCGAACGTCTGGCTGTCCGTCTCGAGGACGAACTCCGGCGGGTTCCGCTTCGATGCGTCGGTTATCGAGGCGACGACGTACTGCGTGTTCGGGTCGGTCCGAACGCCGCCGGACCCGTACACAGAACTGTACGTGACGGCTTTCTGCGCGACGACGTTCTCGACACCGACGGCCGGGGGCTGGCCCGTCGGCGTCGTCCCGGGAGGCTCGGTTGGTGACTCGTTCCCCGACCCGGCAGGTCCGGTTGGCGTCTCGGTGGATTCGGTGAGGCAACCGGCGAGTGCGGCGAGACACCCGCTGCAGGACACAATCAGTCGGCGTCGGTTCATACTCGGGTATTTCGAGGGGCCGGTAAATGTTTTCAGGTGTACACGAGATGCACGAATCGTGGCACCCGACCGGTTTGCGGACAGAGAGCGTGCCAGCCCGGCGTGTCCGTGGTTGACGGAACTAGTGCCCAGCAGGCACGGCCGGGCTGGTACGGCAACGCCGGGCACGTCCGACGGGACCTATCGGTGCGGTCGACCGTCGGGGCGAATCTGTCGGAAAGCTTGCACGCTGAGGTGGATTTATACTGGTTCACTGTCTGGGTCGAACAACGTGGTCAAATCTACAGTTCGCTTCCCCGAGGCGGTGATGGACCGCGTCGAGGAGATGGTCGAGGACGACGTCTTCTCGAGCAAGTCGGAGTTCCAGCGCTTCGCCGTGGAGTACGTCCTCTCGGAACTCGGGGAGTACGAGGCCGAGATGGTCGACTTCGAGGAGATACGGAGCGAACTGTTCACCTCGGGGCCGGCGACCGCCGACGCCCACGACGCCGCCGAACTGAACGAGGCTTTCTACGAGAACGCGGCCCGTGTCAGGCAGTACGCCGTCCGGGGCGACATCGAGACCGCAGAGGAGTACATCGATACGGCCTACCCGGTGACCGACCCGCGCTGTCTGTTGCTCGACGACCTGCTCGAAGCGTATCGGTGACCGAGGGGGGAGTGTCGAGCGGCCGCAGTCGTCTCCGAAAACACCTAACACCCTGCACGCACAGGCAGGGGTATGGTCACGTCGAGCGCTCCCGGCAAGGTGTACCTGTTCGGGGAGCACGCAGTCGTCTACGGCGAACCGGCGGTCCCGTGTGCCATCGAGCGCCGGGCTCGCGTCACGGCAGAGGAGATCGACGAGGGGCTGGTCGTCCACGCCGACGACCTCCAGCTCGACGGCTTTACCGTCGAGTACGTCGGCGACGACACCGACCACCCCGACGTCGACGCCGAGAACTCCCTGGTGGAGGCGGCCACGGGCTACGTCAACGAGGCCGTCGCTCAGGTCAGAGACGCAGCAGACGCACCCGATGCGGGCTTCGAGATATGGATAGAGAGCGATATTCCCCTCGGTGCGGGGCTTGGCTCGTCCGCTGGCGTCGCCTGTGCGGCCATCGACGCGGGCTGTCGGGAACTTGGCGTCGAACTGCCGCGCGCGGAGATAGCCGACCGGGCCTATCAGGTAGAGGCAGCGGTCCAGGACGGGGAGGCCTCCCGCGCGGATACGTTCTGCTCGGCGATGGGCGGGGCGGTCCGCGTCGAGGGCGACGACTGCCGCCGCCTCGAGGGGGTCGGAAACCTGCCGTTCGTCATCGGCTACGACGGCGGGGCCGGGGACACTGGCGAACTCGTCGCGGGCGTCCGCGAGCTCCGCGAGGAGTACGACTTCGCGGCCGACACCGTCGAGGCAATCGGTGATATCGTCCGGGAGGGCGAGTCCGTGCTCGGCACCGAGGACACGGAGACGCTGGGCGAGCTGATGGACTTCAATCACGGCTTACTCGGGGCGCTGGGGGTATCCTCGCGCTCGCTCGATACGATGGTCTGGGCGGCCCGCGACGCTGGCGCGATGGGTGCGAAGCTCACCGGCGCCGGCGGCGGGGGCTGTGTCGTCGCCCTCGACGAGACGGACGCCGCACTGACGGCACTGAAGTACACGCCGGGCTGTGACGAGGCGTTCCGGGCGGCGCTGGACACCGAGGGGGTCCGGGCGGAGTGACCGTCGTTCTGAAACTCGGCGGGAGCGTGGTCACCGAGAAAGACGAGCCCGAGACTGTCGACGACGACGCGCTCGCGGCGGCCGCCGACGCCGTCGCAGCCAGCGACGACGACCTCGTCGTGGTCCACGGCGGCGGCAGTTTCGGCCACCACCACGCCGCCGACTACGGCGTCAGCACGACCGATGGCACCCACGACGCGGCCGGGGTCGCCGCCATCCACGGCGCGATGAAACGGCTCAACGACGCCGTCGTCACGGCGCTGGCCGAGCGGGGCGTCCCCGCCGTCCCGGTCCACCCGTTCTCGGCCGCGAGCCGCGACGCTGCGGGGGCCCTCGACCTCCCGACCGAACAGGTTCGGACACTGCTCGCGGAGGGGTTTGTCCCCGTCCTCCACGGTGACCTCGTGGCCCACCGGGGCGAGGGCACCACAGTCCTGAGCGGCGACGAACTCGTGGTCGAACTGGCCCCGGCGGTCGAGGCCGACCGGGTCGGCGTCTGCTCGACGGTCCCGGGTGTCCTTGACGACGAGGGCGAGGTTATCGACCGTATAACGGCCTTCGACGAGGTGGCGTCGGCACTGGGCGCCAGTGAGGCGACCGACGTCTCGGGCGGGATGGCCGGGAAGATACGGGCGCTGCTCGCGCTCTCCTCGCCGGCCCACGTCTTCGGCCCAGCGGCACTCGGCACCTTCCTCGCCGGTGGCGACCCCGGGACGACCGTCGCCGGCGACGGGACGACGTAATCCCGTCGTAACCTATTTTACTGCAGTTATCATTTGTCCGATTATGTCTGCTGCTGGGTTATCAGATGTCTATCGATACGGTGTCCGCTTCGTCGGCTACCTCCTCGCGGTGACGCTGGTCGCCGGCGTCTTCGTCGGCACCGGAGTCATCGTGGGCGGTCGTGTACTCACCGACGTCGCCGGTGGCGCCGCCGGGGCGGCGACTGGTCCCGTGGTGGCCGCTATCGCGCTCATAACTATCGGCGTGTTGCTCCTCCTGTCGGGCCTGGTCGGTCTGGCGTACAAACTCGTCGCCGACGCGACGACGGCCGGCCTCGTGCAGGGCCAGACTGTCGACGTGGCAGCCACCGAGCCCGCCGACGGCGACGCGACCGACGACGAGGTGGCGGCCACCGACGATGATACTCCCGGGGACATCGCCGGGACCACGGGTGCAGCCACGGCGGCCACCGACACGGTGGACGAGGAGTCACCGTCCGATGGCGCCGAAGACGCCACCGAGACGGCCCAGGGAGAGCCGGGACCGGACTCCACCGAAGACGAGCCCGCGCCTGACTCCCAGTCGGAGCCAGCCACCGACGAACAGACCGTCGTCGAGGAATCCCCCGAGCCGGAGAGCCAACCCGCATCACCAGCGGACGCGACCGCGGACGCAGCGCCCCCGCCCGACGAACCCGTCCTGGACGACGAGCGTGGGGACGCGCCCGACGAGTCCCCACCGGAGACGACCGACTCGAACGAGTGGGTCGAACAGTCGACCACAGGCGGGGAGGACGAACCGGCCGAGACAGCAGAGACCGACCCCGAACCGGCCGAGACAGCAGAGACCGACTCCGGACCGGTCGAAACACAGCCGGAGGAGTGGTCGCCGCCGGACCCCTCGGAGTTCGAGACGGCGGTGCCCGCCGAAAGCGAGGCCGCCGACGAGTCCGGGACCACGGAGCCGGCTGCGGAGTCCCCGAGGGCCGAGGAGTCGTCTGGCTGGGAGATGGGAGATGGCGACGAGGAGTCGTCGGACGGTCCCCGGACGGCCGACGACCTCTTCGGCGAGACGGACGACGGAGGAGAAGAGTCGGCAGAGGACGTCTCGGGACTGTTCTCCGGAGACGAGGAGACACCAGAAGCGGACAGCGGTGACGAGGAACCCTCCGAGGACCTGGACGAGGAGTCCGGGGAATCGACGCCCTTCGAGACGAAATCAGATAGCGACCCGCTCTCGGACGCGCTCGAGGACTCGTAGTCGTCGACGACTCGGAACCCACATCGTTTTAAGAACTGGCGTTGTATCCGTCGGTAACCGAGCGCACGGCCGCCCGCGACGGGTCGGCGGCCGGCAGACGACGGGAACAGTCGTCGGGACACGAGTCCCTTCCGCGACGGACAGCGAGGCTACGGGCGACACCCGGCCGGCCTCGCTCAAGGAACCGAGACGCCGTTTCAGCCGTTACCGTCGTTGCCAGCCCCGACCGCGTGCTCGCGGGCGGCTCCTACTCGGAGCTACAACCATGGAAGTCGAAATCGCAACAATTGGCGGATACGAGGCTGTGGGCCGACAGATGACGGCCGTTCGAGCGGGCGACGACGTCGTCATCTTCGACATGGGCCTCAACCTCTCGAAGGTACTGATTCACGACAACGTCGAGACCGAGCGGATGCACTCGCTCGACCTCATCGACATGGGCGCTATCCCGGACGACCGGGTCATGTCCGAACTCGAAGGCGACGTGAAGGCCATCGTCCCGACCCACGGTCACCTCGACCACATCGGTGCCATCTCGAAGCTGGCCCACCGCTACGATGCCCCCATCGTCGCGACGCCGTTTACCATCGAGCTGGTCAAACAGCAGATCAAGGGCGAGGAGAAGTTCGGGGTCCAGAACGACCTCGTCAAGATGGAAGCCGGCGAGACGATGCAGATCGGCGAGCGCAACGAACTCGAGTTCGTCAACGTCACCCACTCCATCATCGACGCAATCAACCCGGTCTTGCACACCCCCGAGGGCGCCGTCGTCTACGGGCTGGACAAGCGGATGGACCACACGCCGGTCATCGGTGACCCCATCGACATGAAGCGGTTCCGCGAGATCGCTCGCGAGGACGAGGGCGTCCTCTGTTACATCGAGGACTGTACGAACGCCGGCCGGAAGGGCCGAACCCCCTCCGAGAACGTCGCCCGGACCCACCTCAAGGACGTCATGACGAGCATCGAGGACTACGACGGCGGTATCGTCGCCACGACGTTCTCCTCCCACATCGCCCGCGTGAAGAGCCTCGTCGAGTTCGCAGAGGACATGGGCCGTCAGCCGGTCCTGCTGGGTCGTTCGATGGAGAAGTACTCGGGGACTGCGGAACGACTCGACTTCGTCGACTTCCCGGACGACCTCGGGATGTACGGCCACCGCAAGTCCGTCGACCGCACGTTCAAGCGAATCATGAACGAGGGCAAGGAGAACTTCCTGCCCATCGTCACGGGCCACCAGGGCGAGCCCCGCGCGATGCTCACCCGTATGGGCCGTGGCGAGACGCCCTACGAACTGTCCGACGGTGACAAGGTCCTGTTCTCGGCCCGGGTCATCCCGGAGCCGACCAACGAGGGCCAGCGCTACCAGTCCGAGAAGCTGCTGGGCATGCAGGGCGCCCGCATCTACGACGACATCCACGTTTCGGGCCACCTCCGCGAGGAGGGGCACTACCAGATGCTAGAGGCACTGCAGCCACAGCACGTCATCCCGGCCCACCAGAGCCTCAAAGGGTTCGCGCCCTACGTGGACCTCGCCGAGGACTTTGGCCTCAAGGTCGGTCGCGACCTGCATATCACCCGCAACGGGAATATGATTCAGCTCACCGAATAAGCATGTCAGAACGCCACCAGCAGGTCGAACAAGCTATCCTCGCCCGTCGCGAGCGGATCAACGAGGCGCTCCCGGAGGCGCTGCCGGTCACCCGACCGGAGGGGCTCTACGAGGCGACTCGATACCTGCTCGACGCCGGCGGCAAGCGGCTCCGGCCGACCGTCCTCCTCCTGGTCGGTGAGTCGCTGCTTTCCGTCGAACCGCGAGGGGCCGACTACCGTGCGTTCCCCACGCTCGAGGACGGGGAGGTCGACCTGCTGTCGGCGGCCATCGCCATCGAGGTCATCCAGACCTTCACGCTCATCCACGACGACATCATGGACGACGACGACCTCCGACGTGGGGTCCCGGCCGTCCACAAGGAGTACGACCTCTCGACGGCTATCCTGGCCGGCGACACACTGTACTCCAAGGCCTTCGAGTTCCTGCTTTCGACCGGCGCGGCCCACGACCGGACCGTCGCCGCGAACAAGCGCCTGGCCGAGACCTGTACGCGTATCTGTGAGGGCCAGTCGCTCGACATCGAGTTCGAGGCCCGCGACGCGGTGACGCCCGACGAGTACCTGGAGATGGTCGAACTAAAGACCGCCGTGCTGTACGGCGCGGCGGCGGCCATCCCGGCGACGCTGCTGGGTGCCGACGAGGAGACCGTCGAGGCGCTGTACAACCACGGTCTCGACGTCGGGCGGGCGTTCCAGATTCAGGACGACCTGCTCGACCTGACGACGCCATCCGAGAAGCTCGGCAAACAGCGCGGGTCGGACCTCGTCGAGAACAAGCAGACGCTCGTGACGCTGCACGCCGAGCAACAGGGCGTCGACGTCGCGAACCTGGTCGACACCGACTCCGTCGAGGCCGTCTCGGAAGCCGAAATCGACGAGGCCGTCGAGACGCTCCACGAGGCGGGCTCTATCGAGTACGCCCGTTCTCGAGCCCAGGAACTGGTCACCAGCGGCAAGGAGAACCTCAAAGTCCTCCCCGACAACGAGGCGCGTGACCTGCTCTCCGGTATCGCGGACTACCTGGTCGAACGCGAGTACTGAGCGGCGTCGGTTTTATACGCCGCCAGACGAGTTCGCGGCTGGTCGCTAGTTAACCGAGATGGACTCCGCCGCGATAGTCACGTTCGCACCGGGCATACTACTCGTATCGCTCGCGACACCCTCGACGGTCACACAGTCGCCCTCGGAGACGTCGTCCGTGCTCTGGACGAACGCCGTATCGGTGCCGTCGTCGATGGTGAACGACCCCTGGCCGGTCTCGGTGACTTCGCCGGTCACCGACACCTCTCCGCTCGCCTCGGCTATCTCCGTCTCGCCGGGGCCACAGCCACCGCCGCCGCCGAGTATCCCGCCACACCCAGCGAGGCCGACCATCAGTGCGACTGCCACGAGTCCGTACGTCCGAACACCTGCGTTTTGCACCATATTTCGCAGTTTTTCCGACGGTACAAAAGTCTGTATGGTGGTATGAGAGACCGTCTAACGGCCCCACCGGCACCGGAGAGTTATGTCTGTCTGATACTAACGGGGAGCCGTGACCCAGTTCGTCCTCTACGGCGGCAAAGGCGGGGTCGGAAAGACGACCGTGGCGGCGGCGACCGGATTGGAACTGTCCCGCGAGGGGTTCGAGACACTGGTCGTCTCGACGGACCCGGCCCACTCGCTAGGCGACGCGGTCGAGCGGTCCATCGGTTCCGAACCGGTCGAGATACGCGAGCGGCTCTGGGGCGTCGAAATCGACCCGCAGGCGGGTATCGACCGCTACGAGGCCATCTTCGAGACACTGGCCGAGGAGTTCGACGACGCCGGGATCCACCTAGACGAGGACCAGGTCGCCGAGCTGTTCACCTCGGGCGTCTTACCGGGTAGCGACGAACTCGCCGCCATCGACGGGCTGGCGACCTACGTCGAGGACGACCGGTTCGACCGTGTCGTCTTCGACACCGCGCCGACCGGCCACACGCTGCGTTTGCTCGACCTCCCACAGATGATGGACCGCGGGCTGGCGACCGCCCTCGACCTGCGCGACCAGGTCCGCCGGAAGGTCGACACCGCGCGGACGATGATGTTCGGGCCGATGGGACGCAAACGCCGCGAGGAGGCCGACAGCTTCACCGAGATGCGCGACCGGATGGAACGGGTCGGCGAAGTGCTCCGAGACCCCGCCCGAACGGAGTTCCGCGTCGTGACCATCCCAGAGACGATGGCCGTCCGCGAGAGCGAACGGCTGGTCGCCCAGCTGCGGGAGTTCGAGGTCCCGGTACGAACGCTGGTGGTCAACAAGGTCATCGAGGACCCCGGCGACTGCGAGCGCTGTCTGGGAAAGCAGGCCGTCCAGGAGGAGTCACTGGCGGCGTTACGGGAGTCACTGCCTGAACTGGCGGTGTGGACCGTCCCCGACGAATCCGGCGAGGTGACCGGACTGGCGGCGCTGGAGCGGGTCGGGCAACACATTGGTGGGTGAATAAACCGGTAGCATACGCCGAGCGTAGCGAGGCGTTTCCCTGACCGCGAGGCGAAGCCGAGCGGTCAGCACTTTTTCGCCCACGTTTTTCACCCGGGGTTGAGCGCTCGCCACCGCGAGCGCGAACCCCCGGGTGAAAAAGGTGGTCCGACGGCGTTTTAGCCCTCCCGCCGGACCCTTCGACCATGGACGACGCCGTACGCCAGCGTATCGAGGAGGCCGCCGAGACGAACGCCCTCCTCAACGCTGTCAAACACGACAGCGAGGCACAGGTCGGGGCTATCATGGGGCCGCTGATGGGCGAGAACCCCGAGTTCCGGGAGCACGGTGACGAGATCCCCGGTATCATCGCACCCGTGGTCGAGCGGGTCAACGGGATGGATAGCGAGGAGCGCCGGGCGCGAATCGCCGAACTCGCTCCGGAGAAACTCGAGGAGATAGAGAGCGAGGACGAGGGCGACGACCACCCGCTACCGGACCTTCCAAACGCCGAGGACGGCGAGGTGCGGATGCGGGTCGCCCCCAACCCCAACGGCCCGTGGCACATCGGTCACGCGCGGATGGCCGCCGTCATCGGCACGTACAAGGACCGATACGACGGCGAGTTCGTCTGCCGGTTCGACGACACCGACCCGGAGACCAAGCGCCCGGACCTGGACGCATACGACGCAATCCTCGACGCCATCGAGTATCTCGGCTTCGAGCCGGACGATGTGGTCAGAGCGAGCGACCGCGTCGACGTCTACTACGACCACGCCCGCGAACTCATCGACCTGGGCGGGGCCTACACCTGTTCCTGTCCGCAGGGGGACTTTTCCGAGCTGAAAAACAGCGGCGAAGCCTGTCCCCACCGCGAGAAAGCCACCGAGACCGTCGCCGAGGAGTTCGAGGCGATGGTCGACGGCGAGTACGAGAGCGGCGAGATGGTGCTGCGGGTCCGGACCGACATCACCCACAAGAACCCCGCGCTGCGTGACTTCGTCGCGTTCCGCATGATAGACACGCCCCACCCGCGCGAGGAAGCGGCCGACTACCGCTGCTGGCCGATGCTGGACTTCCAGAGCGGCGTCGACGACCACCTGCTCGGTATCACCCACATCATCCGCGGTATCGACCTGCAGGACTCCGCGAAACGCCAGGGCTTCGTCTACGACTACTTCGGCTGGGAGTACCCCGAGGTCGTCCACTGGGGCCACGTGCAGGTCGACGCCTACGACGTGTCGATGTCGACCTCGACCATCGGCGAGCTCGTCGCCGAGGGCGAACTGGACGGGTGGGACGACCCGCGCGCGCCGACCGTGGCGAGCCTCCGACGGCGGGGGATTCGGGGTGAGGCGCTCGTCGACGCGATGGTCGAACTGGGCACCTCGACCTCCGACGTCGACCTCGCTATCTCGTCGGTGTACGCCAACAACCGCGAGCTGATAGACGACGACACCGACCGTGCGTTCTTCGTCCGCGACGACGAGGAATCTGGCGGGCTCGTCGAACGCCAGGTCGTCGGCGGGCCCGACGCCGGTGAACCGCCGTTGCACCCCGACTTCGAGGACCGTGGCCGGCGGGACATTCCCGTCACGGCGGGGGTCGTCGTCGAGGGCGACGACCTGCCCGACCACGGCGACCGCGTCTGGCTCAAGGGCTATGGCTGCGTGCGACACACTCGCGACGCCTTCGAGTACGTCGGCGACGACATCACGGCGGTCCGCGAGGAGGGCGTCGACGTGGTCCACTGGGCGCCGGCCGACGGCCCCGAACTCCGACTGCGGACGATGGACGGCGACGTGACCGGCATCGCCGAGCCGGGCTATCTCGACTACGAGCCAGACGTTATGCTCCAGTTCGAGCGAATCGGCTTCGCCCGCGTCGACCGCGTCGACCCCGACGAGGAGTCCGTCGCGTACTTCGCGCATCCATAGCCCCTGAAACCGCAGTGGGTCCTCCGGTTGCTGTCGGCTGGCGACCCCGACGCTTTTTTCTCTCGACCCACCGGACTCTCTACCGTGAACCCACCCGAGGAGACGACGGTCACCGTCAGGCGTGACGTCCCGTTCCACGAGGTCGACGGTGAGACCCTCCGGCTGGACGTGTACGAATCGACGGCGACCAGCGCGCCGAAACCCGCTGTCGTGCTGGTGCGAGGCGGCGGCTTCACGGTCGGCGACAAGGGCGAGTTCGCCCGCCATGCCATCGACCTCGCCGCAGATGGGTATCTCGTCGTCGAACCACAGTACCGACTCGCGCCCGAGCACACGTTCCCGGCGGCGCTGGTCGACGTGAAGGCTGCTATCGAGTGGTGTCGCACCGAGTGCGAGCAGGTGGACCCACAGCGCATCGCAGCCGTGGGTCACTCCGCCGGCGCGAATCTGGTGGTGCTCGCGGCGGCGACGGCCGACGACCCGGCGCTGGAGCCCGATATGTACCCCGGCTCCTCGTCGGCGCTGTCGGCGGTGGTCGGGTACGCGGGCATCTACGATTTCCGCATGGGACTGGACGACCGCCGGCAGACGTATCTGGGCGGGTCGCCCGAGGACCTGCCCGCCGCCTACGACCTCGCCTCGCCGGTCGAGCAGGCCGACATGTCGATGCCACCGACACTTCTGCTCCACGGTGAAGACGACCACGTGGTTTCGCCCCAGCAATCGGCGGTACTGGCCGAGGCGCTCGACCCGCTGACCACCGTCGACCATCGCGTGGTTCCCGGCGGCCACGGTTTCCCGTTCGACGGAGCCCACTACGAGGCGACCTCCGAGACGACCGCTGACTTTCTCGCGACGCAGCTGGCGTCACAGACCGACCGCGACCCCGAGTTCACCGTCGACGACAACAGGAACCTGTGACTGTCCTGTCAGATACCGCTGGTAGCGATAGCTTCTGTGACACTCACAGTCCGACAGACGGTAACTCGGTTTGGAGAGTCCCGGTTCCACCGTGCCAGCCCGACGGTCCTACCCAGTCTCCTCGACGGTGATGTCTCCGTCCGCGGTGCGGTTGAGATACCGATACGTGTTACTCGAGGCGCTGGGGAGGTTCGGACAGTCGTCGTAGTCGACCGCGGAGAGGTCAAAGCTCGGCCCGGTCGCTCCCCACGCAGCGGTACACTCGACGAGTCGATGGTCGGTTCCGTTCCCGACTCGGTCTCCCGGACCGTAGCTTCCATTGGGATACCACACCGGCCCGGGGGTGGCAACGACGATGTCAGTCCTGCTCGTGAAGTTGACCGGGTCGACCGTCCCGACGCGGCGTTCCTGCTGGGCTATCTCCATCGTGACGGGCTCGTCCTGCCGGCGGTACGTCGACGTGCGCCCGCGTTTGGTCGTGTCTGCCGTGACTTCGAAGCGGGCGTACTCACCTTCGACATCGAGGGTCACGGTGTTTGCCGAGACGAACCAGAACTCGGGCCACGGAACGAGCGGCAGCCCCGGAACCGGGAGCCACACGTCGTTGCGGACCGCGAGTGCCGCGTGTTCGCTTGCGTTCGGCGTATCCGGGCCGTCCCTCGCCGGACGGGCGTCGGGCGTGCTGGTCCGCGTGACCGGCGAGCTAGAGAGATACGTCGGCGAGCCGTCGACCCGATAGCTGATCTCGCCGAGCAAGGGCGTCTCCTCGACTTTCGCTCTGGTCTCTGTTATGCTCGAGACAGAGAGCGCCTCGCGTGCGAAGAACAGCGCCTGGCTGAATCCTTCGTTGATACGTTCCCCGTCGGGCCCGAGCTGTTGGTTGATCTGCTCTCGACCGCTGTTTCGCTTCTCCACGTATCGGGTCATCCAGTCGTTCGTGTTGTCGACGTAGTCGTTGACGAGTTCGGCACGGGCGTAATGTGCCGGCGTCAGAAACGTGCTGTTGGGATAGACGTAGTCGTCGTCGACGGCATCGAGATCCGAGCGCATCACCGAGAGGGGCTCCTCACCGGTCAGGATTCGGCGGCGCGTGACCGTCGTATTGTTCACATCGTCGACGATGCCGTCGTGGCTGGTCTGGAGTTGACTCACCATCCAGCTCTCGAGGGCGCTCCGGTTCCCGGCCAGCAACGTCTCCGGTCCGATCGTCGAGGGGTCGCCGAGACTGTCTTCGATCTGGTCAGTGAAATCTGAGCGCTGTCTGATCGCACTCGCATTGAGCGTCTCGTTCTCGATATCGCTCTCGAGGGTGTCGGGTTCGACACCGTCGAGGAGTTCCGATATCGAGGCGTCGAGGCCGGGATTGAAATTCTCGGTCGGCCCCGGCGCCCCGTTGGCCCTGTACATGTTGGCGATATCTCGATCCTCGACATCGTGTCCGGGGGCGAACCCCCCTTCGATCACGATCGTGGTTTGGTAGCGCTTCGAGCTACTCGCGTTTGTCGTAGCCGTGTGTCTCACGTTATCTTCGGTGCGTACCCACTTTTCGACCTCCGTGTATTCGATATCGAGGCTGACCGTTATCTCGTGGAGACGCTGTTGGCTGTCCCCGTTCGGGAGTTCGGTCCAGTTGACAGACGTATCCACGCTGTCCTGTGTCGTCTCCGTCGATACTGAGCGCCACCCCGAGTGGCGGTCTGGTTCGTCCGCATCGGGCAAACTCCCGCTCGAACTGGTGTTTTCCAGCCCGGCGCTGACGTCTACCCGATAGGTCGAATCGATGGTGGTATCGACCAGCTCTGTGGGGGTGAAACCGTAGGACGGGTTCTGGTTCGGGCCGTTCGCGTAGTTACTATCGACCGCCGGGTGGTTCCCAGCTTCGGTCGCGTTCTCTTCGATAGCCGCGCCCTCGATGTCGTCTGCCGAGAATCCGGGCTGGTCCGCGCCGACCACCTCTTGGAAGGCCGGCTGGGCGAAGCGTTCGATCGGAATCTCCGCCGTCCGACGCGTTATCGGCCGGTCGATGCCGCCGAGCATCTGGTCCGTGATGTCCCGAAGATTGCTCGGGGCGGGTCCACTGACCTCACCGAACGGGAACCGCGAGGTCTGACAGAAGTTCTCGTCACTGAACGAGTAGTTGAACCCGGCGCCGCCGCGGGTCATGAACGGCCCTGTCGTCGACGCGGACGCAGTCGCCGCTGCGGTCCGCTCGGTCGTGGGTTCGGACGGGGTTCCGCCCCCAGCCTGGCCACGCCCGTCCGCATCCGCCAGTGTCTCGATCGTCCGTGCTCCCACACAGGCCCACGCGGGTGACATCACGGCCTCCGCCTGGGGGTCTTTCGAACCGAAGACCCGCTGCTGTACCGAGAAGATGGCGGCGTTGGCGACTGTTTCGGCTTCGTGATTCTCGACGAGGCTGTGGAACGCGAACTTGGTCTCTGCCGTCGCCTGCTCGCTCGGGCGCGCGTTCGGATGCATCCGCTCCGTGTAGGCCTTGCTCCACACGAGCGGATACAGCCGCTTCGCGAACTTCTGGCTGAACCCCTCCGCGTCGGCGACACTGGTATCGAAGAAGTCGGTGTTCAGTCGCTTCTCGTAGGTCGTTGTCCGCTCGTGGAGTCCGAATACCGCCGAGCCGGTGGTGACGGTGATTGTCTCAGTCTTGTTATCGACTACCGTTCCGTTACGGACGACGCTGACGTTGATGCCGCTGACAGTGGCTCTGACAGCACCACTCTCCATGTCGTCCTGATACCGGCCGACCTCGAGGTCGACCTTGCTGATGGCCGCCGCTATCTCGTCTTCCTCGTTGCTGAGCGCCGGGAGCGAGGCGCGCGTAACAGTGCTTTCGTTTATCCGCTGGCTCCCCCTGTCGAGATTCCGCTGTGTCTCCTGGTAGATACGGAGACGGACGTATGGACCGAACGTCTCGTACGTGGATTCCTCGCCTTCGATACGCACGTCTGCTTCGTCGATTGCCCGCCCGACGGGTGTGTCTGCCGTGCGGTTCAGCGGCTCCGCTGCGGTCTTCTGTAGCCCTTCGGAGATACCGTCGCTCACGGCCGTCTTCGCCGACGCCGACGCGCGGTCCATCGGGCTAACGGTGGTGGTGATTGACCCCGATTCGGGTCGCGTGTCCAGATAGAACACGAGGGTAGTACTCGAGACCAGCAACAGAATCCCGATAATCGTGAACGGTATCTGTCTGCTGTCGTCCGACGCGATCGATAGCCCGGAGTCCGGGTTCATTGGTACCAACGCCTCAGAGCCCGCAACCGGACGCAATCTCGGCCCTCGTTCCATCGCGGCGTTCGCGACGGACCCGTTGCCGGAGCGGACTCAGCTCCCCACGCCGGCGTCCGCTCTCCGAACCCTCCACGGTGCATGAGCCACTTCTCATACTCGGGCAACTTAAATCAATATAAATTATATCTGCGATTATCGTGGCGATAGCCCGACCGATTCACAGTGGGTGGTCACCCGGGAACAGCACCCGGGGCTCGTCCGTACAGTAGCACTCCAAAGTTATGCCGGGTAGAACCGATTACCCCGGTACTGTCGCGACCGAACGGTAGTTCGAAATCAGGACTCGGCGTTCTGCCTGTCAACATCGAGATCGAGCAACGGCCGATGCCTCCTTCGGGATATCGGCACCGGGGGTCAGCCCAACGCGCGAAGCGTGTCGCCGCCACTCACACACGCAGTGCCGACGACGAGCACCGGTTCGTGGCCACCGACGGTTCTCGACCCGTTTGTTGATTGATAACTGCATATGTTTTGGTTGCTATTTGAAGTGATCGAATACAGTGGGTATATTCGCTCGCCAACTCGGGTTTATTCTAATTACGAATCCCTACCAGCCCGGACAAGTTTGATCGGCGACCGCTGAACGTTCCGCGAAAATATGGGTATGCTACCTTCAGTCAGTCGATTTTAAATACAACCAGTATGGGGGTCATTTCATATACGACTCGGCAAATAAAATGCGGTCAGTCTACACTGGCGCGTCGGTACCGGCGATGACGCCGACAGCGACCGTTGCGATGAGGTATATCGGTACCGCGAAGATGAGCGCGCGGCCGACCCTGTACCCGATAACGGAGCGGTCGAGGCCGTGACGGAGCGCCATCGACAGCGTCGTCAGGATCACCGCGAGCGTGATGATGTAGACGCCGATGACGATACCGAGCTGGTCCGTCGGCAGCGCGGAGCCACCTTCGACCACATCGGCCCCCGACCCGACCATCCCGCTGGCCAGTCCCACGGTGGCCCCGCCGACGAGCGGCCCGAAGAAGGAGGCCGTGTTCGTGAGTGTCCCGGTCACCATCGCGAGCTTGCGTTTGGTCCGGCGTTCGACTTCCCGTAGCTCCTCTAGGTGGTCGGCCATCGAGACGATGGACTTCCCGGCCGGCTGGCCCTCGTCGGCCGCGATAGCCAGCAAGGCAGCGGTCCCTTCCGTTCGAACCGAGGGAATGTCCTTGAGTGCTCCGTACTGTCCGAGGAACGCCTCCTCGACGGTTGTCTTGAGCCGTTTCTGGATACCGGCGGCGTCGTCGAACACGTCGCCCGTCTCACCCGGGACACGGTGGCCCGCGTGGTCGATGGCCGACTCGACGGCCTCGTTGTCCGAGACCTGGCGACCGACGATGTACAGCGCATCGACCAGATGCTCTTCGACGTCTTTGACGTACTCGCGGACCTCCTTGATAGGCCTGAAGTACCCGACCAGGGTGAATCCTACCCCGAGGCCGATGCCGGCCAGCGGTGCGAGATGCCTGGAACCGACGATGATCGCCACCGCCGCCCCACAGACTCCGGCGAGTGCACCGTAGACGAACGGTGGCCAGGTCCGGTCGGGGACGTCGGGATGGGAGCGCTTGACGTCAGGCGGCGGGAACGCGACCGGTCGTCGCACCAGCAACCAGACACTGGCTGCGATGAGCATCACGGGCAAGACGACGTTGTAGACAACCACGAAGAACCAGATGGAGACCGGATAGCCCGCCAGCGAGGCGGCCGGGACGAGCGCGACCAGTGCGAGTGGAAGCATGACACCGAACGCGTACAGCGCGGTGGTCGGGCTACGGATGGCCGCGGTGAACTCCGCCATCTGCTCCCGGGTGCCGTTGAGCACCGCGGCCATCGCCCGGTCGAGCGTTCGGTCGCGCTCGCCATCGGGTGCTTCCTGTGCAGCCGAGAGGAGGTGCGAGGAACGCTGCAACGCCGGGAAGTCCTCCGACCAGTCCTCGGCGAAGCTGATGAGCCCCGAATCGGGTGTCCCGATAGACCGGTCGATGTGTGACTCCAGGCTGGCCGCGAGCGGGCCGTCACCGGTCTCGGCGGCGAAACGAACTGCGTTCTCCGTCGCTGGCTGGATGTGCATCCGCAGGACGGCACGACCGATGAGGTCCGGCGTCTCACCGAGTGCCCGTGTCCGTCGGAGGGAGGCCAGGAGATGCGGGGCCGTGTGAACCCCGTGCATGACCAGGAAGGAGACGACCACACAGATAACGAGGACGGCAACCAGCGGGACGGGCGTGTAGACGAGCGGCAGGGGCAGAAAAAAGGCGAGGACGCCCGCGACGTAGCCGGCCCGAACGAGCTCTTCGGCCGTGTACGCCGGCTCGATGAAGGCGATTGCCTCCACGAGCTCGTCGCTCACGTCGACGTCGTCCGGATACATCGCGGCCAGAGCCAGCACCAGGCTAGCTAGTGTTCCCATCGATACTCACTCCTGCTTGTGGTCCGCGTACGCCGGGGCGACTTCGTGTGGCCCCGTCACGCCGTCTTTCGCGAGGTCCTCGATGAATTCCTTGCGCTCGTCGATGTCTGCCCGGATGTCCGCGTACTCCTCGGCCGGGCCCGTCAGGCGATGGATGAGCCGACTCTCACCCCGGTCGATGCGGCCCGTCGATTTGGCCTGGTCGCCCTCGATCTCGTACAGGGACTCGAAGTAGATGCCGTCCTCTCGGACCATGACCTCTTCGATGGCCGACAGTCGCCGCTTTCGCCCGTTGGGGGTCTTGTACGCCTGGACCGTGACCACGAGGTCCGTCGCGCCGAACGACGAGGGCGGGACGCCGAGGTCGGAGACGACCCGCTCGAAGACGGAGTCGGCCCCGTCACCGTGGATGGTCCCGAGCACGGCGTTCGCGTTGGCACCGACGCGCATCGCCTCGTAGAGGACCTGGGCTTCCTCGCCCCGAATCTCACCGACCACCAGCGCCCCGTCACCGAGGCGCAACGCGGTCTTCAGCGCGTCCGCGGCCGAAATCTCCGGGCCGCTCCCGGAACCGGTCCGGAGCGCCTGGATGTCCCGGTCCACAGACTGTAACGGGTTCACCGGCAGCTCCGGCGTGTCCTCGATGATGACCGTCCGGGTGTCCGGTGAGAGCTCGTACAGCAGCGTCCCGAGCAGGGTGGTCTTCCCGGCGCCACGCGTCCCGGCGATGAGCGCCGCCGCGTTGCGCTCGATGGCCACCGAGAGGAACGCCGCGGCCTCGGCCGGCATCGTCCCGTTGGCGACCAGTCCCGGCAGCGTGAACTTGTCGTCGGCCTGTTCGCGGAAGGCGAAGGCGACGCCCTCCGAGACGGGGTCGGTGACCCCCGCGATACGGACGCCGGTCCCGTTCTCAAGGTCGGCCTTGGCGTCGACGGTCGGGCTCGCCCGCGAGAACGCCCGTCCGCTTGTCCGACGGATACGCGAGGCGAGCGCGCCGACGCCCTTCTCGGTGATGTAGACGTTCGTCGTCATCGCCTGGCCGTCCACGACCACGCGAACCGGGTTCGCGCCGACCGGCGAGGTGACGTAGATGTCCGTGACGCTCGGGTCCGCGAAGATGTCCTCGAGGATACCGTACCCTTGCGTGTGTTTCTCGAGCACGGCGGTCAAGACAGGGTCGACATCCTCGTCAGCCACGTGTTTGATCGCCCTCGAGGCGGCCCGTTCGCCCTCGACGAAGCCGTCGGCGATGGCCTCGTAGGCGTCCATGAGCACCGACCGCTCCTCGCTCGACAGCGTGAGGTCAACCAGGTCCAGCGAGTAAAAGGGGACGCTATCGGACCGCTCGTAGATTCTGGCCTCGCTGCCGGTCTCCAGTTCGCGGACCTCCGCCAGGCGTGCGTCCTCGGCCATCGACCGGTCCACGTAGTAGTTTGCGACCGTCAGTCCGACGAACGGAGACAACACCTGCTCGTAGGAGCCCACGCCACTGCCGGCGCTGATGAGTTCGGACTCGATACCGATATCGGCGATGGGACCGACACGCGAACGGAGGTCCGTCGCGACACTGAGCGGGTCCCGGGCCGCCTCGGCCGCCACCTGTTCGTCCCGCTCGCCGACCATTTCGATGAACCGTCCGGCACTGGTCAACAGGTCGACACCGTCCTGCTCGTAGCGGTACTCACGTCCGTTCCGGTGGACGTGTATCCGCTCTACCCCCCTGTCGGTCAGTTCGTCGATGACCGTCTGCCGACACTCGACGCTCTCGGCGAGGTCGCCCGAGCAGTCGTCGGCGTCGACGACCAGTGTCCCGTCGTCGAAGGACACGGAACAGCCACACGGCCCCTCGTCCTCGTCGTCCCCGAACATAGAGAAGGAATCGAGGCCGAGCATGGACTGCAATGAGCTAGCGTTATCCGACATGCTGGGACTCGCCCCGTCTTCGGACTTAAAATTAGGCGCGGGACAGCACGACGACCGCCGTCTCGTTATGCCGGGCCAGCCCGAGACGGTACTCCGCTTACCGGTGCCTGATAGCGATGTCGTGTTCTCGAACTCGTTGTTGACGATGGGGTCCGCGATGGTAGTTTGCTTGTTGGTACCGCCCTCCAGTCGGTCGCGAAGGATGCTGAAGTTATTCGAGTGGCGCTCGATGCGGAACTTCGCTACCGGCACAGAGGTCAACGAATCGTCTGGGAACGTGAGTGTGACCGGCCGCTGTGGGCCCCTGACACGGTCCGGCGGGACCTGCTCGTTTTGCACAAGCGACACGGACGCCGTTGACTGCTCCGAGAGCTATTGCTCGACGATTTTCACGCTGTTGGTCATCGTACCGATCTCTATCGCCGGAACGGAGGCGCTCATAATAGCGACCGTCAGCAAGACAGCGACGCCTACGCGTATTATTTAAACAGCGAGGAGAGGAATCCGTCGCCATCGTCGTCCGACTTGTCCTCTGTCGGTGACTCACCATTATCGAGGTTGCCGGACTCTGCCGGGGTCGTCGTCACCGGCTCCTCACTGCTCCCGTTTTTCGACTCCTCGTCGCCGAGCACCCCTGTCAGGGACGACATCAGGCCGTCCTCGTCGTCGTCGTTGCTCTCCTCCTCCGGCACGATATCGTCGACCGTCTGTTCGAGGTCCGTCCGGCGCGAACCTGCGGCCTCGGTCTGAATCGTCGCGCTTTCGGCGCCCCGGTCTGCGTTGCTCGACGGGGACTGGGCGGCGAGGTCGGGATCGACCGCATGTTCGAGCTCGTCTACGCGCTCTTCGAGCCGGTCGACGGCCGCGTACGCCGCGCCCGCCTGCTGCTCGACGTTCTCGTTGACCGACCGGACGTTGCTCACGTAGCCATCCAGCGCGTCGTACACCCCCTCGAGTTCGGCCACCCGCTCCTCGATAGAGTCGAGACGCTGTTCCACTCGCTCTATATCGTCCGCGAGATCTGTGAGGTCGGCGATATCGTTCAACTCGTGGTCGCCGTCGGTGACGGTCCGCTCGACGGCGGCCAGTCGTTGTTCGATTCGATCGATATCAGTCATGGCCTGATTACGCGCCTCCTTGTACTTAAACCTCAGATTTTAGAGGCGATTAAAACCTCTCAGACGGACCGATTTCGGCAAGTACCGGACGGTGCCGACCCGGCCCGGGACATCACGATACCGATCTGTCTCACTCCTCCAGGGTGACGTCGCTGGCGTTCGGGCTGTCCCCTCCGTGGGGCGTGGCCCGCCGCCGTATCTGGGCAGCGTGGACGGTCTCGGTCGAGTCGTCGATGATGACGACCTCCCCGGGGCCGGTCGGCAGTCGCTCCCCCAGTGACGATTTCATGTACGTCGGCTGGGCGGCGTCCAGCGCCTCCAGGTCCACTTCTGAGGTCAGGCGATGGGAGATGAGGATGTCCGATTGGGAGACGGCCACCTCAGGAACGACGCTCGGTCGCTGGGTCGCCATGATGAGGCTCACACCGGGGGCGCGGCCACGCGTGAGGATGGTCTCAAGCGCCGACCGTGCGACACCCTCGAAGAACGTGTGGGCCTCGTCGATGAGTACCCACGGGAGCCGAGGGATGTCCCGGTCCACCCGAGCGCGGTACAGCGCCTCGCCGATACCACGGGCGACGGCGTTCATCGGTGCGGCGTCGAGCCCGGAGACGTCGACGACCGTAATCTCGCTCGAACCGAGGTCGGCCGCGGTCATCCCGTCCTCGTCGAAGACGCCCCACGACTCGGCGAGGCTGATGTGGTTCGTCGCGGCCCGTTTGTCCGTCTTGGGCGCGTCGGTCTCCTCGACGTGGGCGCGCATCTCCGCCAGCGAGTCACAGTTCCCGGCGGCCTGCCAGACCAGCCCGCCCGCGCCGCTCTCGGGGGACAGTCCCAGCAGTGCACACCAGGACTTGGGGTCGAGCGACCGCGGCGTCACGGCCGGGTCGTCGATGACGGTCGTGGGCACCGGCTCGCCGTCGGCCTCCTCGCCCAGCGTGTCGAAGACGCCCATGGGGTCGATGATGACCGGAGCGACACCCTTCGATCGCGCGAGCGACTCCGCGATGACGCCCAGGGTGTAGGACTTCCCGTACCCACGCTTCCCAACGATGAGCATGGCGTGGGGACCGTCGAGGTCGATATGCAGTGGCGCACCCTCGCTCCCGTCGAGGGCGCGGTAGGACCCGAGGTCGCCTGCCGGCCCGGAATCGACACCCTCCTCTCGTCCGATTACGAAGCTCACAGTGTGGCTTGCCTCGGTCTCATATTTCAACCTTGGCTCCAAAGTTTAAGTCAGAAGACGAGACGAAAAAAAGTATGCGTTCGCTGAAAAAGCTGTGGACTGACAACCGTGGTATCGAAGGACTGCCAATCAGACTGGTCATCGCACTCGTCGTCGGCGTGGCGAGTCTGGCCATCATGACGAGCATCCTCGGCGGGCTGCCGCAATTCGACAACACCGAGGTAACGGTGCAGGTCGAGGACGACCAAATGACAGTTGAAGACCTTACTAGCGGTTCCGAAACGCTGACGTTCGAGGTCGTCACCGATGAAGGTGAAGAAGTCAACGGAGCACAGGTCGTCATCACCGAAGGAACGGCTTCGCTGTACGATGACCAATCGGCACACACCGAAGGAACCGGAGATGACGACAACACTGTGGACGTCGATTTCCAGGACGAAGAAAGCGGTGACTCTGCAGATGTCGTCACCGACCTTCGAGAAGACCAGGATACTGCCACGCTGAAAGTCGAGGTCCAGCCACCGACCGACAGCAACTACGTTGACGAGCAGGAGAACCCCGAAATCCTCGTCACGGCGTAACAACTGATTCTGGCGGTTTTTTTTTGACCCACTGCCCGAAATATCCAGACGCTGGTCATTTATATCAGCGTATTTAGCATGTAATTTGAGCGCATGACAGCTACGGCTAATCGAGCAGGCTCGATAGCACTGACCATGGTAGTGCTCGTGAGCATCGGCGCCGCAGGCTTCTCGGGGTCGGCCGCGGCACAGGAATCGACGCTCGACGAGATGGAGGGCAGCGGGACCGCCCAGGACCCGTACGTCATCACCACCGTCGACGAGCTCCAGGCGATGAACCAGGACCGGGACGCCCACTACGTCCTCGGCAACGACATCGACGCCGGCGAGACCGAGAACTGGAACACCGGTGCTGGATTCAGGCCAATCGGTAACAATCCCAACTCCGACGAGGCAGAAGGTGGTCGATTCTCCGGAACCTTCGACGGGCAGAACCACACCATTTCAGGACTCACCGTCGACCGGCCGACGAGAAACGACGTGGGACTGTTCGGCGATAGTACCGGGACAGTGAAACACGTCAGGATAACCGATGCGTCGATGGCGGGCAAACAGAGTGTCGGCGTTGCCGTTGGCGGAAATAGTGGCACCGTGACCGACGTGACGGTGACCGGTACCGTCTCGGGAACTGTCAGTGTCGGTGGTCTGGCCGGGGCGAATACCGGCCAAATCGCGGCGTCTGGCGCAAATGTGGACGTGACCGCGACGAAACGAAGTGCCGGGGGTCTCGCCGGTAGCTTTGGCGGTGACAGTGGTGAGATTCGTCGCTCGTACGCGACCGGTGACGTGGACGGCGTTGATTACGTCGGCGGGGTCGTCGGAACGACGAACGGCGGCGTCGTTGCGTCCGTGTTTGCTACCGGGGCGGTGAACGGTACTGAAAACGTCGGTGGTCTGGTCGGCGAACATAATGAGGCACGGCTGGTTCGCGGTTACTTCACGGGGACTGCGACCGGGACGAACCAGGTTGGCGGTGCGGTCGGTGATATTCGTCAAGATGGGTCGATTGCCCGCGCCTACACGACAGGCGACGTACGCGGCGACGATGATGCTGGGGCGGTTGCTGGCTACATCTCACAGAGGGAGGCCCAGCTCAGTGAAGTATACTGGAACAGCCAGGTGTCGGCAAGCAAGGCTTTCGGTGTTGACGATACCGAGTCCGTCACCGGTCCAATCACCGGTCTCACCACCGACGAAATGACTGGACAGGCCGCCCGCGAGAACATGAACGGGCTGAACTTCGGACCGGCCTGGGCAGCGACGGACGAGTACCCGGTCCACCGCTGGGCCGTCGAGACCGTCTCGTTCTCCATCGAGGTCACCCGAATCGCACGTGGTGACACGACCGACGCGACCGTCACGCTCGAACTGGTCGACGGCCGTACCGTCACGGCGTCGGAGACTGCCAGCTACGGAACCAACAGCTCTGTTGCGTCGGTCGACGCCGGTACGGTTTCGACCAGCGAGACCGGCACTGCCGAGGTCACGGCGACTATCGCCGGCCAAACGAAAACGGAGACGCTCACCGTTCTCGAACCGCCCAACATCACGGCGACGGCGGTCTCGATAGACGAGGACCTCGTGGCCCAGAACGCCCCGGTCGATATCGTGACGACGGTCGTCAACACCGGGGATATCGCCGGTGAGGACACGGTTTCGCTGCGAATCGACGGCGAGACGGTCTCCGAAGTCACCGTCTCCGGTGAGCCGGACGTAGAGCAGAACGTCACTGTCGACTGGCAGCCCGAGTCGCTGGGCACCTACGACGTGGCTGTCGACGACGCCTCCGCTGGCACGGTCGAAGTAGTCGAACCGCCGGAGCTGACGACCGAGAGCGCAGTAGCGAACGTCTCTGTGGTCAGCGCCGGCGCGTCAGTGCCGGTGTCAGTGACCATCGCGAACGACGATCGTCTTCGTGGGGCACGCAACGCTACGCTTTCGGTCGACGGCGAGAACGTCACGAGCGAGCTGGTCTCGGTCGAACCCGATACCGAGACCACGACGGCGCTGTCGTGGACACCTGAGGAACCGGGCACCTACGACCTCGCCGTGGACGGCGTTTCGGCGGGCACTGTCGAGGTTGTCCCTGCCGATTCCATCACTGTCGAGAACGTCTCTACGCCTGCGAACGCGACCGGGGGCGAGTCCTTCGACGTGGACGTGACGGTCAACAACACCGCAGATGTCACAGTCAGCGAACGGCTGCGACTGACAGCGAACGGTCAGACCGTCGGCACGACGTGGGCGGAGCTGCCCGCCAACGACACGACCACGGTAGCGGTCTCCGGTGTCGTGAACAACTCGGGGACGACGACGCTGTCGGCCGAATCGACGAGCAGTTCGGTGTCGGCCGACCTGTCGGTGCTGGAACCCGCCTCGTTCGCTCTCACGGCACTGGACGCCCCGTCGTCCGTGACGGCCGGGGAAAGCGCCACGGTGTCCGCGACTATCGAGAACCAGGGCGGTGTGGCTGGCTCCCAGAGTGTGCGCCTGTCGCTCGGTGGCACGCAGGTCACGAGCGAGTCGGTCGAGCTGGCGGCCGGCGCGTCGACGACCGTCTCCGGTGATATCTCGCCGTCCTCCGCTGGCGAGACTCGGGTGACCGCACAGACCGACGACGACAACCGTACCGCGACGGTGACCGTCGACGCGGCTTCGACGCCCACCACCCCGGGTGCGGCCGGGACCGACACCTCCAGCGGGAGCGGGCCCGGCTTCGGTGTCGCTGCGGCCGTGGTCGCGCTGCTGGCCGGTGCTGCGCTGTGGCGACGTCGCTGACTACCCTCGCTCACGGCGCTGTATTTTGTTTTCGCGGCAGTGTTTATTTTCCCAGAGTTCACTTCGGAGAGCCAGAAAGCCCCGGCTGGCTGTTAGCACGCTTGTTCGCTGAACTAAACACGACCGTTATCGCGGGCAGACAGTATTTGTAGCCGGCAGCCGTACCGCGACCCATGCGCGTCGCGGTGGTCACAGTCGGGGACGAACTGCTCGTCGGCGAGACGGTCAACACGAACGCCGCGTGGCTGGGTGAACAGCTACGGGACCGCGGTGTCACCGTCGAGCGGATGACCACGCTGCCCGACCGGACCGCCGATATCGCCCGCGTCGTCAACGAGTACCACGCCGACTACGACGCCGTCATCGTCACCGGCGGGCTGGGCCCGACCCACGACGACGTGACCGTCGACGGGGTCGCCGCGGCCTTCGGCCGCGAGGTAGTCGAGAGCGACGCGGCAATCGAGTGGCTGGCCGAGTACGGCGGCTACAGCCACGAAGACCTGACTGAGGGGACCGGCGAGTTGCCGGCGGGAAGCCGTATGCTCCCCAACCACGAGGGGGTCGCGCCGGGCTGTGTGGTCGAGAACTGCTACGTCCTGCCGGGGGTCCCTACGGAGATGAAGCGGATGTTCGCCGAGGTGGCCGACGACTTCGCCGGCGAGGCCCGCCACGTGGTCACCGTCGACGCGGCCGAGCCCGAGAGCGCGCTGCTCGACCGGATGGGGAAAGTCAGGCAGCTGTTTCCGGTAAAAGTCGGAAGCTATCCCGGCGAGTACGTGACCGTGCGGTTCGAGGGGACCGACGCCGAGGCCGTCGAGGAGGCCGCGGCGTGGCTTCGCGAGCGGGTCGACCCCGTCGAAGAGTGAGACGGTCGGTGCTGACTACCGGTAGAGGTACGCCAGCCAGCCGAAGGTCAGGGCGATACCACCGAGGCTGACGAAGGCGCCGGCGGCGTTGATGACGTCGGGCTGGACGCCGGTCGCGAGGGGTTCTAGCATACCCGTTCGTTCTGTGGCCGCTGTCTTGAATGATACGGAACGTTGTAGTGATGTGCCGGTATGCACCCTCGGTGCTATCCGGAAATAATCTACAACGTTCCGTATAACGCTCCCGTGCGCCTTTTGCCGCCGGGCGCAGTACGCGATGTATGCGCCGTATCGCTGTCGTCGTCAATCCTATCGCCGGGATGGGTGGCCGGGTCGGACTGAAGGGGACCGACGGGAAGGTCTCGGAGGCACGGGAGCGGGGTGCCAAGCAGCGAGCGCCCGAGAGGGCTCGCGAAGCACTCGACTCGCTGGCCGAGGTCGGCCGGGATATCGAGGTAGTGACCTACGGCGACCCGATGGGCGCGACCATCGCGAGGGACGCCGGCTTCGACCCGGCCGTCGTCGGGGAGCCGGCGGACACGGACCAGACGACGAGCGCGGACACCCGTGTGGCCGTCAGGGCGTTCGTGGAGCGGGACGTGGACTGTATCCTCTTCGTCGGGGGCGACGGCACCGCGGTCGACGTGGCCGAGACGCTCGAGGAACTCGACGCAGACACCCCTATGCTCGGCGTCCCGGCGGGGGTGAAGGTGTACTCCTCGGTCTTTGGCGTCTCGCCCCGGGCCGCCGGACGTATCGTCGCGACCTTCGAGGAGACCGAGCCCGCCGAGGTCAACGACATCGACGAGGACGCGTTCCGGGGCGGTGAGGTGGTGACGGAACTTCGGGCCGTGGCGACGGTCCCTGTCGCCGAGCAGCGCCAGTCGGCCAAACAGCTGGGTGGGGGTACCGTGGAGACGCTCGCCGAGGGCGTCGCAGAGAGCGTCGAGGACGGCGTCACCTACCTCCTCGGGCCGGGCAGCACCGTCGGTGCTATCAAGGAACGGCTGGGCTTCGAGGGGACGACGCTTGGCGTCGACGTCTGGCGGGACGGCGAGGTCGTCGCGCTGGACGCCGCAGAGTCTGACATCCTCGCGGCGCTGGGCGACCGGAACGTCATCGTGGTCTCACCCATCGGCGGCCAGGGCTTTGTCTTTGGCCGGGGGAACCAGCAACTCTCCCCGGCGGTCATCGAGCGCTGTGGTATCGAGGTGGTCGCCTCCCGCCGGAAGCTCGACCAGCTGGGCGCGCTGCACGTCGACACCGGCGACCCGGACCTCGACGCCGAACTCGCTGGCTGGCTCAAGGTCCGGGTGGGCCGGTACGAACGTCGGCTCGTCGAGGTACTGGCCTGACGGTCATGGACTGGCCCTCCCCCTTTCTAAACGATTGTATATCATGCGGCAGATAATATGCTGTATGGTGAAGATTAAGGTGTCCCACGTATAACCAAGGCCATATGGAAACGCGGAAAGTTCAACGACTCGGGCCGTCGACGCTGGCGATGACGCTCCCCGCCGAGTGGGCGAGCGCCCACGACGTCGAGAAAGGCGACGAAGTGTCGCTACGGATGGGTGGGAAAGGGACGCTGACGGTGATGCCGGAATCGGTCCAGACCGAGGAGTCAGAGGCCATCATCCACGCGGAGAATCTGGATGCTGACGCCGTCGAGCGCGCCATCGTCGCACAGTACGTGCTGGGTCGGCGCATCATCCACGTCGAGGCGCCCGAAGACCAGACCCTCGAATCCGCGCACATCAACGCCGTCTACAACGCGGAGACCCAGCTGATGGGCCTGGGTGTCATCGAGGAGACCCCAAACAGGATAACCATCCGGTGTTCGGTCGACCCGGAGGACTTCACGCTCGATAACCTGCTCGAACGGCTCGAATCGACCGGCTCGACGATGCGCAACGAGGCCGTCAAAGCGCTGGCCCACGGCAACCCCGACCTCGCCCAGCGAGCCCTGAACCGCGAGCGACAGGCCAACAAGATATTCGTCCTGCTGCTTCGCCTCATCTTCACCTCGTACCAGAACCCGAACCTCGCGCGGGCGGTGGGCCTGGACGACGGGTTCCCGCTCATCGGCTACCGCTCTATCGCGAAGAACCTCGAACTCACGGCCGACAACGCCGAGGATATCGCCGAAATCGCGCTGGAGACCAACGACCACTCGCTGGACGTCGACAGCTCGACCATGCGACGCATCCGCGATTTCACCGAGGCGGTCAACGAGATAACCGAACTCGCCGTACAGGCGGCCGTCGAGCGCGATTACGACACCGCCATCCAGGTCCGCAAGAGCTACGCCGGCATCGACGACAAGGAACAGGACATACTCGACGACCTCCCGGAGATGGACAACGAGGCGCTGCTTCAGGTCCGCGAGGTGCTGGTGAGTCTACAACAGACCGCGGAATACGCCGTTCGGAACGCAGAAATCGCGACGAACCTCGCGCTCGACGAGGAGTCCGAACACACGACGATACAGTAGTCAGAGCGTGTCGCCGACGAGCCCGCCGTCGTCGGTCGGTGTTGCCCTCTCACCGTCAGTCTGCGTTGCCGTGCCGTCCGAGGCGTCGCCGTCCGTTCCGGAACCGTCGGTGCCGCTCTCACCGTCCGCCGTCTGGTTGCCGCTCGATTCGCTCCCCCCACCGGTCGGATACTGGTCTTTGTTACCGAAGATGTCTGTCTCTATCGGTTTCTCGTAGTCGATGGCGTCGAGGTCGATGCGGAACTGTTCGCCGCCCCCCTCGACGACGAGGTAGAAGTCGATGTACAGCGTCGTGTTCTGGTTGCGCTGGAGGTGGGACACCCACCACTGGTCGAGCCGCTGGTTCCGGATGACGTTGCGGACACCGATGGTCTCGCGTTCGCCCGGCGTAATAATCGTCCCGCTGTCGGTCTCACCCGAGCCAACCTGGACGTCGTTCATATACGTCCGGTAGCCGATTTTGGTGACTGCGTACGGCACCGGCTTGGGGTTGTAGACGTCGAACTCGATATCCATGGGCGTCGCCGACTGCGTGACGGCGTCCCGGTCCCACGACCCGCGTGTCTCGTTGATGTACAGAACCGGGTCGGAGACGAACGGTTTGCTGGCGTTGACTGGACGGGTCTCGGTGGAGTTGAACTGCCCGAGGATGTCGGTCTCTATGGTCCGGTTCTGTGTGAGGCTGACCGACCGGTCTCCCACCAGGGCGTCAGTGACGTTCGCGTCGATAGTGACCTGCGTCCGCTCGCCGTTCGAGATGTGGCTGACCCACCAGGGCGGAATCCGGCTGTTCCGCATCGTGGTGTTGAACTGGAGGGTCGTGTTCCCGCGTCCCAGACTGATACCCTGTTTCTCGCCGCTGGCCATGGCGACGTCGTTCATCGAGACGGTGTAGTCGATGCTGGTCCCACCGAGCGAGACGCCGATGGGGTTCGGGTTCGACACTGTAATCGCGGTCTCGACGGTCGTCGTGTTCTCCGAGACCGACGTGAAGCGATTGTCCACGGTTTCGACGCCGGGTGTCCCGATGACGCCGAGCCCGAACCCACCGACGACGACCGCCAGGAAGACGGCCGCCGCGATGCCGACCTGTCGTACTCGTCCCAGTCCACGAACCGCACCGGCCAGCTTGCTCATTGCACCTTCCTCTCTGCCAGGATGGTATATGCCCTGTGGCCCGCCCCGAATGAACTAAGTGCGCCAGGGCGGAACTCCCCGCCATGACAACTGAGTCGGCAACCGACATGGGCGTCGGGCTCGGCGCGCTGTTTGGCATCGTGGCCCTGCTCGGTGCGGGCGTGACTGCCGTGAGCAGCTACAACTACGCCATCCGCGACGCACAGGGACTCGACACCGCGGGGCTGTTGACCAACAGCGGACTCGCCTTCGGGGTCGCGATAGTGGCCGCCTCACTGGCGCTCGTGGCCATCCACGTCTACGCCGAGTGATGTGGTAAAAGCAACCATTAAGAACGCTCGGCACGTAATTCGGGTATGGTGGATTTCAGCGAGGAGGACCGCCGCATTCTGGAGTACCTCCGTGAGAGTGTCTCGCGTGGGGAGAGCTACTTCCGCGCGAAGAACATCGCCTCTCAGCTCGGGCTCTCGTCGAAACAGGTCGGTGCCCGACTGCCGCGCCTTGCCGAAGAAGCCGACGAAGTAGATATCGAGAAGTGGGGACGGGCCCGCTCAACCACCTGGCGCGTCACCACGAGCTAGTCGGTCACCGGGGGGCCAGTCGGTGGATTCATCGGGGTGCACGCCCGACTAACGGTATGACTGTCCGGGTCGAACGAACGATGACAGTGGCGGCCAGCCCCGAACGCGTCTGGGAGTTCATCGGCGACCCCGACCAGCGTGCCCGGCCCATCAGCGTCGTGAAAGACTGGGAGATACACGACGCGGACCGCGCGACGTGGCACGTGTCGCTCCCGATTCCCGTCATCGACCGGACTATCGCCATCGAGACGGAGGACGTCGAGCGGCGTGAACCCGAGTACGTCCGGTTTATCGGCCGGTCGAAGGTGTTGCGGGTCCAGGGTGAGCAGGAACTAGAGCCCACCGACGACGGCGGGACGCAGGTGACAAATCGATTCATCGTCGACGGCAAACTCCCCGGCGTCGAGCGTTTTTTCAAGAAGAATCTCGACGAGGAGCTCCAGAACCTCGAAGCGGCACTCAGGGAGTACCTCGAAACGGAGGGCTGACCCCAGGCCGCTTCTCGACCGGCCACACGTGGTTCGCGTGACTTCGCACTGCGACTGCTCAGGGGGCTCCGGACCCCATCGTATAACTCATCCCAAACCTGTACGTGTTCTCCCCGAGCGGTTTGTACGCCGTTATCGTGTAGAGCAGATTCTGGAACCTGTCGTCGGATATCTCTATCGTATTTTCGTCCGAGGCCGGTGGTTCGTAGTCGAAGGTGACGGTGCCGCCGTCCGAAAGGCTGTTGTCCTGCACGGAGACGTACATGTCGACACTCGCGTACGTCCCACTTGGGAACGGCTCGGTGTCGAGGTAGGTCTTGCTGTCCGACAGGGTCGTCAGGTCGACTCCGGTGTCCCCGATAGAGACCGTCACGTCGTCGGTACCGTTCTGGCCGATGTACTCGATGCGGTCGATGTCCACGACGAGCGAGTCGAAGTCGTCGGCGCGGCCCCCGATAGCGAGGGTGAGGGTGGTGTCCAGTTCAGACGACGCCTCCACCTTGGGTAACTGCGCTTCGGTGCTGGTCGGGTTCGCAGTCCCGCTCTCACTGTCCGTGGCATCACCGTTACCGAGGGAGTCTCCGGTGCAACCGGCGAGAGCCGTCGTCACTGTCCCACCGGCGAGGCGAAGATACTGTCGTCGGTTCGGTGTCGACATACCAACGCCGGCCCGGCGCAACCGCTTATTTTTATCGGGATAGACACGTAATCGGTTCTATGAAGCTCGGACTCGCTCAGTTGCGTATCGAGTCGGCCGATATTTCCGGTAACCGCCGACGCGCGACTGAGGCCGTCGAGCGAGCCGCCGACGCGGGCTGTGACCTCGTCGTCCTCCCGGAGCTTTTCACCGTCGGCTACTTCGCGTTCGAGGCCTACCAGCGCAACGCCGAGGGGCTCGACGGCGAGACGCTCACCGGACTTCGGGGGCTGGCGGCCGAGCACGATATCGCGATACTCGCCGGCAGTCTCGTCGAGGACCTCGAACTGAGTGGGGCTGCTGGCTTCGACGTACCGGCCGACGACGGGCTGGCCAACACGTCGGTGTTTCTCGACCGAGACGGAACGCAGCGGGCGGTCTATCGCAAGCGCCACCTCTTTGGATACGACTCGGCCGAATCGGAGCTGCTCGTCCCCGGCGAATCGCTGCCGACCGTCGATTTCGAGGGCTTTACCATCGGCGTGACGACGTGTTACGACCTCCGGTTCCCGGAGCTGTATCGCCGACTCGTCGAGGCGGGTGCGACCCTGGTGCTGGTCCCCAGCGCGTGGCCCTATCCGCGCGTCGAACACTGGGAGCTGCTTCCCCGGGCGCGGGCCGTCGAGAACCAGCTGTACGTCGCCGCGGCCAACGGCGTCGGCAGCTTCGAGGAGGCGACGTTGCTCGGCCGGTCGACCGTCTACGACCCCTGGGGGACGACGCTGGCGAGCTCGGACGACGACCCGGCGCTCGTCACCGCCGATATCAGCCCCGAAAAAGTAACAGCGACCCGCGAGGAGTTCCCGGCACTTTCGGACCGGCGCTGACCGCGCCTTTTTTATCCATGGGCGCTAACTCTCTATCGCCGGCAAGGCGCTTTTCACGTCAACGCCGGTTACTTAGCCCGTCTCGCTGCTCGGCCACACGGCGTCGCTCGTCCGCCAAAGGCTGTCCGGACAGCCTTTCACCGCTCCTCGACAGCGACGCCTCGGCCACCGCGTCGAATCCCGTTCCAGCACTCTCACGAGCCAGCTACCGCTCGGGGGACGCCTACTGCCGGCTGTACCGAACTGACGCCGGTCGACACTCCCGGGTGGCGACGCTCTTTTTCGAACGGACAGCCGGCCGTATCAGCGGTCGGCAGCCCGCGCTATCGCCCGGCGGAAGTGGTCGCCGGTGATGCGGACCTCCTCGGCCCGTTCGGTGGCTTCCGCGGGCCCCAGCTCGTCGGCCATTTCACGGATGGCGAGCATCGACGCCTCCCGGACCACGGCCTCCAGCTCGGCCCCCGAGTGGCCGGACAGTTCCGCCGCCAGCTCCGCCACCGAGACGTCCTCGCCCAGCGGTTTGCCGCGGGTGTGAACTGCGAGAATCTCCTCGCGAGCCGCGGCGTCGGGATTTGGCACCTCGACGTGCTGTTCGAGCCGGCCCGGCCGCAGCAGGGCGTCGTCTATCATGTCCCGCCGATTGGTCGCCGCCAGCACCACGAGGTTGGGGTTCTCGGTGATGCCGTCCAGCTCGGCCAGCAACTGTGAGACGACCCGTTCGGTCACTTCGTTGCCCTGCCCGCGGTGGCTTGCGATGGCGTCGATCTCGTCCAGGAAGATGATGCTGGGGGCCGTCTGGCGGGCCCGCTCGAACAGTTCCCTGACCGCTTCCTCGCTTTCACCGACGTAGCGGTCCATTATCTCCGGGCCGGCGACGTGGATGAAGTTCACGTCGCTCTCGCCGGCGACGGCCCGGGCGAGCAGCGTCTTCCCGGTCCCCGGCGGACCGTACAGCAGGATGCCGCTTGGCGGGTCGGTGTTCGTCGCGGCGAACAGCTCGCTGTAGGACAGTGGCCACTCGATGGCCTCGGTCAGCGTCTGTTTGACCTCCGCGAGCCCGCCAACGTCGTCGAAGGAGACCGCGGGCGATTCGGCGACGTACTCCCGCATGGCGCTCGGGTCGACGAGAGCCATTGCCGCGTCGAAGTCCGACTGTGTCACCGCCGGCCCCTCGCTGTCTCCCCCGTCGCTGTCGTCGGTGTCACTTTTCGCCCGGTCGCCCTCGGCCCGGAGCGAGGACATCGCCGCCTCCGTCGTCAGGGAGGCCAGGTCCGCGCCGACGAAGCCGTGTGTCTGGGCCGCGATGCGGTCCAGGTCGACGTCGTCGGCCAGGGGCATCTCGCGGGTATGGACGTCCAGAATCTCGCGACGGCCGCTCTCGTCGGGCACGCCGATCTCGACTTCTCGGTCGAACCGGCCGCCCCGGCGAAGCGCCTCGTCGACGGCGTCGACGCGATTGGTCGCCCCGATGACGACCACGCGACCGCGCTCTTCCAGCCCGTCCATCAGGGTCAGCAGCTGGGCGACGACGCGGTTCTCCATGTCGGCGTCCTCGTCCCTGGAGCCGGCGATGGAGTCTATCTCGTCGATAAAGAGGATGGCGGGGGCCTCGTCCTCGGCGCGCTCGAAGGCCTCACGCAGTCGCTCCTCGCTCTCGCCCTTGTACTTCGAGACGATTTCGGGGCCGGAGATAGTGTCGAAGTAGGCGTCGACCTCGTTGGCGACGGCCTTCGCGATGAGCGTCTTGCCGGTGCCGGGCGGCCCGTGCATCAGGACGCCGCTGGGCGGGTCGATACCCAGCTCGCGGAACCGCTCGGGTTCGGCCAGCGGCATCTCTATCATCTCGCGGATGCGGTCCAGTTCCTCGTCGAGCCCGCCGATATCCTCGTAGCTGACGCCGGTCGCCGTCTCGGCCCGCCCGGCGTTTGCCGCCGTGGCCGACGTGGGCTGTTCGGCGCGCTCAGCGTCCTCGCTGTCCGATGCCTGGTCGATGGTCGGCAACACCGTCACGTCCGTCTGGGCCGTGACACGCACCGCGCCGTCGGGCTCGGTCGACCGGACGATACAGGTCCCGAGCCCGTCTATGTGGGTCCGTTCGCCGGCCTGGACCATCTGGTCGACCAGCCGCGTCCGGACCATGTGGGCGTACTCGTCGGTACCGGGCAGTGGCTCCAGGGGCTGGATGCTGATATCCGTCGCCTCCGTCACCGACCCCACCCGGACACGGACGGTATCTCCGATGTTGACGCCGGCGTTGGCCCGCGTGTCCGAGTCGATGCGGACCGTGGCACCCTCGTCATCACCCGGCCACACTTTCACCACGGTCATCCCCTCGCCCTCGATGATGACGGGCGACCCGCTCAACACGCCCAGTTCGCTGCGTACGGACTCGGGGAGGCG
The DNA here is from genome assembly GCF_019599405.1 of Haloarcula salinisoli. NCBI lineage: Archaea > Methanobacteriati > Methanobacteriota > Halobacteria > Halobacteriales > Haloarculaceae > Haloarcula > Haloarcula salinisoli. Next base: position 1,398,231 of record NZ_RKLQ01000001.1, on the reverse strand, counting down.
TGCGATACCCCGGCCGGCGTCGCGCTTGTGGGCGCCCTCGACCGTGAGTTCGACGCTCTCGCCGCCGTTCCCGCTCATACCATCGGCTAGCTCTCCGGCACCCTTGAGGGTTCCCGTTGACATCTCAGATAACTGTTGAGTTTGCACCGCCAGGGGTCGGTAGTGATACCCCTGGCTGCCATGCACCGCTCCCGCGAACTGTCGCGGGAAAACAATTTACCTCCCGGCGATAGAGTGTCTCACATGGTGGTCACTACCGAGCGCGACGAGATGACTTGGTACAAGTGTGAGACCTGCGGGCTCATGTTCGACGACCAGACGGACGCGAAACAACACGAGGAGAACTGCGACGACGAGGACCCCTCGTATCTGCAGTGATCCCCGACGATGCCCGTCGCCACCCCGCGAGTGACCGGGTCGTTTCTGCAACCAATCCACAGACGGCTATCCGATGGCGAGCGAACGGGCCGTCTCGCGGACCGCCCGGTCTGCCGTGCCCCGACGCCGCCGTCCCCGGGGCTACTGTTCTGGCGTCTCAGTGCCCTCGCCTAGCAGCCTCGACCGCATCGCTTCGGCAGCGTCGCGGTCCTCGACTCCGATGACGAACTTGCCGTTCCACTCCTCATCCTCGATAGCCGTGGCCAGGTCGGAACCGATACCGAACCGATGGAACTCCTCGCCGTCGTCCAGTAGCTGCATCTCGAACTCGCCGGAATTCTCCGAGACGTTCGCCGAGCGGAACTGTTCGGTGAGCGACGTCTGCCCGGCGTCAGTCAGAGTGATCGGGAGCTGGACAGTCCCGCTATCTTCGTTCACCTCGCCGACCCGTGCAACCTCGCTGCCATCGAACAGCTGCTGGTCGGTCTCCGGACCGAGGAGCCGTGCTGTGATGGCCGTCGAGACGGACTGTTCGGTCTCGGTCGAGGTCGCCGATTCGAGCGCGCTACAGCCGGATAGCGCCATCGCTGTCCCGATGACACCGACGAACTGTCGCCTGGAGGGCATGGAAACGTCTTTTCGATGTCATGTAATATGCTTTCTGGCGCCTCTGCCGTACAAATAAGGTCTCGCCCGCTCGGAAACCCGGTCGCTCACTCTGTCCGTTCGCCGCTACATCTCCCTCACCACGGTCTCGACGTCGAACCGGGCCCCGCCGTGTTCGCTGTCGCTCACGTCGATTGCCCAGTCGTGGCCGTCGACGACAGTCTTGACGATAGCCAGCCCGACGCCGGTGCCGCCCGGCGCCGAGGAGACGCCCGACCGGAACACCGCATCGCGCTGGTCGACCGGGATACCGGGGCCGTCGTCGGCGACGAAAAAGCCCGATTCCGTCGGGGCGACGCGAATGCGGACCGGCGGCTCTTTCGCCGTGGCACCGTGTTCCACGCTGTCCTGCCGAGCCTGCGAGTCGGGGCTCGTCGAGTGGTTCGAAAATTCCCCTTGGGAATTTTCGTCATCACGAGAGACGGCTTTGCCGTCTCTCGAACGACCATGCTCGACGCTGTTCCGAAAGAGGTTCTCGAAGAGCTGTTTGAGCCGCTGTGTGTCGGCCTCGAGTGTCCGCGTTCCCTCGACGGTCAGTTCGGCGTCCTCGGTTGCCACGTTCTCCCAGGCGTCCGTGGCGACAGTCTCGAGGTCGACGACAGTGGGGTCGTCGACCGGGTCACCGCTGCGGGCCAGCGTCAGCATGTCGTCGATAATCTCGGCCATGCGGTCGTGGGCCTGGTCGAGACGGTCGAAATGCTCGGGTGCCGGTTCTGCACGGGCCACGTCTGCGATGCCGTGCGCGACCGACAGCGGGTTCCGGAGGTCGTGTGAGAGCACCTCTGCGAAGCTGTCGAGCCGGTCGTTCTTCGCTTCGAGCGTCTGCTGGCGCTGGCGCCGTTCGGTCACGTCCGTCAGGATGTAGAGGTGCGTGTCCTCGAAGCCGCCCTCGGCGGCCAGCGTCGATTTCGTACACTCGAAGTACGTTCCGTCCTCGTCACCGCTTACCTCCGCGGTCGTCTCGGCGGTCATCGACGCCATCTCCGCCGCGATGCCGCCGATATCTCGGAGCTCCCGGCCGAGCGGGTCACTGCAACTGAGCACGTCGGTGGCTGCCGGATTGATATCGACGATACGGTCGCTGGCGTCGGTCACCACCACGCCGGTCTCTATCTGGTCGATGATGCGATTGCGCGGGACCGGGTGGACGTCGAGCAGCCGGTACCGCGAGAGCGCGACTGCGACGCCGACGCCGAAGGCCGCCAGCCCGACTGGCGTGTAGTCGATGACCGTGATGTCCAGCACGTACGCGACGGCCCCGCCCACCAGCGGGACGAACGCGGCGACGGTGATGAGCGCCGTCTGTTTCTGGTATAACTGGCGGGTCCGAAGCGTCGTCAGGCCGAGCAGCCCCAGGCTCCCGACGACGACCAGATAGCTGTAGGCGACCGCCACGGCGAACAGTGGCCCGTGGGTGATATCGGCGATGAGGAACCCGTTGACGCGTACCAGCGAGGCCTCCCGCCACACGAGCCACTGGTAGCCTGGGACCCAGACAGCGACCGACGTGACCGCCGGGAGCACCGACGCGACCGCCAGCCGTGTCCGCGTCAGTCTGTGCTCACGACCCGTATAGTGCAACACGAAGATGCCGAAGGTAATACACGTAAAGAGGCCGGCGGGGTACTGCAGGTTCGTCCAGAACAGCTGTACGTCGAGCCCTGTGAACAATAGCTGGGTTCCGTAGGTCACGGCCCAGAGGGCCGCACAGCACATGAACACGACGAACATCCTCGTTCCGGGTACCGAGTCGTGTCGATAGGCGACGGCCGCAGCCGCCAGTATCAACGCCGTAGCCCCGAACATCAGACCCGAGACGAACGGGAACTGCACGCCCATTATACGTCAAAAGAAGGGGAGAAATAATAACGCTACCCCCCGCCAAGCGACCTCCACAATCCCCTCGCCGGATTCTCGTCTATTCGGCCGGCACTATCTCGAAACTGCGCTCGCCCATTTCGTCTTCTTCGAAGACGAACACGCGGCCGTCGGTCACGTCGTAGTCGACGGTCACCTCGACGCGCATCTGGTGGTCTGTGACCGTGACGCCGGGGAACAGTTCGTCCTCCTCGCCGTCCTCTAAGATGACGCGGCCGACGCCGCTCTTCTCGATGATGTCGTCGTGGGTCCGGAGGTCGTTGACGTAGACCATGACACCCGACGTTTCGGTCTTGTCGGTGATGAGCACGTGCGTGTCCTTGCCCGGTGCCGTGGTCACGCTCTCCTCGGCTTTGGTGGGGACGCCGTGGTAGAAGGCGGTCCGGCCGTCGAGGTACTCCACGGCGATGCCGTCCTCGGTTAGCTCCACCGAGACGGTTTCGGGCGGGATGTCCGAACGGTTGGTCATACAGAGTAGTTCACCCTCCGGTGGCAAAAACGGCGCGCTGTCGGATTGGGTTCCTGCTCGCTCGCCGCGCGGTTCGTCCGGAGCGACGGCCCCGGCGGGCGGTCTCGTCGACAGACGGGTAGTCACTACCGCAGATGGTAAATACCGGCGGGCGAGACCAATGACCGATGGAAGGGCAAGCACGAGCGCCGGCGGCCGGAACGGTTCTGAACGCGCTGGCGACGGGACGGGGCTCGGCGTTCGCTATCGACGAGTACACCACTGCGACCGTGGAACTGTCCACGGAGCGTGAGGACGTGACCGGCGAGGTCGCGGGGGCGCCCGACGCCGATACGCGCCTCGTCGAGCGCTGCGTCGAGTACGTCATCGACGCCCACGGCGGGGCCGTGGGGATGCCCGCGGTATCGGGGGGGACGGTCCGAACCGAGAGCGAGGTGCCGATGGCCTCCGGGCTGAAGAGTTCGAGCGCGGCCGCGAACGCCACAGTGATGGCGACGCTTTCCGCGCTCGAGGCCACCGACCGGATGACCCGCGAGGACATGGCGCGGCTGGGGGTGATGGCCGCCCGCGACGTCGGTGTCACGATAACGGGCGCGTTCGACGACGCCTCTGCGTCGATGCTGGGCGGTGTCACAGTCACCGACAACGAGAGCGACGACCTGCTGGCCCGGGAGGAAGTGGACTGGGACGTCCTCGTCTGGACGCCCCCGGAGCAGTCTTTCTCGGCGGACGCGGACGTCGACCGCTGCCGGCAGATTGCGCCGATGGCCCGGCTCGTCGAGGACCTGGCGCTGGACGGCGACTACCAGCGCGCCATGACCGTCAACGGACTGGCCTTCTGTGCCGCGCTTGGCTTCGACACCGAGCCGATAGTCGAGGGTATCTCGCAGGTCGAGGGCGTCTCGCTGTCGGGGACCGGCCCGTCCTTTACCGCCGTCGGCGACCGCCAGGCGCTCGAACAGGTCAGGGAGTACTGGGACGAACGACCCGGCAGAACCTTGTTGACGACCACGCAAACGGAGGGAACACAGACACAATGAGCTCGAACCCCGAAGAGATGTCACTGGATGAACTGCGCGAGGAGATACGCACTATCGACCGTGAAATCGTCGAGAAAATCGCCCAGCGGACCTACGTCGCCGACACTATCGCAGAGGTCAAGCAGGAGCAGGGACTCCCGACGACCGACGAGTCACAGGAACAGGCCGTCATGGACCGCGCCGGCGAGAACGCAGAACGGTTCGACGTCGACGCCAACCTCGTGAAGGCAACCTTTCGCCTGCTCATCGAGCTGAACAAGGTCGAGCAACGGGAGTCCCGCTAGACTTCCTTCAGACCGAGGCTGTATTCGAGCGCCTCATCGACTTCGTCCATACGAGACTCAGGGACGGAGCCGATATCGGTTTTGATACGATGGTCGACCGAAACCGTGCGAATCTGACTACAGAGAGCCACCGAATCCTCTCGAAGTGGGGACTGCGCTGCCGAGATATATACCTCGAACGGATACAGGTCGTCCCCTCGCGAGGTCGTTAGCGGAACGATGATAGTCGTCGGTGCGTTCTCGTTCCCGATGTCGTTTTGCACGACCAGACAGGGTCGTGTTCCCCGTTGCTCGGAACCTTCCGTCGGGTCGAGCGAAACAATGACGATGTCTCCACGGCGAACGTCCATAGATTACCACTCAGGGATATCACCGAGGTACTCGTCGGCCTCGCGTGAGACACTGTCCATCTCCTCGGCGATGGCTTCGGATTCCGCTGCGCGTCGCCGGTATCCCTCAGCGAGTTCCTCACGGGACAGGGGCCTTTCGATGATGATTTTCCCGTCTTCCTCGTGGACCAGTACCTCGTCACCTCCGTGGATACCCAGTTTCTCTCGTAGTTCTTTCGGCAGCGTGACTTGCCCCCGTTGACCAATTTTACGCTCCTTGCCTTGAGTCATACATATTCATATCATATTCATACTCAAGCCTCTTTCGGCTCGAAGGTGTCACTCCCGACGTTGGATATCGAGGGGGTCTTCGATTTCTCCCATTATCGCTTCGAGTGCGTCTGTCGCGGTCACCAGCCCGAGGATATTGGCTTCGGTTTCCTCGAACACGAGCGCGAGTTCCTGGTGTTCGTCCTGAAACCGGTCGACGGCGTCGCTTATCGGCGTGTCGCTGGGGATGGTCATCGGGGCCGCGGCGATATCCTCGACGGTGACCTCGCCACGTCGCAACTCGTCTATCGCATCGACGACCGAAGGGACGTAGACGATGCCTCGGAAGTCCGTCGGGTCGTTTCCAATCACTGGAAACCTCGTGTGGGGGCTGTTCCCGATCCGCTGGAGGTTGGTCTCGACGGACGCACTCGTCGAGAGGAACACGATATCCCCAGGGTCGGTCATGACGTCACTGACGGGCCGTTCACCGACGGTGAAAGCGTTGAGTATCTCAGTTTTTCGCTCGTCGGCGATATCGCCCTTATCGAGCGTGGACCCGAGCCGGTGGCGCAGGTCGGCCCGGGATTCGACGCGGTCGGTTTCAGTTTCGAGCCACGCACCGGTCATCTCGATACCGAAGCGTCGGAGCGTCCACTTGGCGACGCCATCACCGACCCAGATGACCGGGTACAGGGCTTTGGCAAACCAGTACAGCGGTGTCGCACCGTACCGGGCGACGAACTTCGTCCGTTCGACGCCGAGATACGTCGGCGTCTGTTCTCCGTGTGTCAGGTGAAGCAGATTGATGACGAGAAATGCGAGAACGCCACCAGCACCGATGGACGCGAGCAACGTGTTCTCGAAGAACGGGTCGATGAGTCTCGCAAGCGCTGGTTCTGCGACGATTCCCACGGCGATACTCGTCGCGGAGATACCGACCTGGCAGCTCGTAAGATATATCTCGAGATCGCTGGTCATCCCCCAGGCTCGCTGTAACCCCGGCGAATCGAATTCCGACTCCGAGTATTGCCGGACGCGGGTCAGTGCAAACTCGATGGCAACGAAAAACCCGTTTGCCAGGATGAGCAAGAGGCCGGCCGACAGGCGAAGCGCCAGTTCGAGGCCGTTCATATGTCATCACTTCGACCTGTGGTCTCAAGACATTTGACGAGGAAATTCCTCAGTCCCAAACCAGGTACGTGTTCCGAGCGCTCGGTCAGATACTGCCCGCAGACACGAGTCCGTCCCGAATTTGGCTACCTGAACGGGGTCAAACGGCGAGAGAATCCGTGACTGTCCGGCCGCTGCACAGCAGTCGCGGTCGTCGGCACCCCCGGCACAACCGCGTGGAAACGCCCCTGCGGGCCGCTGTATGTACGAACAGAACACTCACAGCGCACGGGCCAGTGACAGTCATCTGGCATCGAGTCGATTACGCTCGCCCGTCACTTGCAAGGCCGAAACGTTTCAGACAGCGTCCATATCGACAGAGGGCCGGTACTTTTAAGTCACTCACTCACTTTCTATCCAGTGACGCTTCGCTTGGAGGGCCGAAGCGTCAGCGGGGACCAATTCAGGGCGGCAAGCGGCCGCATTTTCGGCGGCCGCTTTCCACTTACTTCGCTGAGAAATGTCAGACAGCGACGCGACCGTGGGTACGACGTAGCTGCAGTAACGAACCAGCGACGCGCCCCAGGTTACTCGATGGAGAGTTCGCTGCCCCGACTCGCGCTCTCTGGCCACTCTAGCTCCACTTCGCTCGGCGGGCTCGTGGTCACGGACTGGTCGCCCGCACGCAGCGTCACCTCGGAGCCTGATTCCAGCGTATCCGCGAGTCCGCAGGTACTACGTGACGGACTCACAACCCATCAACTGCTCACTTTCGAACAGCGTTTTCTCTGGCATACCAGCAAAAGATTGCGCCGGGAGATAACAGGACCGCCGCTCACAAGCCCGCCGTATGACGGGAAACTGAACTGTCTCCGCGACCACTCGATATCCCCCTGTCTGGATTCAGAAGCACGCTACGACCAGTCTCGGCCACGCGCTGGGACTGGAAACTCGCCAATCCGACATATTTAAATGGTTCTGTCCCTGATATATGAGTAGACGCAGACGATGTACGATTTGACCGGCTTTCAACGGGATCTCCTCTACGTTATCTCGGGCCACGAAGAGCCCCACGGCCTCGCTATCAAGGAGGAGCTGGAGGCCTACTACGAGAAGGAGATTCACCACGGCCGGCTCTATCCCAATCTCGACACCCTCGTCGACAAGGGCCTCGTCGAGAAGGGACAGCGCGACCGACGGACCAACTTCTACACGCTGACCCGCCGTGGCCGCCGTGAACTCGACGCTCGCCGTGACTGGGAGAACCAGTACGTCGATACCGAGGCCGACGCCTAGGAGGGGTCTTCGGCACCCGGCGTGGGAGCCGAGTCCTCGTCCCGCTGGGCCGCTGGCACGTCGTCTATCTCCGGGTCACCCACTTCCTCACCCACGAGGTTCGTCGGGTCGACGCCGCTGGGGCGGGCTTGTCCCTCGACGATGACTGGCAGGACGAATCTGGCGAAGTGTGCGACCAGCACCAGTATCATCGGCGCGAGGAAGAGCCCGTACCAGCCAAAGAGGAACGGGCCCAGAACGTACGCGAACATCAGCGTCCCCGTGTGCAGCCCGGGGTTCGAGTCGGCCTCGGGCGTCGATTCTGCCCGCCCGAACGGCCCGAGCGGGAGTGACCCGCCACCGGAGACGTACGGCCGGACGACGAGGTCCGGTATCGTGTCCACGACGACAAAGGCGACCCCGACAAAGAGCGCGACGAACCACCAGCCTTCGCCGTCGAGGCCGGCAGTGACGGCCAGATAGATGGCCATCGGCACGTAGACGATCTTCATCCCGATGATGGGGATGAGACTCGCCGCCCCCGCGAGCACTCCCGTCAGGGCGGGGTAGGGCACAGAGAGACCGGCCGGTGCGACGAAATCCACGACGCTGAAGGCGATCGCACCGATGGCGCTCGTGACGATGGCGTTCAGGATGTTCCCGTAGAACACCTTGTGGAAGCTCCGGTCGACCTCGTGGAAGTAGTGGTCGAGCACACCGCGGTGGTCGAGAAAGCCCTTGACCCACTCGGCAAAGCGCGGGCCGTCTCGGAGCAGGTAGAACGCCAGCGCGAACATCACGAACGCGTGGATGAGCCCCGTCCCGACGACGCCGAGATAGCCGACGAACTGCCCCAGCGTGTCGACGATGGTCCCCGGCCCACCCGCGTCGGAGAGCAGTGTCTGGGGGTTCTGGACCACCTCGGAGACGTTGATGTACGGCTCGATGGCGTCGGCGTAAGGTCCGACGTCCGTCGTCTGGGCGAAGCGGCTGAACTCCTGTACCGCGATGGCTAACGTGTAGTACAGCAAGACCAGTACCGGCAATGCTAGCAAGAACAGCGAGAGCAGCGCCGACACCGTCGGCTGTTTCACACGGCGCTGGACCCGGCGGTAGAGCGGCCGCGTCGCGTAGTAAATGAAGATACCGAAGACGAACGTGCCGATAAACGAGTACGTAACGAACAGTATCGTGGCGGCTAGCACGACGCCAAAGCTAATCCAGAACGCGCGTGGCCAGTTGATATCCACGTCGTACTCAGCCATGATTCGGGATTCAGTTGGGTGAAGGAAAAAGCTACCTCGTCGGCCGACACGCTTAGTCGCTCCAGGCCGTAGGTCTCCCGTGCAGAGTTCGATACAGCTGGCCGCCCCCGGGATAGACGAGGGGATTCTGCGAATCCTGCTCGCGGGGGCGCTGGGGATGTTCCTCGGGCTCGAACGGGAGTGGTCCCAGAAGTCAGCGGGCATCCGGACGTTCGCGCTGGTCAGTCTGCTGGCGGCCGTCTTTACCGTCACCGAACGCGACACCCTGCTCGTTCTGGGCGGGGTGCTGGTCATCGTCCAGGGCATCCTGCTTGCCGTCCAGGGGCTGCAAGCCGAGGAACAGACGCTCTCGCTGACGACCTCCGTCTCACTGCTCGTGGCCTACGGCGTCGGCGCCGTCGTCGCGGCGGGATACATCCTGGAGGGCGTGACTGTGGCCGTCCTCTCGTCGCTGTTGCTCGTTCTGAAGCGGGAGCTACACAGCTTCGCCTGGGGGCTCAGCAAGCAGGAACTCCGCTCCGGAACCGAGTTCGCTATCCTCGCCTTTGTCATCTATCCGCTGTTGCCCACCGACCCAGTACGCATCCCCGGCGATATCCTCAGTGTGACTATCGAGCTACGCGTCGTCTGGCTCATGGTGGTCTTCGTCGCGGGCATCGGCTTCGTCAACTACGCCATCGTCCAGACCTACGGCGGGCGCGGTATCGCAGTCACCGGCTTCTTCGGCGGGCTGGCCTCCTCGACGGCCGTCGTGGGGACGATGATAGACCACGTCCGACAGCAGCCCGCCGCCTCCTCCTACGCCGTCGCCGCTATCCTGCTCGCCGACGCCGCGATGGCGCTGCGGAACCTGCTCATCACCGTCGTCTTCACCATCGAGAGCGGGCTCCTGCTCACGCCACTCGTCCCGCTGGGTGCCGTCATCGTCGGAAGCGTCGCCGTCGCGGCCTACACCGCCGACTGGTCAGAGGAAGTCGAGATGGACCTGACCAGCCCGTTCTCGCTGCGTGGCGTGTTGGCGTTTGGCGGCGTCTTCTTGCTGGTGGTCGTCGTCGGCAGCGTCGCCAGCGCCCGCTTTGGCACCGCCGGCCTCTACGTCACCTCTGTGCTCTCCGGGCTGGTCTCCAGTGCCGGTGCGACCACCTCCGCCGTCCTGCTGTACCGCGGTGGCGCCATCGACGAGACGACGGCGATGCTCGCTATCTTGCTCGCCACCGCGGCCAGCATCGCCGTCAAGGCCGCGATGACCGCTCCTGGGCCCGACCGGAGCTTCGCCGGGCGCGTCGCTATCTGGAGTACCGTCGTCCTTGGCGGCGCGAGCGCACTGGTCGTCGCGATGCTCGCCTAGAACTGGTAGCGCCGGTCGTCGTTGTCCTGTGCCTGTGGGAACTGGTTGCCCCCGGCCATCTCGTCGAAGGTCATCCCCGAGAGGAACTCGTCGTAGGTACAGTCGTAGCCCGACCGGAGGTGGAAATCCAGGGTCCCGCGCTCGACGGTCGACTGGAACAGCATATGGACGGCCCGGCGGAGTAGCTCGTCGGTGTCCTCGGGGTCCAGCGCGACCGAGAGCATCGCCAGTTCGTTGCGCGTCTCCCGGTCCAGCGACACCGAGAGGTCGTCGTCGAGGTCAGCGTACCGGTCCTGCATCTCGTCTTGCAGTTCGTCGAGGGTCATGCCTGTTCGAAGGGCCAGCCCGTAAAAACGACTTGCGACTCGACCACCACACACAAATCATCGAGGTCCAAAGAGCCGCCAATGAGTGAGCAGGCGGGAGACGACCATCTCCCGAACGACGTCCCAGCGGTCCAGACCGCCCTCGTCGAGTGGTACGAGGCCGACCACCGCGACTACCCGTGGCGTCAGACCGACGACCCCTACGAGATTCTCGTCTCGGAGGTGATGAGCCAGCAGACCCAGCTCGACCGCGTCGTCGCGGCGTGGGAGGACTTCCTTGAGCAGTGGCCGACGGTCGCGGACCTCGCGGCGGCCGACCGCGGCGACGTGGTGGGCTTCTGGACCGACCACTCGCTGGGGTACAACAACCGCGCGAAGTACCTCCACGAGGCCGCCCGACAGGTAGTAGAGGACCACGACGGGCAGTGGCCACGGGACCCGGACGGCCTCTCGGAGCTGATGGGCGTCGGCCCCTACACCGCCAACGCCGTCGCCTCCTTCGCGTTCAACAACGGAAACGCCGTGGTGGATACGAACGTCAAGCGTGTGCTCTACCGCGCGTTCGACGTGCCCGACGACGACAGTGCCTTCGAGGAAACCGCTCAGCGACTCATGCCCGAGGGCCGCTCCGAGGTCTGGAACAACGCCATCATGGAACTGGGTGGGGTGGCCTGCGAGAAGACGCCGGACTGCGACGGCGCACAGTGCCCGTGGCGCGAGTGGTGCTCGGCCTACCAGTCGGGCGATTTCACCGCGCCGGACGTCCCCACCCAGCCGACCTTCGAGGGGTCGCGCCGACAGATGCGGGGGCGCGTCATCAGCGTGCTCAACGAGTACGACGAACTGGCGCTCGACGAACTCGGTCCGCGGGTGCGGGTCGATTACGCGCCCGAGGGCGAGTACGGACGCGAGTGGCTCCGGGGCCTGCTCTCGGACCTGGACGACGACGGGCTGGTGACACTCACGGACGGTGTGGCGACACTGAGCCGGACGTAACCGGCTCAGGATGACTCGCTGTGCTCGCGCTGGACCACGAGCACCGGGCCGAGGAACCTGTCGGCGATTTGCTCGGCCGGCATCCCGAAGACGAACGTCGCCAGCGATGGGTCGGACTCGCCCATCACGAGGGCGTCGTACTCCTCGGCCGCCGTCGCGATCGCTTTCAGCCGTTTCTGTTCGGGGTCGACTCGCGTCTCGATTGCCGACCGTGCCATTCCCTTGCTGGTCAACCGGTCTTTCACCCCATCGAGGAAGGTCTCGATATCGTCGTCGGTCTCGTTCGTCTCGGTGACGTGATACATGGTCACGGTGACGTCCGTCGAGCCGAACAGGCCAGCGACTGCGTCTGCGAGTCGGCTCACGCCGGCAGTGCCTCTGACCGCGACGAGGACGTCGTCCGGCGGACTCGTCCCGTTGGGGACCAGGACGGCCAGACAGTCGCATTTCTTGCGTACTCTGTCGAGTGTCTTCTGCCCGTCGTGGGTGAACACCAGCCGTCGCTCGACGGTCGCGCCCGCCTCTTCGAGGGTCGACTCGTACCTGTCCAGTCGCCTGTTTGCCCGCTCCTCGAACTGCATCTTCGCTTGCCCCGTCGCGGTCTGGTCCGGGACGACGTGATACCCCAGCAGGACGACGTGGGCGTTCGCCAGGAGTTCGGGCACGCCGTCGGGAATCGATTCACCGTCGAGGACGCGTATCGGGACGAGGATGGATGGTCGGTCTGTCATTGTCAGATGGCTCCTTGCAGCCTGACGCCGCTCGCGTAGTATCGGTACCAGAGATACGAGAGAATCATGACCCCGACGCCGACGACGATAGAGGCCGGTTGCATGAACGCGACGAGGCCGAAACTGGCTAGCGCCCCGACGACGGGGACGACCGGATACCCTGGGACCCGATAGCTCGGGGTGTACCACTCCGGATTCCGTCGGCGCAACACCAGCAACGCGACACAGATGAGGCCGTACATCACCAGGTGCAGAAAGGAGGCGACCTCCGCGAGGAGCTCGACCTCGCCGGTCGCGACGAGCACGAGAATCGGGCCGCCGGCCGCGAGCAGGGCCACGTGTGGCGTGCCAAAGCGGAGGTTCACTTCGCTCGCTCGTCGGGGGAGCAAGGCGTCACGACTCAGCGCGTAGACGGCCCGGGAGGCCGAAAGTATCGAGGCGTTCGCGCTGGAGAAGGTCGCAAGCAGGCCGGCGAACAGTATCGCGACCGCGCCGGGCAGTCCCAGGAACTCCCGCGCGACCTCGACCATGGCAGTCTCGCCGAAGGTGCCCAGCCGGTCCGCGCCGAAGGCGCTCGTCGCGACGAAGATGGTCACCACGTAGAACACGGTGACGATGAGGACCGACCCGATCATCGCGCGCGGGAGATTCCGGCTCGGCTGTTTTATCTCACCCGCAACAGTTGCGACCTGAGCGAACCCGAGATAGGAGGTGAAGACGAGCGCAGCGGTGGTCAACACCGGGAACGTTCCCTGTGAGAAGAACACGCTGGGGGGAGCTTCCCGGCCGAACACGCCGAGTGCATCGAGGACGCCGTACGTGAGAAACACTGTCAGTACCACGAGTAGAATTCCGACGACGTAGTTCTGGAGTGTGGCGGTGTTCTCGGTTCCACCGATGCTCAGCGCCGTCAGCACGACTCCAAACAGGAGCGCGATAGCGACCACCGGGTTGACGCCGAGTTCGATGCCGACCTCGGCCAGCACAGCGGTCGCGTAGTGGCCCAGCCCGACGAGATAGAACGCGGAGGCAAACACCAGCCCCAGCCACAGTCCGAGGCCCACAATCGCGCCCGCGGCGGTTCCCAGGCTCCGGGAAACGAAGTAGTAGCCGCCCCCGCTCCGTGGCATCGCGGTCGCCAGTTCGGCGGTCGGGAGCGCGACGAGAAGCGCGATGACGCCCCCGATAGCGAACGACAGGGAGGCGGCCGGCCCGGCCGTGCTGGCCGCGAGACCGGGGAAGACGAAGATACCGGCCCCGATCATGGTCCCGATGCCGATTGCCAGCCCGCCGACGAGCCCGATGGTCCGCTCCAGTTCGGTCTCGTCGTCGTGAACGATAGCCTCGTCGGTGACTGCTTCGGGCTCCTCGACCGGTATCTCACCAGCGACGTTCTCCCCGGCCACCTCGGGTCCAACAGGCTGGTCGGCCATAGATGTATGTTACCGTACATCAGGGATAAAACCGATGTACGGGGGGACTGGCGACCCCCCTACTCGCCGGTCCCGCGACCGAGCAGCGACGCGGCGACGCGGCGGACCGCGTGACTGACTTTCCGCCGGGTCCGCGAGCGTGAGTCGTAGTCGATACCCTGGCTGTCGAACCACGCCTGCATCGACGTCGAGCCGCCCTCTCGGTCGATACCGAGCTGTTTCGCGTGCTTGACCGGATGGCGGCGCCAGTTGTACTCCCAGTGGGCGTAGACGTCGATACGGTCGTCGTCGCGTCTGCTGAGGATAACGTGGAGCTGACGGTCCGAAAACGGGACTCTGCGGTAGGTCCAGCTCCCGTTCGGGTCCGCCCCCACAGGCGGCTGATGGTACCAGCTGACCGGTCCCCACGCGAAGCCACCGGTAGATAGCGCCCGCTCGAACTCGTTCATCGGCACGTCGACTGTCCCGGCGTAGCCCGACCGATGGAGCCTGAACTCCGGCCGGCCGACCCGCCTGGCCAGTCTGGTCAACCGCGGTCCGATGAGGTGCCGGAGTCGATACGGGATGTCCGGTCGGAAATCCGCGACCGTTGGTCGCATAATCGTACTACGAGCGCCAGGCCTACGAAAGTGAGCCACCGCTTGGCGGCCGATGGTCTCGCTCGGCAAGCAGCCCCGGAATTTCCGCTACCACTTTGGACCGTCGCTGTCTGCGTCGACGTATGGCACGACCACACGTCGTCGGCGTCGTGGGGAGTCTCCGCGACGGGAGCTACACCCGCGTCGCCGTCGAACGCGCCCTCGATGCGGCCGCCGGGGCCGGCGGCAAGACCGAACTGCTGGACCTGCGAGAGTACGAGCTGCCGGTCTTCGACGCGGACGACCGCGAGGCCGGTGACGCGCCCGAACTTACCCGTACAATCCGCGAGGCCGACTCGATACTCCTCGGGACGCCCGTCTACCACGGCTCGTACTCGGCGCCGCTGAAGAACGCACTCGACTACTGCGGCTTCGACGAGTTCGAGAACAAGACCGTCGGCCTGCTGGCCGTCGCCGGCGGCGGGTTCCCCATCACCGCGCTGGAACACCTCCGGTCGGTCTGTCGGGCGCTGAACTGCTGGGTTATCCCCCATCAGGCGGCCGTCCCACGCGCTCGCGACGCCGTCGAGAACGGCGCGATTACCGACGAGGGAATCGACGAGCGGGTCGCGCGACTGGGCGAAGAAGCTGTGCAGTACGCCAACATCGAACCCGACCCGCCGTGTCTGGAGAGCACGGAGAACGTCGGAGCAGATGATTAGCCGTGAGGGCCGTGTGCCCGCACTCGTGAGCAGCTGCTCCGCAGGTGCCACGACTGAAGGCGCCGACGATTAGCCAGGCAAGCGCCGTGACTGACACCTTCTGATACCGGAGCGGAACTCGCAATTGTCTTACTGACCGAGTCCCCACACACAGCCGTGACACAGTGGGTCGAGACCACCGGGACGGGGCGTGACCGCGGACCGGTGGCCATCGTGCGCGCCTGGGCGGAAGTCCTCCGCAGACCGCGACGGTTCTTCCGGACCGGCATCGCCCCCGGTGACCAGGCGCCGGGACTCATCTTCGCGTCGCTGGTCGTCCTCGTCGAGGAACTGGGCCGCTTCCTCGTGGTCGAACTCGCGAGCCGCGGCGTCATCTCGACCGGGCCCTTTCCCTACCCCGCCATCGGCGACTTCACGCCGGGCGTGGCCGTGCTTGCCCTCCTGGGTATCATCGTCTTCGTCGCGCCCATAACGGTCCATCTTACCGCGGCGATACAGACGCTCCTGCTCGTCCCCACCGCGCCCGACCGGGGCGGTATCAGCGAGACGGTCCAGGTCATGTGCTACGCGATGGCGCCCTGCATCGTCGCGGGACTTCCGTTCCCGGAGCTGCGCGTGGTCGTCACGCTCTGGGGCGCGGCACTATACGTCGTCGGCACGGCCGTGGTCCACGAGCTCAGTCTGCCGAAAGCGGTCGCCGTTGGGACCCTCCCCGCTGCAATCATCTTTGGCTACGGCTTCCGGGGCTTCGACGCACTGACGGCGCTCGGGATACTGCCGGGTATAAGTTCGTAAAGATATTCGCCCCCCTGGGGTGGCGAATTACGTCAGTTTGTTATAGCCGGCAGTACGAGTGCGAGCGGATTTTAGGCCGGAGCGCAAAGGTGAGGTATGCTCACGCTGGACATCGACGACTTCATGCTCGAACTCAAGGACGGCGCCGTCAAGAACGTCGGCCCGTCGAACAAACAGGCGACGGTCAAGATGTACGACATCGAAGGGGTCGACGTTCGCGAGTATGGCGACAAACGCGTGAAACTCGCCTTCGAGGACGAACAGGGCAGCGAGATAGAGGTCGCGCTGTTCCCGGAACAGGCCAGAGCGGTCGCAGACGGGCTGGAGCTGCTCGAATCGGAGAGTGAGGTCTTCGAGTGAGCTGTCGGTAATCAGGGATTTTCTCGCGCGGCGAATTCGACAACAGTTTTAGGCCCCACCTGCTTGCATCGGGCAATGGGTTCGTGTATCATTTGCGGCACATCCGTCGACGGACACATCTGTGACCTCCACGAGGAGGACGCGTTGTTCGAGTTCCGAGGGAATAGCGCCGACCAGCTGAACATTGGTCGATACTACCGCGGCAACGTGGACGGCTTCGCCGAGTTCGGCGTCTTCGTCGACATCGGCGACAGCGTCACCGGCCTGCTTCACCGCAGTGAACTGGACCAGCGGCTCGATTCGCTGGACTGGGAGCCGGGCGACGAGGTGTACGTCCAGGTCAAGAACGTCCGCGACAACGGCAACGTCGATCTGGGCTGGTCCATCCGGCAGGCCGAACGCGAGTTCCGCGGCGTGCTGGTCGACGACCCCGACGTGGGCCACTCGACGCTGCTGGAGGAGGAAGAGGACGAGGCCGAGTCGGGAAACGCTGACGGGGACGGGGCGTCTGCTCAGTCCCCCGACACGTCCGCAGACGCGTCGGACGAGACTGCCAGCGAAGACGATGCGGTCGAGGCAGAGACCGACGCGGACACAGACGAGGCCGAGACCGACGCGGACACAGCCGAGGCCGAGCCCGCGGAACCGGAAGCGGGTGACGTGAGTCAGATGGGCGACGACAACCGTGTCTCCGAAGCCGGCGGCTCGTTCGGTTCGGACAGCGACGACGAGCAGTCCGCCGACGAGACGACCGAAACGGACTCCGCCAGCGGCGGCGCGGCCGTCGTCGAGGCCGAGGACGAACTGGAGACGGTTCCCGTCGGCGCCCTCGCGGACCACGTCGGCGAGGACGTCCGACTCGAGGGCGAGGTCGTCGGCATCCGCCAGACCTCCGGCCCGACCGTCTTCGAACTACAGGACGAGACCGGCACCGTCGACTGCGCCGCGTTCGTCGAAGCAGGCGTCCGTGCCTATCCCGACGTCGAGGAGGGCGAGTTCGTCCGACTCGACGGCGAAGTGCGCGAACGACGGGGCGAACTGCAGGTCGAGACCGAGGCGCTCACCGTCCTCGACGACGAGGAGCGCGACGCGGTCGAACAGCGCCTCGCGGACGCCCTCGACGACGAGGCCCGTCCAGACGCCGTCGAGCCCCTGGCCGCGGACGGCACCGTCGAGGCCCTCTCGGAGGACCTGGTCGAGGCCGCCACCGAGATTCGCAAAGCGGTGCTCACCGAGCGGCCGGTCATCGTCCGCCACACCAACACCGCCGACGGCTATCTCGCGGGGAGCGCGCTCGAACGCGCGACGCTCCCGCTTGTCACTGACCAGCACCGACGGGCCGACGCTCAGTACCACTACTTCGACCGCCGACCGCTGGAGGGTGGCGTCTACGACATGGACGACGCCACCAAGGACGCCTCCCAGATGCTCGACAACCGCGAGCGCCACGACGAGGCCCTTCCCCTGTTCGTCTTCGTCGCCGCCGGCGGCACCCGCGAGAGCCTCGACGGCTTCGACCTGCTGAACGTCTACGGGGCGCCCACCGTCGTCGTCGACGACATCGCGGTCGACGGCGCCGTCACCGACGCCGTCGACGCTGTCGTCTCGCCGAGCCTGGCCAACGTGCCCGACACGACCGCGACGACGCTCGCGGCCAACGTCGCGGCCCACGTCAACGACGACGTGCGCGACGACCTCCAGCACCTCCCTGCGGTGAGCTTCTGGGAGGGCGCCCCCGAGGCCTACGTCGACCTCGCGAGCGAGGCCGGCTACGACGCCGAGGCGCTCGCCCAGCTGCGCGAGGCCGTCGCGCTGGAAGCCCATTACCAGTCCTACGAGGACAAGCGTGAGCTCATCACCGACCTCGTCTTCGGCGACGACGAGACCGACGTCGGCGGGCTGGCAGGCCACGTCGCCGAGCAGTTCCGCGAGAAGGTCGACGAGGAGGTCTCGACCGCCGTGGCCAATCTGGAGTATCATACGGTCGCGGAGGCGGACATCGCGGTACTGGACACGGACGCCTACTCCCACCAGTACGAGTTCCCGCCGGAGACGCTCCTGCTGGACGAACTCCACCGCTCGGTCCGGGACGAGGTCGACGCCGTGGTTGGCGTCGACACTGACACGCTGTACGTCCGGACCGACGCCGACCTCGACCTGCACGAACTGGTCGCCGACATCGACGAGAGCGTGCCGGAAGGCGGCGTCACCACCCGAAGCGTGCGTGACGGCTCCGTGCGCTATCTGGCCGGCGAGCGCGACGCCGTGCTCGACGCGACGCTCGAACGGCTCGCCGACGACCTGTAACGACACAGGACTTTTCTTTCCATCCGCTGTCGACACGGTATGAGCGACGGCCCCGTCAACGCCGACGACCTCGAGTGGACCGAACACGACCACGGCGACCGACAGTTCAAGCGCAAGAAGCTGGCCGATGCCGCCGGTGGCGAGAAGCTCGGAACGAGTCTCTACGAGGTGCCGGCCGGCAAGCGACTGTGGGTGCGACACTATCACGAGGGCAACGAGGAGTCTATCTTCGTCCTCGACGGTAGCGGAACGCTCTTTCTGGGTCCCGACGAGACAGAACACGCCCTCGAGACCGGTGACTACGTCGCCCTGCCGCCCGGCGAGGAGAGCGCCCACGATATCGAAGCCGGCGACGACGGACTCCGCCTGCTGATGAGCGGGACGATGGAGGAACCCGACATCACCGTCTATCCCGACCGGGATATGGTCGGGCTATACGCCGGAAGCGCGCCCGGCGGCGACAGCGACGAGCGGACGCTATCGACGTATCTCGACCGGCACGCCGAGCTGGACTACTGGGAGGAGTGAGGACCGGTCTACCGACGGATATCGACGTTGTCGAACGTCGCCGACCCGTCGTAGTGGTACCCCACGAGTCTGAACGGGTTACCAGAGAGTTCGTCGTCGGTAATGGAGACAGACTCGCCAGTAGACGAGATTCGGGCGGTGATAGTACCGTCCGTTTCCCAGTCGATACTGACCGTCTCCCACTCGTTCGTGGAGAATACGTCGTTCTCGTTTCTGTCGTTGCGAAGCTTCGTCGAGTCGCCGGTCCCGAACTCGTTTCGCTTCTTCACCACCTCGATAAACGGGCCGTTGTTGTTGTCCCGGACCTTGACGAGGTACGTGAGGTTCTGGGCCGCGTCGTGCTGGAGTGCGATGTCGATGCCCGACCAGCCGTCGACGTAGAAATCGAGTGAGAATGTAAGTGGCGGCTCCAGACTCACCTCCTCCGTGGGTGTCATGTAATGTGACTCGGTCCGGTGCTGGACGGCGTACTCGCCCTGACTGGGCGAAGTGGTGATGTGATACGTCTCTGTGGCGTCGTCGCCCGGTATCGAGACGATATCGTAGGAATCCAGGGTCCCGTCCTCGAAGTCGTCGGCGTAGATGACCGACGAGTCGGAACTGTTCTCGTCCGTTCCGGTCTCCGTCGCGTCGTCGGACTCGTCGTCGTCTTCGTCCGCCCCTTCGGAGTCGCTACTGTCGGACATCTGTTCTTCGAGAACGCCCAGACAGCCACTGAGGCCGACAGTTGCGGCGCCTGCAGTCGCACCGAGGACGTACCGCCGGGACTTCTTTCCTTTGGTCATAATGCTTGAGTTAACTCAGATGTGTAAAAAAGTTGCTAGTCTCCGCCGACCCGCCGAGTACGAGTCTCCGGCCGGCCAGCGTTCGATACTTACGCCCGAGCGACACGCTTATTCGGCCGTGTCGACCAGTTCCGGTAAGCGATGAGCACGGAGACGGAGGACCCGGAGGAGACGGAAGCCTTCCAGCAGGTGTGTGCGGAGCTGGTCGACCGCATCCTCGCCGGCGAGGTCGAACGCGACGACGTCGAGAGCGCCAAGATAGACGTCTGCCGTGAGTACTCGGCCCCGAAGGTCCCGCAGAACTCCGAACTGCTCGACTACGCGCCACAGGAACACCGCGAGGTACTGGAGGAGGTCCTCCAGCGCAAACCCGTTCGCACCGCGTCGGGCGTCTCGCCTATCGCCATCATGACCTCCCCGCACCGGTGTCCACACGGGAAGTGTCTCTACTGTCCCGGCGGCCCGGACTCGGAGTTCTCCTCGGCCCAGTCCTACACCGGCCACGAGCCCGCCGCGGCACGCGGCGAGCAGAACGACTACGACCCGTACGGCCAGGTGACCCTGCGGCTGAATCAGCTTCGGGAAATCGGCCACCCCGTGGACAAGGCCGAACTCATCATCATGGGCGGGACGATGACCGCCCGGAGCCACGACTACCAGGAGTGGTTCGTCAAGCGGGCCATCGAGGCGATGAACGACTTCGACCCCGAGGCCGACCCACAGCCGGCGGAGGATATCAGCTTCGCAGAGGACGACTACGAGTTCCGGTATCTGGAGGACGTCATCGCGGAGAACGAGACCGCTGACGTGCGAAACGTCGCGACCACCTTCGAGACCAAGCCCGACTGGTGTGACCCCGAGCAGATCGACCGGATGCTCAGACTTGGGGGCACGAAAGTCGAAGTGGGCGTCCAGACGACCTTCGAGCGAATCAACCGCGAGATGCACCGCGGCCACGGCGTCCAGGCCAGTATCGACGCCAACCGACGGCTCCGTGACTCGGCGTTCAAGGTCGGCTTCCACATGATGCCCGGCCAGCCGGGGATGTCCAGGGAGATGTGTCTGGAGGACTTCCGGCGCATCTTCTCCGAATCCCGCTGGAAACCGGACTACCTCAAAATCTACCCGACGCTCGTCGTCCCGGGCACCGTCACCTACGACTGGTGGAAGAAAAACGACTTCGACCCGCTGAACAACGAGGAGGCGGCCGAGCTCGTCGCCGAGATCAAGGACATGATTCCCCGCTACACCCGCCTCCAGCGGGTCCAGCGCGACATCCCGGCGGACTTCATCGAGGGCGGCGTCTGGAAGTCCAACCTCCGCCAGCTGGCCTGGAAGGAGATGGAGAAACACGGGTGGTCCTGTGACTGTATCCGGTGTCGCGAGGCCGGTCACTCCGAGGAGGTCGCCGAGAACGTGGAACTGAACGTCATGACCTACGAGGCCTGTGGCGGCACGGAACATTTCATCTCCTTCGAAGACTTCGACACCGACGTGCTCGTGGGCTTCTGTCGCCTCCGGTTCCCGAACAGCCCGGTCCGTCACGAACTCGACGACGCTGCGCTCGTCCGCGAACTCCACGTCTACGGCAACTCGGTCGGCGTCGGCCAGTCCGCCGGCGACGACGACCACCAGCACAAGGGGTACGGCAAGCGCCTGCTCGCGAAAGCCGAGGAACTGGCTCGCGAGGCCGGCTTCTCGAAGATTGCGGTCATCTCCGGCATCGGCGTCCGTGAGTACTATCGGAACAAGCTCGAGTACAAACAGGACGGCCCGTATGTCTCGAAGCGTCTCGATTGACTGGCCCGAACAAAGTGGGGGCCGGCCTTTTTCGCCACCGAAAGACTCGCTGCGCTCGTCTTTCGAGCTCCCGTTCGCTTCGCTCACGAGAACCACGTTTTTCCACGAGCGGGTTGCGGGCCAGCGGCCCGCAACCGGATGACGTGGCGGCTACGCCGCCACGCTCTTCCTGCAGCGAGCGAAGTGAGCGAGGAAACCCGATGAAGAAAAAGGTGGTTCTCGTGAGCAAACGGCTGGAGTGACCTGCCAGCCGAAACCGCGGCTGTCACACTCTCACGGGATGCGGTGTGGTTTTCCACGCTGATACCCTTTACCGCGTATGGTCCGAGAGCTTCGGCCGGGCGTCTGGTTGCTGGAACTGGGCCTGTTCCCGCCGCTGGCCTCGAACGCCTACCTCGTCGACGGGGGCGCGTTCGAGGCCGGCCCCGACAGCCTGACGCTCGTCGACACCGGGCTCTGGTGGAACGAACCCACCGTTCGCGAGGAACTCGACGCGGTGGGCTACTCCCCGGCCGACCTCGACCGCGTGCTGGTCACCCACTACGACCTGGACCACGTCGGCGGTCTCAACCGGCTGGTCCCCGAGTTCGACGGCCCGGTCTCGCTGGGCCGGGACGACCTCGACCTGCTGGAGCGACGCGCCCATCCCGAGTGGCTCCACCACAAGGGGCTCTTCCACCGGGCGAGCCGTCGGCTGTTCCCGTTGCCGGACCTCCGGCTCGAACCGCTGGACGATGGTGACACCGTCGGCGGGTTCACGGCCCACCACACCCCAGGGCACAACCCGGGCCACGTGGTGTACCACCACGAGGGCGCGTCGGCGGCCTTTCTCGGCGACCTCGTCTGGGCCGGCGACGACGGCGGCCTGACGACGCCGTTCTGGGGTGACTCCTACGACATGGCCCAGTTGCGCGAGAGCGTCGCCGCGCTTTCCGCGCGGATTCCGCGGTTCGACGTGGCAGCCATGGGCCACGGCGACCCGCTGGTGACTGGTGGCGACGACGCCTTGCGAGCGCTGGCCGGACGGCTGTGACACTGCCCGACGGCTCGTGGTTATTTACTCGCGCCGTCCCACTGTCGAGATATGACATCCAAGCTTGCCGTCGTCGGTGCGGGCGGGGCGGGTGCGGCAGCAGCGTACGCACTGCGGGACGCTGCGGTCGAGGTCACTGTCTTCGAGAAGAGCGGCGGCGTCTGTGGCCGCGCCGCAACCCGCCGGAACGACGACTGTACCTACGAGTACGGCGCGAACTACCTCAAGGCCGACGACGAACGCGTCACCGAGCTGGTGACCGAGACCCTCCCGACCGACGGTCTCGTCGACGTCGAAGCGCCGATATACGCCTTCGAACGCGACGGCGAGGTCGGCGAAGGCCGTGACAGCGACGACCACAAGTGGACCTACGAATCCGGCATCACACAGCTGGCAAAGCGGCTGTTCGCCGAAACCGAAGCGACCGTCCACAACGGCGTCAGAGTCGAGACCCTCGACCGCCAGGCCAACGGGTGGCGCGTCCACGACGCCGACGGAATCGACCACGGGCACTACGACGCCCTCCTGCTTACGCCGCCGGCGCCACAGACCGCCGACCTGCTGGGCGAGGCGGACTGGGACCACGACGACTGCCGCGACCTCCGCCAGACCGTCGCCTCGGTCCCGTACCGGACCGTCATCTCCGGGATGCTCCACTACCCGTTCGAACTCGACGTGCCGTGGTACGCCGCCGTCAACAGCGACAAGGCCCACGACATCGGCTGGCTGGCCCGCGAGGAGTGCAAGGCGGGCCACGTCCCCGACGGCGAGTCGCTCCTGCTGGTCCAGATGAACGAGGGCTGGTCGGTCGCGAACTACGACGCGCATCCCGACCGACTACTCGCGGAGATAGCTCAGCGGACCGCCCACTTGCTGGACGACGACAGGCTGACCGACCCCGACTGGACCGACCACCAGCACTGGCGCTACGCCCAGCCAGAAGACACCGTGGACCGCGGGACACTCGCTCCCGCGGCCGACCACGACCTCTACTTCGCCGGCGACTGGGTGGCCGAGGCGCCGCGCCTCCACGCTGCAGTCCGCAACGGACTGGAGGTCGGTGAGACGCTCGCCGAGGAACTCTGAGACGACGCTGTCGCGTATCACACAGATGATTCACAATCGAGAGTCACTCCCCGAGACGGCAGCGCACGCGACCGCGCTGGCCTGCGTCGAGGCCGGCATCGAAGCCGCCCATCCCGAGCGGGTCGTCAGAGCGGCGCTCCAGTTCGGCGGCACGACCCTCGAAATCGGGGCCGAAAGCCACGACCTCTCGACGTACGAGTCGGTGGTGGTCGTCGGTGGCGGGAACGCGGCCGCCCACGTCGCTGCGGTACTCGAAGACATCCTGGGCGAGGCGCTGGACGGCGGTATCGTTGTCACCGACAACCCACAGCCGACGACCGTGGTCGACGTCCGCCCGGCGGCCCATCCGGTCCCGAGTCAGCGGGGCGTCGAGTCCACCGAAGCGCTGCTTGACCGGGCGGCGTCGGTCGGCCCGGAGACACTCGTCCTGGCCGTCGTCACCGGCGGCGGCAGCGCGTGCATGGTTGCCCCGGCGAGTGCCATCAGCCTCGCCGACCTGCAGGCCACGACGAACGCGCTGCTTGCGAGTGGGGCATCCATCCACGAGGTCAACGCCGTCAGAAAACACCTCTCGGAGAACAAGGGCGGCCAGCTCGCCCGCGCTCTCGCCCCGGCTCGCGTCTCCGCGCTCGTCCTCAGCGACGTCGTCGGGGACGACCTCGACGTCGTCGCCAGCGGGCCGCTCGTGGCCGACCCCACGACCTACGTGGACGCCCTCGACGTGCTCGACTCGTACGACGTCACCGTCCCGGAGCCCGTTCGGGAACGACTGGAAGCAGGCGCCGCAGGCTCCATCGACGAGACGCCCGGTCCCGACGACCCGGCGTTCGAAGGAGTCACCACGCATCTCGTGGGCACCAATACGACCGCACTGGCGGCCGCCCGCGAGGCGGCCAGCGAGCGGGGGTACGAGACGCTCGTGCTCTCCTCGCGGATACGGGGCGAGGCCAGGGACGCCGCGCTGGCCCACGTCGCCGTCGCCGAGGAGATGGTCGCAACGGGGAACCCGGTCACGCCACCGGCGGTCGTCCTCTCGGGCGGCGAGACGACCGTCACTGTCGACGGTGAGGGCCGTGGCGGCCCCAACCAGGAGTTCGCCCTCGCCGCCGCGTTGGAACTCCCGTCCGAGGCGGTCTTGGGGGCGGTCGACACGGACGGTATCGACGGCAACACCGACGCCGCGGGGGCGCTCGTCGACGGTTGCCTCGTGACCGACCCCGGGGCTGCCCGACAAGCGCTCGATGACAACGACGCGAACACCTATCTCGGGGAGCGCGGTGCGCTCATCGAAACCGGGCCGACGGGGACGAACGTCAACGACCTCCGGGTGCTCGTCGTCGAGTCGCTCGACTGAGATGGGGTGTCGTGGCTCGAAACACAGCGACGGCCGCGACGGGCTCAGTCGTCCTGGTCTGGCTCGGCGAGCAAGTCCTGCTCGTAGGCCGCGACCGCTCCGACGACGGCGTCGGCGTCCTCGTCGGCCACGTCGAACTCGCCGAGGCTCCGGTACAGGAGCTCGACGGCCCGCTGGATGTGTTCCGGGGTGAACGGGACGTCTATGTGTGCTTCGCGAATCGGCTCCGCGTCGTAGGTCTCCGGCCCGCCGGCGGCCTCACAGAGGAAGTCGGTCTGTGTCTGCCGGAGCTTTGCCAGGTCCGACCCCTCGAAGAACGGGCCGATGTCGTCGTCGGCAAGCAGTCTGTCGTAGAAGTCGTCGACGACGGCGCGGATGCCGTCGTGGCCCCCGAGCCGCTCGTACAGCGTCTCCTGTGCCATGAGCCGACTATAGCGCACGCAGACTAAACGATTCTGAAGCGGACCTGTGCTGTCCCGATAGGCATTAGGGCGGGCGCCGACAGCCACCGATATGGACCACAAGCGGGAGCTGACGAGCGTCGACCTCGCCGCCCTGGAGACGGAGCTGGGCGAGTTCACCGGCGCGAAGCTCGACAAAGCCTATCTCTACGCCGAGGACGACCTCGTGCGGCTCAAGATGCGGGACTTCGACCGGGGCCGCGTCGAGTTCATCATCGAGCTCGGCGACGTGAAGGGCGCGTACGTCGCCGACGCCGACCACGTCCCCGACGCGCCCGGGCGACCGCCCGACTTCGCGATGATGCTCCGAAACCGACTGTCGGGGGCCGACCTCGTTCGTGTCGAACAGTTCGAGTTCGACCGCATCCTCGAACTGGAGTTCTCTCGTGAGGACGGCTCGACGACGGTCGTCGCGGAGCTGTTCGGCGACGGCAACCTCGCTGTGTTGGACGGTCACGGCGACGTCATCGACAGTCTGGAGACGGTACGGCTGAAGTCCCGGACCGTCGCCCCGGGCTCGCAGTACGAATTCCCCTCTGCCCGGTTCAATCCCCTCACGGTCGACTACGACGGGTTCGTCGCGCGGATTCGTGAGTCCGACGCCGACCTCGTGCGGACCCTGGCGACACAGCTCAACTTCGGCGGCCTCTACGGCGAGGAGCTGTGTACGCGGGCCGGTATCGACTACCACGAAGCGGTCGAGGACCTCACCGACGACCAGCTGGAACGGCTGTACGAGGTTGTCTCGGAGTTTGCGGCCGTGCTCCGTGACGGGCCGCTGGACCCGCGGGTCTACTACGAGGACCTGGACGCGACCGACGAGGACGGTGAGCCAGAACGGCGCCGCGTCGACGCCACTCCGGTGGCCTTAGAGGAGTACGACCACCGCTACAGCGAGCCCTTCGAGACGTTCAACGCCGCGCTGGACGACTACTTCTACAACTTCCAGCGCGAGGAGGAGGTCGAGGGCGGCGAGACGACAAAGCCCGACTTCGAGAGCGAGATCTCGAAGTACGAACACATCATCCGCCAGCAACAGGAGGCCATCGAGGACTTCGAGGCCGACGCACAGGCCGAACGGGAGAAGGCCGAACTCCTCTATGCCCGCTACGACCTCGTCGACGACGTGCTCTCGACGGTCCAGAACGCCCGCACCGAGGACGTTCCATGGGACGACATCGAGGCGAAGTTTGCGGAGGGTGCCGACCGCGGTATCCCGGCCGCAGAAGCCGTCGTCGGCGTCGACGGCAGCGAGGGGACGGTGACGTTGGACATCGACGGGACCCGAGTCACGGTCGACGCGGACACCGGCGTCGAGAAGAACGCCGACGAACTGTACAAGGAGGCAAAGCGCATCGAGGGCAAGAAGGAGGGTGCGCTGGCGGCCATCGAGGACACCCGCGAGGACCTCGAAGCGGTCAAAAAACGGCGCGACCAGTGGGAGGCCGACGACGGCGAGGCCGGCGGTGGTGACCAGGCCGACGAGGGCGACGACGAACCGACCGACTGGCTCTCCCAGGCCTCCATCCCCGTCCGGAAGAACGAGCAGTGGTACGAGCAGTTCCGCTGGTTCCGGACCTCCGACGGCTATCTGGTCATCGGCGGCCGTGACGCCGACGACAACGAACAGCTCGTCCAGAAGTATCTCGAACGCGGTGACAAGTTCTTCCACGCGCAGGCCCACGGCGGTCCGGTCACCGTACTCAAGGCCACCGGCCCGAGCGAATCCGCAAAAGAGGTCGACTTCCCGCAGTCCTCGCTGGAGGAGGCCGCCCAGTTTGCCGTCTCCTACAGCTCGGTCTGGAAGGACGGGAAGTTCGCCGGTGACGTCTACATGGTCGACCCCGACCAGGTCTCGAAGACGCCCGAGAGCGGGGAGTATCTGGAGAAGGGCGGCTTCGCGGTGCGTGGCGACCGGACGTACTTCGAGGACACGCCGGTGGGCGTCGCCGTCGGCATCCAGTGTGAGGACCGCACACAGGTCGTCGGCGGTCCACCGGCGGCCATCGAGGGCGACGTCGCCACGAGCATCGTCATCGAGCCAGGCCAGTACGCCCAGAACGACATCGCAAAGCGGCTCTACCGGGAGTTCAAGTCGCGATTCGCCGACGAGAGCTTCGTCCGGAAGGTCGCCAGCCCGGACCTGATTCAGGAGTTCCTGCCGCCGGGCGGGAGCCGGATGGTCGACGAATAGCACGGCTCACGCAGCGTTATATAGTTGCCGGGCGTAGTGTACGTAGGTACAAGACGACGAGCCGTGCGGACAGGGCGACTCGCCGCCGGGTATCGGGAGCCATCATGTTTCAAGAAGCCCTAAACTACCCACGGAACAGCGACAGCGCGGTGAAAAACGTAGCTATCGGCGGCCTGTTGCTCTTCCTGAGCTTCCTCGTCGTCCCGACGTTCTTCGTGCTCGGATACGTCGTCCGCACGTTGCGAACGGTCGTGAACGGCAACGAGGAACCGCCAGCCTTCGACGAGTGGGGTGACCTGTTCGTGGACGGGCTGAAAGCCTTCGCCATCGGACTGGCGTACTCGCTGGTCCCTGCGGTCATCGCTGTCGTCGCCGTCGTCACGAGTGGTGCCACCCTCGGCGTCACCGGGCCTGGCCAGGGCGCTGGCCTCGCGGTCGCGCTCATCGCGCTCGGTGCGCTCGCTCTGTTGACCGTCGTCTCGCTGGTGCTCGCCTACGTCCTCCCCGCGGCCATCGTCGCCTGGGTGCGAACCGATAGCCTCGGGGCGGCGTTCTCGCCGGGCGAGCTCCGCGTGTACGCCTTCAGCAAGACCTACGCCACCGGCTGGGTCGTCGCCGTCGGTATCAGCCTGCTGGCCGGTATCGTCTCGGGCGTGCTCGGTGCCGTCTTCGTCGGTGCGTTGCTGGCACCCTTCATCACGTTCTACGCGAACGTCGCGGGCGCTCACGCCATCGGCTCGGCGGTGCGGGAGATGCCCGCCGTCGAAGACGGCAGTGAGGCGCCCGCCAGCCAGCCCGCGGCCTGACAGGCAGTCCAGCCGTTTGCCCACACACATCTCGTAAATTATATACTATCGACATCTGGATAGTAAGTCGTCTTCGCGGAGATAGGTAGCTGTCTCCAACACCGGGGGCGAGATACACACCGATGGCTCAGGACACGACACCGGATTTCGAGGACGCGATTCGCTACCCGTGGACGGGTGACCGAAACGTAGAGCGGGTCGCTATCGGCGGGTTACTGGGTATGTTTGGCTTCCTGCTCGTCCCGATACTGTTCGTCTACGGCTACAACGTCAGGGTACTCAGAGCGGTGAGCGCCGGTGAGACGGAGACGGCACCGGCGTTCGACGACTGGGGCGAGCTGCTCAACGATGGACTGTCCGCGTTCGTCATCGGCGCCGTCTACTTCGGGGTACCGTTCCTGCTCGTCGCCGTGGGCTGGGTCGCCTCGTTTTTCGTATTCGTCGCGGGTGCCGGTGTCGGGGGCGACGGGGCCGCGGCCGCCGGGGGTCTGCTTGGCTTTTTCGGGCTGTTCGCCGTCCAGCTGCTCGCCGGCGTCCTCTTTCTCGTCGCCGGCTATCTACTGCCCGGCGCGGTCGCGGCGTACGTGCGGACTGACACGCTCGGGGCGGCGTTCTCACCGTCCACGGTCCGGAGTATCGTCACGAATCGAGACTACGCGATAGCGTGGCTGTTCGCGTTCGCTATCAACATGCTCGCTGGGCTCGCGACCAACGTGGCCCTCGTCACTATCGTGGGTATCCTGCTCGTTCCGTTCATCAGTTTCTACGGCCAGGTGGCCTGCACCTACGCTATCGGGCGGGGTATCGCGGCGATTCCGCTCGAGGGTGACAGCGAGGAGACGATGAGTGAGCCCGCGGCCTGACGGCCGCCATTGATTCACCGGTCGGAGACTCAAATTTTATGGGGTGTTCGCCACGATGAGCAATTAGCAACTCTCGCTCGTGGCGCTACGGTCCGAGTGGGCTACCGGGGAAAGCGGTAGGTGATACGAATGTTCGAAGACGCGCTCAAGTATCCGTGGACGGGCGAAGAGAAAGTGAAGACGCTCCTCATCGGTGGCCTGTGTAGTCTCTTCGCCGTGCTAATTATTCCCGGCGTGCTCGCTTTCGGCTATCAGGTCCGAGTCACCAGGCAAGTGAGCCAGGGTGAGACCGAGACGCCGCCGGTGTTCGACGACTGGGGCGGGCTGTTCGTCGACGGTCTCGCCGCGTTTGGAATCATTATCGGCTATATAATCGTCACGGCGCTTCTCTATCTGGCGCTGGCAGTCGCCGTCGCGATTCCGATTGCTCTGGCCGCTGGTCCGACCGCCAGCACCAGTGAGATGTTCCAGGGTGTCGGCGCGGTCCTGGTCCTGGTCGCGGCGCTGGTCGAAGTCGTCGTTATTTTCACCGTTCTGTACCTGCTCCCGGCCGGCCTGGCGGCCTACGCGTATACGGGGAAATTCAGTGCCGCGTTCTCCCCGTCGACGTTGCGAGCGGTCGGGACCGACAGGAGCTACGCTATCGGCGTGCTCGTCGCACTCGGCGTCTCGTTCGTGGCCCAGGCCGCCGGATACGCTGCCCTCTTCACTATCGTCGGTATCCTCCTCGTGCCGGTCATCGGTTTCTACGGGAACGTCGCCAGCGCCTACGCCATCGGCGCCGGTGTGGCGGACACCCCGCTGGTCTCGGAGTCCCGCGACGTTGAGTCGCCGGAGGCCCAGCCCGCGGTCTGAATAGCAGGGCACTTGAGGCCCGGCGGCGGAGTTCGGGTATGCAGATACAGAGCCGGCAGGCCACCGGCGAGGGTCGCGAGCGCGTCGAACTGGTCCCCGAGACGCTCGACGACCTCTGGCATCTCTCCTACATCGTCGAGCCCGGCGACCACGTCTCCGGCGACACCACCCGTCGCATCCAACGCAACGACGACAACCTCCGTGACAAGGGCGGCGAGCGAGAGCCGATGTGGCTGGAAATCGAGGTGACCGACGTGGAGTTCGCGAAGTTCGCCAACCGGCTGCGCGTCGGCGGCGAGATAACCGACTGCTCCCGGGAGGACCAGTTGGGCTTTCACCACACCCTCAACGTCGAGGAACACACCGAACTGACAATCGAGAAACGCTGGAAACCAGACCAGGACGACCGGCTCGAAGAAGCCGTCGAATCCACCGAGAACCCTGACGTGGCCATCGCGACGGTCGAGGAGGGTGAAGCCCACGTCCACACCGTCGCCCAGTACGGGACCGAGGAGCGCGCGACCATCACCTCGACGACGGGCAAGGGCGACTACGCCCGGCCGCGCAACGAACTGTTCGCGGAACTCTCGGACGTCCTGAAACGCCAGGACGTCGACGCCTACATCCTCGCCGGACCGGGCTTTACCAAGCAAGACGCACTGGATTATTTCAGCGACGCGATCCCGGACATCGCCGAACAGATAACCGTCGTCGATACCGCGGCTGTCGGGGACCGCGGCGTCCACGAGGTGCTGAAACGCGGCGCCGTCGAGGACGTCCAGCAACAGACTCGCATCGCCGAGGAGGCCGACCACATCGACGAGCTGATGGCCCGCATCGGCGAGGGAAGCGAGGTGGCATACGGTCCCGAGGAGGTCGCCAAAGCCGCCGACTTCGGCGCCATCGAGACCCTGCTCGTCCTCGACGAGCGGCTCCGGAAGGAGCGGGCCGGGGAGGGCGATTGGGACGTCGACGCGGACCGCATCATCGAGACGACCGAGCAGAAAGGCGGGTCGGTGACGGTCTTCTCGGCCGAGTTCGCCCCCGGCGAGCAGCTCGCGAACCTCGGCGGTATCGCCGCGTTGCTCAGGTACCGGCTCGAGTGAGCGTCCGTCCGAGGACGGCGGTTCGAAGTATCGATTCTGGTAATCGTCCGGACCATTTTTTATACTGTTACCGAGTAATAGCAGACAATTGGGGGGCCACGATACCATGTCATTCGAAGAACAGCAGGATTTCGCGAGGCAGGTCGCGGACCTCAACAAGTACGGGCAAGCACTCAACCGGTGTGAGTCCGTCGAAGAGGTCGTCTCGCTGACGCTGGAAGCGATGTCGCTGCTGTTCCAGTTCTCCTACTCCACGTTCATCGAGGTCCGCGAGGGAGAGCTCGAAGTGGTCCACAGCACGAATCCGCGGCTGACACAGGGCGGCAAACCCGGCCCCGTCGCCAGAGAGGCCTTCGAAACAGGCGAGACCGTCGTCACCACGGGGGCCGATGCCGGTCTGGACGGGAACTCAGACGTGACCGCGACGCTCGCAGTCCCGGCACAGGTCGGCGGCGAGGTGACCGCGATTCTGGTGACTCGCTCGACCTCCGTGGATACGTTCGGCGAGGAGTACAGCCGTCCACTGGAGATTCTGGCCTCCCACGCGGCCACGGCTATCAGTAACATTCGCTCGCGCGAACGCCTCGAGCGAGCGCGCCAGGACCTCGAGACGCGCAAGGAGATGATAGAGATGTACGACCGCCTGCTACGGCACGACCTGGGGAACGACCTCCAGATTATCGCCGGCTTCGCAGACGCAGTGGCGGGCGAGGTCGAGGGCCAGACCGCCGACTACGTCGGCAAGATACAGCGGGCCGCCGAGAGCTCCGCCGACCTCATCGAACGGGTCGGCAACCTCGTGAGCACGCTCGAAGAGCAAGACGAGCCCGAACCCCGGGACCTCAGGTCGATTCTCGAGGCGACGGTCACCGAGGTCGACGCGAATTTCTCGGAGCTGACGATCGATTTCGACCCCGAGACCGCCGACTACCGCGTCTACAGCGGCGAACTGCTCGACTCCGTGTTCACGAACCTCCTCTCGAATGCCGCCGTCCACAACGACGAGCCGGTCAAGATGGACATCTCGGTCGTCGAGACGGGTAACGACGCCATCCTCGTCGTGTTCGCGGACGACGGCAAGGGCGTCCCCGAATCCATCCGCGCGGAGATATTCGAGATGGGTGCGAAGGGGCCCGACAGCTCCGGAACTGGGTTCGGGCTGGGCTTCGTCCGCGCGCTCACGGAGTCCTATGGCGGCGGGGTGACGGTGGGCGAGAGCGAGATGGGCGGGGCGGAGTTCCGCGTGACGCTCCAGCGTGCGTGAGCCTCAGACGCTCTCGACCGTCATCGAGAGGCCGTCCTCGGCGAAGCGAACGTCGCCGTCGTACTCTTCACCCAGCGAGGCTAGCATCTCCTCGTGGCGCCCCTCGGTGTGGGGGTACAGATGGGTCAGGTAGACGCGGCCGAGGTCGGCGTCGGCCGCCGATAGGGCGCGCCCGAGGCTCGTCGGCGTGGGGTGGTTCGAGACGTCGACGTCGTCGGGAAAGGAGCAGTCGTGGGCGAAGACGGCGGCGCCGTCGGCGAACTCGACGAGTTCCGGAAACGCCTCGGAGTCGCCGCTGAGCGCGACGGTGGGCCCGCCGGCCGATGGCGTGAGCCGATAGGCGAAACACTGCATCGAGTGGCGGGTCTCCAGCCACTCGGCGTCGAAGCTGGCAAGCGTTATCGTCGGGTCGTCGATGTCGACCAGCCGAAGGTCGAGGCGCTCTTGCATGTACTCGTGGACCGACAGCAGCTCCTCGACGAGCGCGGTCGTGCCGGGCGGCCCGGCGATTGTCAGGTCGGTCTCGCCGGCCAGCCAGCGCGCTTTCATGAGTACGTCGAGGTCCGAAACGTGGTCGAGATGGTGGTGGGTCAACAGGACGGTGTCGACGCCCTCGTATCCCGTGTCGGTTCGTGCGAGCGCGTCGAGTACGCCGCTACCACAGTCGACCAGCAGGGCGCCCGCGTCGGTTTCGAGCAGTGTCCCGGACTGCGCTCGGCTACCGGTGGGCAACGCGGCCCCTGTCCCCAGGAAGGTGAGTCGCATAGCTCGGCTACGGGGGGGAGGGCCAAATTGGTTGGTGCGCCAGCGGGGCGGTAGAGTGGATGGCCGTCGCGGGGCTGGCAGGACACGTGGGCAGTCGTGTCGGTCGACGGCCTGTCTATGGCTACGGTCGGGCGTATCAAAAGCCAACCGTAGAGTCAAAAAACGCTTTTAGCGACCGAAAGGCGGGCTCACGAGGTGTAGGCCCACGTCACGCCGACGACGGCGATGACCAGCAGGCCGCCGAGGAAGAACGCGACGCCCGGTTCGAGGTCGAACCCGCCGCCGCTCGCGACGGCCGTCGCAGTATCTGTTGCCTCCTGGGCCATCTCGACCGGTGTGGACGGCTCAGCGTCCGGTGTCGGCGTCTCGGTCGGCTGCTCGTTGGTCTCCATGATTTCCACGCCACCACCGCCGTCAGTCGGCTCCGGGGCTTCGGTCGATTCCGCTCCCGATTGGGGCCCGTCCGAGTCTGGGTCCGGGGTCGACTCAGTGGTGTTCGTCGTCTCGTTGGCGCCGCCGGTGCCACCACTGACCTCGGGTTCGGTGCCGGACCCAGTGGGACTCTCGGGCGAACCGAAAAGCCCCGGAATCGTCCCGAAGACGGCCTGCACCATGACGCTCGCCGCCGTGAGCAGGCCGATAGCAGGGACCAGTCGCTCGACCAGCGACCGCAGCGTGCGCTTGCGGTCCGGCGTCCCGACGAAGACGACGAGTGGGTCCTCCGGCGGCTCGTACACCGTCATCTCCTGGCCCTTCTCTGAGTACTGGGTGCCGGCGACCGCGATGAGCTCCTCGCTCTCTAGCTTCTCCAGGTGGTAGGAGACCTTCTGGATGGACATATCGAGGCGGTCGGCCAGTTCGGAGGGCGTCCCGGGCTCGTCGTAGACGGCGTTGAGGATGTCGCGAGCAGTCTCCGAGGAGAGTGCGTCGAGGACGGCGTCGATGTCCTCGTCGACACCGACGACCTGTAACTCACCGTCCTGTGAGTCGCTCGTGTCGGGGCCGCGGGAGGGCAGGAGAGACATATCGCAGTCAGGAACGGCCAGCGTAATGAATTTCGTGGAGACGGCAGTCGGAGTTCGACCGCCACCACGTGCGGAACCCACTTGTCTGTCCGGGCCAACCTCTATCCAGACGATGGACCCGCGCGAGCGCCTCGCCGCCACCGACCCCGCCTTCGACGCGGCGTCGGTCGATATCGGCGACGCCGACGTGCTCGAACGGCTCGCGCCGGTGGTCGCGGAGTGGTGGGTCGAGCAGTTCGGCGAGTTCGTCCCCGACAACGGCGGCTTCTTTACGCCGCCCCAGACGGAGGCGATTCCGCTCATCCACGAGGGGACGAACGCACTGGTCTGTGCCCCGACCGGCTCCGGGAAGACGCTCGCTTCCTTCACCGCCATTATCAACGAGCTGTTTACGAAGGCTCGCGAGGAAAGCCTCGACAACAGTGTCTACTGTCTGTACGTCTCGCCGCTGAAGTCACTGGCCAACGACATCCACCGGAACCTGACGGTCCCGCTCGAAGGCATCACGGGCAAGCTGGACGAACGGGGCGAGTCCGTCGAGATTCGCCACGCCATCCGCCACGGCGACACGAGCAGCGCCGACCGGCAGGCGATGCTGGAGACGACGCCGCACATCCTCAACACGACCCCGGAGACGCTGGCGATACTGCTGAACTCGCCGAAGTTTCAGAAGAAACTCGAGACGGTGGAGTACGTCGTCGTCGACGAGATTCACAGCCTGGCGGAGAACAAACGCGGTACCCACCTCTCGGTGTCCCTGGAGCGACTCGAACAGATGGCCGAGGGGTCGCCTACGCGAATCGGCTGTTCGGCGACGGTCGAACCGCTGGAGACGGTCGCGGAGTTCCTCGTGGGTCGCGAGGAGCCCGGTGGGGACCCCAGGCCCTACGAGATCGTCGACACCCGCTTCGTCCGGGACCTGGACGTCGAACTCTCCTGTCCGACCGACGACCTCATCGACACGCCCAGCAGCGTCGTCACCGACCGGTTCTACCGCCAGCTCCACGACCAGGTCCAGGACCACACGAACACGCTCGTGTTCACGAACACCCGCTCGGGTGCCGAACGGGTCCTCCAGAACCTCCGGGAGCGGTACGACGACTACGACCAGGATAACTCGGGCTGTCACCACGGCTCGCTCTCGAAGGACAAACGCCACGAGATAGAGGGCGCGTTGAAAGCGGGCGAGCTGGACGTGGTGACGACCTCGACGAGCCTCGAACTCGGCATCGATATGCCCTACATCGACCTGGTCGTGCAGGTCGGCTCGCCCAAATCCGTCGCCGCACTGCTCCAGCGCGTCGGCCGTGCCGGCCACCAGCTCGGTGAGACCGTCGAGGGGCGTGTCGTCGCACTGGACCGCGACGAACTGATAGAGTGTGCGGTGATGCTGGGGAAGGCCACCGACGGCTTCGTTGACCGGGTGTTCATCCCGGAGAACGCCCAGGACGTCGCAACCCAGCACGTCTACGGGATGGCTATCAATCAGGTCCGGCCCGAAGCCGAGGTCAGGGGTATCCTCGAACGCGCGTATCCCTACCGCAACTACACGGACGAACAGTGGGAACAGCTCTGTCGGTATCTCACCGCCGACTACCCCGGGATGGAGGACAGGAACGTCTACGCGAAGATATGGCGCGACACCAACGACCCGCCCGACGGCGAGTACCATTATGACGAGTACGACGTGGGCGAACCCCTCGTCGGCAAGCGCGGGCGGCTGGCGCGGGTCATCTACATGACCAACATCGGGACCATCCCTGACTCCTTTACCTGCGACGTCATCACCCGCAGCGGGGACGAGTGGGTCGGGCAACTGGACGAGTCCTATCTCGACAAACTCGAAAAGGGCGACGTCTTCGTCCTGGGCGGGTCGAACTACGAGTACCGGTACCGGCGCGGCTCGAAGGTGTACGTCGACCCGACGGCGGCCCGGCCGAACGTCCCCTCGTGGTTCTCCGAGCGGCTCCCGCTCTCGTATGACCTGGGCCGGGAGATACTACAGTTCCAGCGTGACCTGCTCACAAAGCTCGAAGCGGGCGGCCTCTCGGAGGTCCGCAACTGGCTCAGAACCTTCCCGCTGGACGAGAACTCGGTCCGTGCTATCGCGCGGATGTTCCGCGAACAGGTCGCCTACGCCGGCGCCGAGAGCGTCGCGACGGACGAACGGCTCGTCGTCGAGGAGGCGATGGACCACGACGAGTACGAACGCCACTACCACGTCCACTCCAACTACGGCCGGCGGTTCAACGACGGCTTCTCGCGCCTGCTTGCCTACCGAATCGCCCAGGCCGCCAACGCCAACGTCCAGGTCGCCGTCGCCGACAACGGTTTCACCCTCTCGATGCCGCTCAACCGGAAGGTCGACATCAAGCGCATCATACGGGACATCGACCCCGTCGACGTCCGGGCGGACCTGCGGGCGGCCCTTTCCGGCACGGACCTGCTCCAGCGGTACTTCCGTATCAACGCCACGCGCTCGCTGATGATTCTCAAGCGGTACAAGGGGTACGAGAAATCCGCGAGCGAACAGCAGGTCTCCGCGGAGATGCTACTTGGCTTCGCCGAAGACCTCGGCGACTTCGCCGTCGTCGAGGAGACCTACCGCGAGATTCTCCAGGACAAGCTCAACGTCGCCGCTATCGAGGACGTGCTGACCGATATCGAGCGAGGAACGGTCGCGGTGAGGACGATTCGCGTGGATTCGCCGTCGCCGCGCGCGTTCGGGCTGGCGACCCTGTTGGCCAGCGACGTGGTGCTGGCCGAGGACGAGTCCGCCGTGCTCGCGGAGTTTCACCGCCGGGTGATGGACGAGATCGAGGACGACGACGCCGTCGCAGTGGACGACTGAGTTCGGTCTGTGCGGTTCCTATCTTACTGGTGACAAAAGTGATTGTGCGGGGCCTCGAACAGTGAATCGATGGCACATCACACACACGAAGACCGCGACCCGCCCGAAGCCGGGCACGTCCACGAGTGGGTCGACGAGTCGGTCGACGCCCGCGACGACTGGGCGCGCCGGCGCCGCAAGGACATTCCGAACGACAAGCGACTGTTCGTCCTCGCCTGTATGGACGAGCGCATCCCGGTCGAGGAGGTGCTGGGCCTCGAACTCGGTGATGCGCACGTCTTCCGTAACGCCGGTGGCAAGGTCACCGACGACGTCGTCCGGTCGGCCGCGCTGACGCTCCAGTTCTTCGACACCGAGGAGATAATCGTCGTCAACCACACCGACTGCGGGATGATGAGTGCCGCGGACGAGGACGTCGTCGGCGGCCTGGAAGCCACTGTGGGCGGCGAGATGGACGACGTGGACCTCGACCCGGCGCTGCCCGATTTGAACATCGGTGACGCGTCAATCGCCGAGTGGGTTCGCATGACCGACGACATCGACGAGGCCTGTACGGCACAGGTCGCGTATCTGGCGGACCACCCGCTGATTCCGGACGACGTCACGGTGACTGGCTACGTCTACGAGGTCGAAAGCGGCCACTTGCGTCGACCGGGCGAACGAATCGGTGAGGAAATCAGCGAACGAGTGTAAGGCACCGCGCAGGGCCGCCGGATAGCAACTGCGGGAGACCAGGACCGTTCTGCATCGGCAGGATGTGGCTGGGGGCTTAATTCATCGAGTCGTCGCCCATCGTCTCGGTGCCCATCTCGTTGCCGTCGTTCATGCCGCCGCCGTCCATGGATTCGTGGGGTGTCAGCGTCACCCGGATGACGTTGCTCACGTCGGGGTAGCTGTAGCCGTCGTCGACATCGTTGAGTCGCCGGACGACACCGCCCTCGTCGCCGCCCTGGGTCGCGCTGTCCTGTGCGGGCGCCTGGTCCGGCCCCTGACCGGGCTCGCCGTTGGGTTCTGTCCCGGCGTCCCAGAGGTAGACGCTGTCGGTCACGTCGTCGTCCACCGGCTCGCCCTCCTCGGGCCAGAGCGGGATGCCGCCCGCCCCGGGCGAGATGAAGATGTCGTTCGACGGGACGAACATACTCGCGAAGGAGAGCTTCTGGCCGGGCGTGGCCTGTACGTCGAACTCGAAGGCGCCACCGGGGGCGATGGGCGGTGCGCCGGGCACCTCGCCCATCGGGTCGTTCGGGTCCGCGACGGTGTTCTCGGGTGTGTAGGCCCCCGAGTGAGCGACGGTGCCGCTCATACCGTTGTCCATCGACTCACTGTCGTCCATCGAGTCGCCGTCGTCACCCATGCCGTCGTTCATGCCGCCGAGCTCGTCCACGAGGCCCGGTTCGCCCTCGAAGCCCGTCGGCGGCCCGGCCTCGGCCAGCGCTTCGAGGCCGATAGAGGCGGCCTCGCCTTCCGTGAAGATGGGGTTGTCACCGGAGTGGACCGCGTAGGCGCCGGGCGTTATCCAGATCCCGCCGCCGGTGTGGCTGTCTGCGCCGTAGAAATCCGAGGGCGCGACGTTCTCGATGCGGACGGTGACGGTCCGCTGTTCCATCATGCCGTCCTCGGTCATCTGATCGTCCATCGTCCCCGCTTCGGTCATGTTCTCGGCAGTCCCGGTCGTGGTGCCACTACCCCCGGTGTCGCCGCTACAGCCGGCGAGGGCGAGCGCGGCCGCGCTCCCCGTCGCGGCGATAAATTTCCGTCGAGTCGAACTGTCTGACATTGCGTCTGGGCCCACGGAGGGGGTTTGAATAGGCATTTTTCTACATTGGGGACGACTCTGTTCCAATTTCCCCCAGACTCTCTTCGGAGTCGGTCTCCCCCGCGCAATCCGGTCCGTACGATTAATCCGGCTCTCGGCCCACGACATGGTATGGAGTCGCTGCACCCGCGAGTCAGGCTGCTGTGGACCGGTCGGACGGCTCTCGGTAGCCTGGTTCTCGTCGGCCTCGTCGTCGTCGCGGACCGACTCGTCCTCTCCTTGCCGGTCGAACTCGCCGTCGCCGGCTGGGTGATTCTGGCCTCGCTGGGCGCCGCCCACGCCGTCTTCGCCCACCGCATCTGGCGGTTCGAGCTGCAGGACGACGCGCTCTTTCTCGTCCGGGGCGTGGTGACACGAACCGACACGTCAGTCCCGTACGTCAGGGTCCAGCACGTCGACACCACGCGCGGCCCTGTCGAGCGAACCGCCGGGCTCGCAAGCGTCGTCATCTACACCGCTGGCTCACGTGGCGCGGATATCACGATGCCGGGGCTGCGACCCGAGCGGGCGACCGAACTGCGCGAACGCCTGCGTGACCTCGCCGGCGAGAGCGAGGCCACGGACGCCGTATGAGACGGCTCCACCCACTCAGTGGCGCCCTGCGCGTCGGCCGCGGGCTGCTCCAGGGCGCCTTCTTCGGCGTCATCGCCGGGACCACGCTGGCCGGGCTCCTCGGCCTCCCCGCGGCAGCCGTCCCGCTGCTAATTCCGGCGCTGGCCCTGGTCCTCGGTGGCTTCGCGATGGCGCGATACTACCGGTTCACGTACGAAATCGAAGGGGATACGCTACGGGTCGAATCGGGCGTTATCGCTCGACAGTCCAGGGAGATACCGCTCGGGCGCATCCAGAACGTGGACAGCAGGCAGGGCGTGGTGAACCGCGTACTCGGGCTCAGCGTCGTGGCCTTCGAGACTGCGGGTGGCGCCACCACCGAGGCGACACTCAACGCCGTCGACGAGGCGGAGGCAGAGCGGTTGCGCCGGCTCGTCCAGCGCCACGGTGAGACAGACAAGAGAGCGGGCGAGGAGACCACGGACGAGACGGTAGTCGAACCGCCTGTCGGGGCCGCCGACGAGCCCACCGACCGGACCGACGAGCGGGCCGGGCGCTCCGACACTGAGGAGCTGTTCAACTTTTCGACCCGGGACCTGCTGACCTACGCACTCGTTTCGGTGCGGCCGGCCGCACCGGTCCTGCTCCTGATCGGGCTGCCACTGGGTATCGACGCCCTGCTGACCGTCGTCCGGTTCAATCTGGGACTGGTCGGTGGGCGGAGTACGGTTTCCCTTCCCGTGCTCGACGCGCTCGGACCGCCACAGCTGGTTGCGCTGGTGGTCTTTACCGCCCTGCAGTTCCTGGTGGCCGCCCTCGTGTTGAGCGTCGTCCTGACGGTCATCGAGTACTACGGCTTTACCCTCGTCCGTGAGGGCGACGACCTGCGCTACGAGCGGGGGTTGCTCCGTCGCTACAGCGGGACCATCCCGCTGTCGAAGGTCCAGACGGTCTCGATACGGGAGAACGTCGTGATGCGCCGGTTCGGACTCGCCACCCTCGTCGTCGAGACGGCGGGCTACAGCGGCGGCAACCGGGAGTCGGGCCAGGGGGTCGCCATCCCGATGGCACCCCGGCCCGTCGTCTACGACCTCGCCCACGACATCGAACCGTTCGGCGACCTCGACTTCGAGCGCGCGCCGACGCGGGCCCGTCGTCGGTACGCCGCCCGGTTTGCAATCGTCGCCGGCGTCGTAACCGCCATCGGGTACGCCGTCGATACGTTCCTGCTCGCCAGTGGCTACTGGTGGCTGTTGCTTGGACTCTTCCTCGTCGTCCCGCCCGCCGCGCACCTCCGGTGGCGACACCGCGGCATCGCGTTGGACGAGGACGTACTGGCGACGCGGACGGGGTTCTGGCGACAGACAACCCGAATCGTCCCGTACTACCGGGTCCAGACGGTGTTCGTCGGCCGCTCGCCGTTCCAGCGCCGGCGCGACCTCGCGACGGTGACGGCGGACACGGCGTCGACGAGCGCCATCGTCGGCGGGTCGGCCCGAGCCTACGACGTGGACGACGAACGCGCCGCACAGCTACGGGACATCCTTCGCGAACGACTCTACAGCGACTTGCTGGCGAGAAAACACGACCGCGACGCCTGACCGACCCCCGCGGTCACCGTGCCCACTCGACCATCCGGCCGTACACCGGGTCGGTCCCGAGCGCGTCGGCGTCGCCGACGAGGACGAGCGCCTTCTTCGCCCGGGTGAGCGCGACGTTGATGCGCCGGTAGTCCTCGAAGATGGGGCCTTCGAGCGTGCCGGTCGCGACGAACGAGACCACGATGACCTCCTTGCTCGACCCCTGGAACCGGTCGACCGTGTCGACTGCCACGTCGGGCAGCCGGCGGTTCAGTTCGGCGACCTGTGCGCGAAACGGCGCGATGACGCCGATATCCTCGGCGGGCACGCCGGCCGCCCGGTAGGCCTCGACCACCTCGGCCACGGCGTCGGCCTCCGCCGGATTGGTGTTGCCGGTCTGGCTACCGTCGGGGTCGACGAAGGCCACGCTGTCGCGCAGATGGGCGGGCAGCCCGTCCATCGTGACGCCGTCGAGGTCGTCGATTCGCTGGGCGGCCACCGCGCCCGTTGCCGGGCGCAACTGGCCGTCGTAGAACTCCCGCGAGGCGAAGGCCTGAATGCGCTGGGCCATCCGGTACTGGCGGTCCAACATAACACCTGCGTCGGGGAACTCCTCGATGAGCCGCTGGAACAGCGACGTCGAGAGCGTCTCGTCGTCTGACTGGACGACTGGTGGGAGCTGCTGGTGGTCGCCGACCAGCACGAACCGGTCCGAGAGCGTCGTCGCCGCGAGCGTCCCCGGCTCGGTCAGCTGGCCGGCCTCGTCGACGACGGCCGCGTCGAAGGACTGGCTCTGCATCGCCGTCCCGCCACAGGTCGCGGTCGTCGCCGCGACCACCTGGGCGTTCTGCAAGGTGGCGGCACACTCGTCGGGGTCGCCGGACTGCTCTAATCGGTACTTCTGCATATCCTCGCGGACCCCGCTCTCGGTGCCGACGCGGACGATGTCGGTGAAGCCCTGCTCTTCGAGGGCCTCGATGGCGTTGTCGACGGCGCGGTTGGTGAACGCGGAGAGGAGGACACGGTCACCCTGTTCGACCAGGGCCCGGACCATCCGCGCCAGCGTGTAGGTCTTCCCGGTGCCGGGCGGCCCGTGGACCAGCGCGAAGTCCTCGGCGCCGACGGCCAGCTGGCAGGCCTCGTTCTGGGCGTCGTTGTTGTCGATGAACGTCTCCTCGACGGGCTCGAATGCGGGCTCGCGCCGGCCAAAGAGCACGTCCTTGCGCTCCGGAGGCTGGGTGAGCAAGGCGTCGTGGAGCGCGTTCTGGAGCCGGTCGGTCGTGATTTCGGAGGGGTAGACGTCGAGCCGCCGCAGGTCGAGTGGCTCGTCGGTCGTCACGACGATTTCGCCGTCACTCAACCGCTGGACCCGCCCCAGCTCGGCGTCGCCGTTGACGGGGTCGCCGTCGCTCGCCATCACGTAGTCGCCCTCGCGAATCTTCGAGACGGCGCCGGTGCCTTTCGCACGGAGCTCCCACTGGCCGCCGTCGAGTTCGGTGCGGCCAGTCGGCTCCAGGTCCACGAGCGCGCGGTCGTCGTCGGCCCGTTCCTCGGGGGTCTGTTCCCAGAGCTTGGCGTACTCGCGGTGGACGGCGCGCCGTTCGGCCTCGATAGCCCGGTAGAACTGCTCGAAGTACTCGCGTTCCTCGTCGGGGATTGCGACGCCGACCTGGCCGGCTTTTGACTCCTGGTCCAGCCGGCCCGAGACGGCCATGCAGGTGTCCTGCTCGAAGCAGTACTCGCACTTGGCGTTGGCCTCGTACCCCGTCGGTACGCCCGTCTCGTGTTCCATCGCCGCGATGGCGTTGCGAGTCCTGATGACGTATTTCAGCAGCCCGGCGCCGATGGAGAACTCTTTGGCCGGCGA
This sequence comes from Haloarcula salinisoli, assembly GCF_019599405.1. NCBI lineage: Archaea > Methanobacteriati > Methanobacteriota > Halobacteria > Halobacteriales > Haloarculaceae > Haloarcula > Haloarcula salinisoli. The sequence goes on along the minus strand of NZ_RKLQ01000001.1, from coordinate 1,355,077 downwards.
GAGGTCGCCGCTCTCCTCGGTGCGCTCGACGGCAGCGTTCTTCGTATACAGCAAGGTTCCGGTGTCGGGCGCCGCGTCGATGGGCGTCTGTGTCGCGCCGCCGTCGCCGGCCATCACCGCGCTCGCGTCAAGCGACTTTGCCGCCCGCTCGCCCAGCATCAGCGCGTAGGCGGTCGCCTGAATCTTGTCCTGGAAGCGCGGTTCGCGTTTGGTGTTCTTCCCGGTCTTGAGTTCGACCGGCATCCCCCGGCGGACGGCGTCGGCCCGTCCCTTCATCCCGTAGCGCTCGGAGATGAGCGTCATCTCGGAGCGCCACTGGTCTTTCTCCGTGAGAGTGCCCTGATTCAGCCACCCTTCGATGGCTTTCGCGTGGTCGCGGACGTCGCCTGCCACGCCGTCGGCGGTCCGACCCAGCAGTCCGATGTCCAGCCCGGCCTCGTGGACCTGGTCCTCGATGGCGTCCTCCACGTCTCGCCCGCGCAGCAGGTCCCCGAACACCTCGTGGACGACGGTCCCCTTGACGAGCGGGTAGGCGAGTTCGGCCCCGTCCAGCTTTCGGAGGTAGTACATCCGGGGACACTGCACCCACGCCCGAATGTCGGTCACGTCGACGAGGAAGGATGGCTCGACGACGATAGTCGAGTCGCCGCCGACGGAGTACTGGGTCTCGCCCTGGTACTGGCGCTCGTCGGGGTCGTAGACGGCCAGTTCCATCCCGGCGTCGAGATACTCGGCGGTCTCGGTCCACTTGCCCCACAGCGTCACGGTCGTCGGCTCGCCGGCGCCCCTATCGGGTCGCAGCGTCACCTCGCAGAGTTCGCTCTCGCCGTAGTCCGTGGTGACGGTCTTTGGGTCCTCGACGTCGACGACGACACCGCGCAATTGCACGGCCATAGCCACGAGCGGGGTCGGAAAAACGCTGTCGGTCACCGGCTGACCGCGTCGGTCAGTGCTGGTGAGAGACGCTGCCAAACCACGTCAAGTGGCAGTGTCCGGGCGGTCTCCCGTGACACACTTCGAACGGGCCCGGAACGAGAGTCACCAGTGCGAAGCGGGCCAGCGACCCCAGATAGAGGGCGATTGCCGCGAGTATCAGCGTCCGTAGAGAGATGCCGTAGAACTGCACTGGCGGATTCGCCGGGGTCTCGTCCTCGTCACTCCCCATCGCCGTGTGCGTACTCCCGCAGCGTCTCCAGGGAGACGTCTTCGAGGACGTCCTCGCTCGTGGCCTCGAGGACGACCGGCGGTGCGGTATCGGCCTCGTGGGCCTCTATCCAGCGGGGGACACAGAGACACCAGCGGTCGCCCGGTTCGAGGCCGGGAAACTCCAGTTCCGGGCGGGGTGTCACGAGGTCGTTGCCCTGCGCTTTGCTGTACTGCAGGAACTCCTCGGTCATCACGGCACAGATCTCGTGGCGACCGGGGTCGCGCTGCAGCGGGTAACAGTAGCCGTCCCGCATGAACCCCGTCGTTGGGTCCATCGAGCAGGCGATAAGCTCCTCACCGAGAACGTTGGTCTCGCTTTCCATGGTTGCCTTCCAGGTCGGCGAGGCAAAACCGTTGGGCCGGACGACTACTCGTCGTCCGTGAACAGGTCGTTTAGCTCGGCGTCGGTGGTGTCGTCGGGCTGGTCGGCAGGGGTGTCGTCGGGCTGGTCGGCAGGGGTGTCGTCGGGCTGGTCGGCAGGGGTGTCGTCGGGCTGGTCGGCAGGGGTGTCGTCGGGCTGGTCGGCAGGGGTGTCGTCGGGCTGGTCGGCTGGGGTGTCGGTGACCGGTTGGGCCTGCTCGTCCTGTCCGTCGTCCCGCTGGTTTCCTGGCGCCGGTTGGCTGTCGGCCTGCTCGACGGCCGTCTTCGGACGGCTCCCGTCACCGTCGTCGCTCACCCCATTGGGGGCGAGCTGTTCGGCCCCGCCCTCGACACTCGCCTCCCCGTTGGCCGAGACGGACGGTGCGTCCGGCGAGACGGCGGGCACGTCCACGCTGTCGAGCACCGACTGGACGATGTCGTCGGGGTCGACGTTCTCGACGGTGGCTTCGGTCGTCAGGATGAGCCGATGGCTCATCGTCGCCCGGGCCATCCGCTTTACGTCTTCCGGCGTGGCGTACTCGCGACCGTCGATGACGGCGCTTGCCCGCACCGCCTCGAACACACGCTGGACCCCGCGGGGAGAGACGCCGATCTCCGTGCGGTCGTCCGCCCGTGTCGCCCGGGCGAGGTCGACGATGTAGCGGCGCACCTTCTCGTCGACCCGGATGTCCTCCGCCAGCTCCTGCAGTTCGAGCACCGTCTCGGGGGTCACGACCGGGTCGACACTGGGCGCGAGAGTCCGTCGATTGGCCCGCATCTCCAGCAGCCCCATCTCCCCGTCGACGTCGGGATACCCCATCGAGGTCTTGACGCTGAAGCGGTCCCGCTGGGCTTCGGGCAGGCGGAAGGTCCCCTCCTGCTCGACCGGGTTCTGCGTCGCGATGACGACGAACGGCTCGGGGAGGTCGTGGGTCGTCCCGTCGATACTGACCTGGCGCTCCTCCATCGACTCAAGCAGGGCGGCCTGGGTCTTCGGCGGCGCGCGGTTGATTTCGTCGGCCAGCGCGACGTTCGTGAAGACGGGGCCCTCTGCGAACTCGAAGTTCCCCTCGTGCTCGTTGTAGATGTTCGAGCCGGTGACGTCAGCCGGTAGGAGGTCCGGCGTGAACTGGATGCGCGTGAACGTGAGGCCGAGTGACTCCGCGAGGACGCGGGCCAGGACGGTCTTGCCGGTCCCCGGGACGTCCTCGACGAGGACGTGACCGCGAGCGATGATGCCCGCCAGTGTCTCGTACAGGACGCGCCGCTCGACGACCACGGCCTCCTCCACCCTGTCGACGATGTCCCGACAGCGCCCGGCGGCCGCCTCGGGCGTCAGGCTCGATTCGTTCATACCGGTGAATCGGCCGCCGCTCTCATGAAAGTGTGTCATCCGCGAGCGAGTCGCTATCCGGCCCTGCCGGGTTTTTTCTGCTCCAGTGGCGCGGATAGAACGCGATTACCCCCGCAGCCCGACGGCCACCAGCACGACGCCGAGGACCGCCAGCCCCATCGTGGTGGGCGACCCGATCCCCGACCCGACCGACCGACGCGCGAGGTCTATCACGGTCAGCCCGGCGACGGCGACCAGCCCGATGCCGACCGCGACGACGCCGTGGTACAGCTCCAGTCGACGCGTCTCCGGGATGTGCCCCAGTTCGGCGGTGACGCTCAGTCCGAACGTCCCCACGTCCCAGGTGACGAGCGCGCCCGTCACTGCAGCGAAGACGAACAGTGACGGGAACCCGTACATGGCGCCGCCCAGTCCCATCGCGACCAGCCCGGCCGCGACGACTGCCGGCGAGGCGGCTCGGCCGGGGAGCATCCCGGTGGCGAAGCCAATCACGACACCCACGAGGCCAAGGTAAACGAGCAGCGGGAGCACCGGGACGAGGTAGAAGAACGCGACGCCAATGTAGCCCAGCCGGAGGAAGGTAGGGATAGAAGCCAGCAAGGCGACGGAGTAACAGACCGCTGCGACGGCCGCTCCGACCGTCCGGGTCGAGAGGTTCTCGAAGCCCGCGGTCGCCCGGCGGGTCACCCAGGCAAGTACCGCCATAATCAGGGCCAGCGTGGCGACCGAGGCCAGCGGAATCGCGGTCAGCCGGGTCAGCACGACTATCGGCCCGCCGACGAACGGCACCGACAGGAGTGGCTGTATCGTCCCGGTCACCAGGCCCAGGAAGCCGACGACGACGGCAATACCAGCGACCGCCGTCAGCCGGAGCAATGTGGATTTGAGCCGTCTATAGCGCGCTCTCGCGGCGTCCCGGCGGTGGACCGGCGTCAGTTCGATGGCTGGGAACGCCCGGACCGCGACGTAGAGGCAGAAGGCTGCGATGGCGAGCAGTCCGAACAGGCCGAAAAAGGAAACGACCGAACCGGCCCCTCGCGTGAGCGACAGCACTACCCCTCGGCCGAGAAGGCCGAGGCCGACGAAGACACCCAGGACGACAAGCCACACGACGAACAGCAGGTACGAGAGCCCGCTTTCGACGAGCGTCGTCCTGACCGTCGACCGGTCGAAGGCGTCGTTCCAGCCGGCGGCCACGCCGAACATCGCGGCCAGGGCCCCGACCGCGAGCGCGGCGACCCCCGGAGTCGCCAGGCCCAGCAGGCCGCTGGCGCCGACCAGCGCGGAGAGGACCACGGCCGACGGGAGAAAGAGGAGGTGGCCAAGCACTGTGGACTGCAGGCGGTCCCGGGACAGCAGCGCCATCCCGGCCGACATGAACCCGACGAACAGCGCGAACGAGGTGAACATGAGCGGCTTGCCGACGAGGTAGCCGGCGGCGGCGAGCACCGCGACGACGACGACGGCGATGACAGTCAGGCTGGCCCCTCGCGGTCGGCCCTCGTCACCGACGGCGGACGGATTGTCCAGGCGCGTCCCTCCGATGGCCATTCAGCCCCCACCTCCCGCGCGGACGCTGTCGCCGGCCCGGTGGGCCTCGACGGCGAAGGTCGCTTCGAGGATGGTCGGCAGCGGCGTCCCGCGCCGCCAGTCGATGGTCCGGGCCCCGCCGGCCTGACAGCGGGCCAGCCGGGTCCGGCGCTGGACCTGTTCGTACTGGCCACTGACCGTGTTCGACGCCACGATATCGGGCGAGAGCACTGTTCGTGACTGGCCGGACCCGGACCACTGCTCGACCATCGCGACCGGCGCGTCGTCGAGCAGCGGCGAGACCAGCACGAACTGGGCCGCCCGCCCGACCAGGCCGCCGAGTTTGCGGGCCTGCCGGGTCGGGTCTCGCCCGCTCGCCGGGGCCGCGTCGATGGCCTCGCCAAGCACCGCGATGGCCCGCGAGCGCTGTTCGCTCCCGCTGCCCGGCGGCAGCCACACCAGCCCGCCCGGCCCGTCACCGTCGACGCCGACGACGGCGACGGCGACGTCGTGGCCGGCGCCCAGCAGTGTGTTGAGGCCCCGCGTCGCGGCGTACGCGCCCAGTTCGACAGCCGTCGGGCGGCCCGGCCCGGCGGCCACCCGCGCGGCCTTCCTGGCGTCCAGCACGAACACGACCGTCGCCGAGACCTGCCGGTCGTAGTTGATGGTCGAGAGTTCTCCCTGCTTGGCGTAGCCACGCCAGTCGATGCGGCCGGCTGGGTCGCCGTGGCGGTACTCCCGGGTCGAGTGGAAGGTGAGCCCGTCGCCGGGCGAGTCCGTCGTGAGCCGTCCTACACGTTTGTCGCCGACGTCTGACAGCGGCGGCGCGTCGGCGTCCAGCCGGCAGACCAGTCGCGTGTCACCCGCTGGCGTTCGGTCGGCCGTCGCCACGGCCCCCGCGCCGGAGCCCCGGACCCGCAGACGGGCCGGCGGGAAGTCGAACTCGCCGCGGCGAGCCACGACCAGATAGGAGAGCGTCAGCGTCTCACCGGGTTCGAGCGTCTGCCCGCCTCTCGGCGTTCCTTTCATCACTGCGAGGTCCTCGGGAACGGGGTCGACCACGCGCAGGTCCGAGACCGTCCGCTCACCGTCGTTGGTCACGGCGAGGGTGACGGTCACCGGGTGGCCCGGCGGTGCGACGCGCGGGTCGAGCTGCCGGGTGACGGTGAGGGTCTCCGGCACCGAGGCCGTCGACACCGAGCCGTAGGCCACGTAGGCCAGCGGAATCGTCGCAGCCAGCAGCAGGGTCCCGTTCCCCTCGATACCGCCGACAAAGCCCAGCAGGACGGTCGCGACCACCGCGCCGCGCCAGCGGACCCGCCGGGCCATCAGTCGTCACCTCCCGAGCGCTCGCCCGGCCACGCGACAGCGTTGTCCTCGCCCTCCTCGCCGGTTCTCCGTGTGTCACTGTCCGCGGTCGACCCGTCCCTCTCGCGCTCCGGTGTCGCGTCGGTGTCGTCCGGGGCCGCCGAGTCCCCGTCGGGGCCGTCTTTCTCGTATTCGGGGGAACCCACCGACGCGCCCCCTTCGACGGCCCGCCGCAGGCTCCCGTCGGTGGCCCGCTTGAGGTCGTCGAGCGTCGGTTCGACCACGGGCATCGGCCGGGGGGCCTGCTGGCCGACGACCGGCGGCAGCGACCCGTCGGCCGCCCGGGCGACGGCCCCGACGGCGCGGGCCGTCCGGTGACGGACCGCGTTCCCGGGGAAGAGCCACGCCCAGACCCGCCGTCGGAGCGACCGTTCCGGAGGGACGACTGACTCGTCGAGGACGGCCGCGGCGACGGGGTCGTCGGTCCAGGACCCGTCGGCGAGCGCCGCCTCGATACGGTCCCGTTCCCAGCCGCCCCGGCGCAGTGCCGCGACGAGGGTCTCCCGAAGCGGTGTTCTGACCGTCGCCAGCCCCGCCTGTACGGTGTCCTGGCGGGCGTCGCTCGCGGCCGTCTCGATGACGTCAGACAGCGCGGTCCCCGAGATGGGGTCCGTCTTCCGCGTCGATTCCGGCGGCTCCGCTACGATGGCGCCGCCCTCGCTCCAGGGAGCGTCGGCGAACTCCCCGCCGCCCGGCGAGCGCACGAGCTTCCAGAGCGCCAGGCCGAATACCAGCAACCCACCGACCACGGCGATCCAGCTCGGTATCCTGGTGGCGGGGTCGCTGGACAGCAGGCCAAAGCCAGCGCCCAGCAGGACCAGCAACGTCCCGAGGCCGACCAGCACGATTGTGAGCCGTCTCATTCTCGCTCCTCCTCGTCTGCATCGTGGGCGCGCTCAATTTCGTCGAGGGCTGTCCGGGCCTTGGACTGTCGCTCCTCCTCGGGCCGGCCCCCGTACTCGACGTCGCGAAACGCCTCGGTCAGCGTCTCGACCGGTCCACGGGGCAGTCCGCGCTCGACCGCCGCCCGCGACACCTCGGCGGGCGTCTTCGTCTGCCAGGTCCCCGGCAGGACCCAGCTCGCGAGCCGTCGCCACAGGGCCCGCAGCGGCGCCACCGCCACGTCGTCGGTCGACCGGTCGGAGCCGGCCGTAACCGATTCGTCGGCATCGTCGACCGCCGGGGACGCCGACTCCCGGCGGCTGAGCCACCAGCCCAGGCCGGCCAGGAGGACCACTGCAACGGCGGCCAGGAAGCCGGGCCCACCGAAGGCGTAGGTGGCGGCGGCGACGAGAGCCACGGCTCCGACCACTGCGGCGACGCCACCCAGCGGGAGCGAGCGCAGCCAGGCCCCGATGCTGGCGGGGACCGAACGGAGCCAGGCGGCCAGCCGCGCCGCGAGCCCCGAGAGCGAGGTCGGCAACGTTCGCAGCCACGCCGCGAGTCGCTGGGCGCCCGCCCGGGCCCAGTCCACCAGCGATTCGAGGGCTTCGACGACCCACAATACGGCGCGACTGCACCACTGGAGGAACGCGCCGACTAACCCGACAGTCGTCGCACCGCCCGAGGAGAGGGCCCGTCGATAGCGATAGAGCGCGACGAGCAAGATTGCAACCGCCCCGACAGCCAGCCCGAGACGCCTGCCGAGGACGTAGCCGACAAACAGCGTCCAGACGCCGGCCCACACGTACGCGAGCCGTTGGGCGGCTCCCCAACCGCGCCATCGGGCGGTAACCGCCGTCGTAACTGCTGTGAGAAATGCCAGCAACAGTGTCAGACTGGCGGTGAGCCAGTAGGCCAGCCACAGCGGGGCAGTAGCAGACTGCGGGCCGACGGTGGCCGTTACCGCCCCACTGACCGACAGCGGCAGCCCGAACGAGGCCGTCCCGTTCGGCCCGGTGGTCCCCAGGCGCTGTCCGTCGAGGGTCACCGAGGCGTTCTCGACGGGGTCGCCACCACGTGTCACCACGACGGTCGCTCGCTGCCCGGGGACGACCGGTCGCGGCACGAAGCGAACCGAGAGCCGCGGGATGGTGATGGTCGTGTTGCCGCGTATCTCGCCGCGACTGACTGTCACCTCGATTCGGTCCCTGTCCGGCACTGTCAACTCGTACCGGCCGTTCTCGTCTGTCCGCCCGACCTGGGTGCCGTCGACCGCCACGCTCGCGTTCGGCATCGCCACCCCCGCGACCGTGGCGGTGAGAGTGACTGTCGACCCCGCGACCGGGTCGCCGTTGACGCGAATGGTGACGTTGCTCGGAAGGTCGTACTGGCTGGAGTTGTTGACGCCTCCTCGGGCGTTGGACTGGCTGGTCTGGTCGGTTCGGACCGCGGCGTCGTTACCGGTGACACCGATTGCTGGGTCGGCCCCGGCGCCCCCCAGACCGACCGCGGCGGCCGCCCCACTACCGATAGCCGACTCGGCCCCCGATCCGTTCCCCCGGCGCGGGAACCGACACGGCTCGTCGGTCGGAGACTCCACCGTAACGTCCAGTTCTGTCACGAACGGAACGGTCCCGGTCACTGCGCCACTGTCGTCTGTGCGACCGACGAACCGATTGTTGAACCAGACCCGAACGCCGGCCGACGGCTGGGTGTCGACCGTCACGCGCACTGTGGTCTGGGTCCCCGGCTTCGGTGTCCCACTCACGATTGCTACACACCCCGTCTGTGGGGGCTCGGGCGGGGGTGTTCGGTCGACGGGCCGTTGCGTGTCGTTGGCGTCGGTCGGCCACTGGGTGTCGTTAGCGTCGGTCGGCCACCGGGTGTCGTTGGCATCGCCCGGACGGCGAGTCCCGTTCTCGTCGACGACGTACCGCGTTCCGTTCGCCTCCTCGACGTATCGCGTTCCGTTCGCCTCCTCGACGTATCGCGTTCCGTTCGCCTCCTCGACGTACCGCGTTCCGTTCTCTTCGGCGACCCATCTGGTCCCGTTCCGGTCGCTGACCCAGCGAGTCCCGTTCTCCTCGACGATGTATCGCGTCCCGTTCTCCTCGACGACGTACCGCGTCCCGTTTTTCTCGGCGACCCACTGGGTCCCGTTTCGGTCTCTGACCCACCGCGTCCCGTTCTCCTCGACGACCCACTGCGTGCCGTTGCGCTCTGCGACCCGACGGGTGCCGTTCTCCTCGGAGACCCACCGCGTCCCGTTGTTCTCGACGACCCTGCGGGGGCCTTCGTCGTCGCTGACCCACCGCGTGCCGTTCTCTTCGATACGCCACCGGGTGCCGTCGTCGTCGGTGACCCAGCGAGTGTCGTTCTCCTCGGCGCCACGGCGGCGCTCGCCATCAGTACGCCGCGAGCGCTCGCCGTCGACGGTTCTGGGCGCTACTGTGCCGATCTCGCCCCGCTCATCGGCATCGCCCTCACCCTCACCTTCACCCTCACCCTCGCCCTCGCCCTCACCATCGCCCTCGCCGGGGCCGCCACCGCCGAGACCGCCCGCGTCGACGACGGGTGCGAGAAACGCGGCCGCTATCAACCCGAATATACAGATGCCGACCAGGAGAAGCTGGCGGCTGTCGACGCCGCTGTCACCGCCGTCGCCGCCTGTAGTTCCCACGCGTAGACCCCTCTGATTCGGTAGTCGGTGTTACATATCACTGGCAACGGCACCGTAATCAATCCCCGGCATCTGCTGACCGATGGCTTCATTCTGGCCGGGACCCAAGGCCGGCGTATGCGCGTCCGCGACTGGCAGGACATCATCGAAGACGTGATGGACAGCAACGCTGACCCCGGCGGGTGGCGTGCCGTCGGGGGCGACCGCGCGGGGGGTATCGGCGAGGACATGTACATCGGCCACCCCTCCGCGGGGGTGTACCAGCTGAAGACCTACGCGAAGAACCCGATGTCGGTCCAGGGCGTCGGGTCCCAGGTCGCCCGGAAGATAGACGACGACATCGACCCGCTGTTTCCAGACGAGGGCACCGGCGTCTTCGGGGTGCAACGGGGGCCGGAAGACGAGGACGACGCGAAGGAGAAGGCCAAGAACCTCGAGACGGTGCTGGAAACCCACGCCGACGCGCCGACGACGCCGCGAGCGCTTATCGAGGATATGCTCGACGCCATGGACTCGCCCGCCTACGGCCCCATGGAGTACGACCAGTACGACCGCCCCGACCGGATGGACGAGCTGACCGACACCTTCGAGGAGGCCCAACAGCTGCTGGAGGCGGAGTTCGAGGACGTCATCGATGAAGACGTCGAGCGGGGATTCTACTGATGGGTGCCCGCTGATGGTCGGCCCATCGATAACGAAGGCGGACCGCGAGAAGTTCCTCGTCCGGCTGAAGGTCGGCTTCGCGCTGCTCGTCGGCGTCTCGATGACGCTGGTGGCACTCTGGGGGTCCAGTGGCCCGCTGGTCGCGCTGGGTGTCGGCGTCGCCGCGACGCTCGTCGGCGGCGCCCTCGCGGAGTTTACCTTCCCCGACAGCATCGCTGAGACGCCATACGAGGACGACCGGGAACGCGGTCCGAAACCCGGCAAGAAGTTACAAGAGCGCCGTGAGGAACAGTCGGCACAGCGAGAAGAGCGAGCGACCGACCGGAACGGCCAGCGATAACGAGAGCCGTCAGTCCAGCACGCGCTCGACCCACATACGGGGCGTCTCTATCTCGTCGTCGGTCGGCAACGTCTCCGGCGAGTCCCAGACCCGACCCGCGGCGGCGACGCCCCGCATATCGGCGACCTCGTCGAAGAAGGCCTTGCCGCGTTCGTACTGCTGGCGTTTCATACCGAGACCGAGGAACCGTCGGACGAGCTGGGCGACCGGACCACGGCCTTTCCGCCGCTCGTCGACCTTCCGGCGGAGGTCGTCGTACTCGTCGTCGAAGGCGCGGTCCATGAGCAGCTCGGCGTACCCCTCGACGGCGGTCATCGTGGTGTCGAGTTCGCCCAGCGAGTCCCGGTCCAGCTCACCGCTGGAGAGTTTCTCGATTGTCTCCTCCATCGTCTCCTCCATGTGCTCCGAGAGCCACGGCGCGGCACCGAACTCGGCGGCGTGGGTCACCTCGTGGAACGCGATCCAGCGGCGAAAGCGGTCGCCCTCGACGCCGAGCTGACCGGCGACGCGCTGGATGTTCGGCCGGACGAAGTACAGCGCGTGGTCGTCGTTGTCCGCGAGCAAGAGCGGGTCGTACTGGCCAAGGACGTTGTTCCCGAGGAACGAGAGCGCAAAGGCCATCGAGCCGGTGTTGACGACCCGGGCGACGCCCGGGATGTACTCGGCCTGCTGTTCGATGGGCGCCATCACGCGCTCGAAGGTCGCGACGTTGGCGTCGATCCAGTGGTGGCGGTTCTGAATCTCGACGGTCGCCGGCAGGTCGAAGTCGAGTTCGCCGACCTCACGGACCCGGTCGCGCGCGTCGCGGACGTCCGTGGTGAACCCCTCTGTCTCGGCGTCCGAGAGCGTGAGGTCGCCGGGCTCCGTCGACTCCTTGGCGGCCTCGGCGACCGCATTCCAGTCTATCGGTCCGTCACCCGTCGCTCCGGCGACGGCGCGGACACTGTGATATAATCCCATACACGGTAAACGGTTCGGGGCGTGATATGCCTTCTCCTGGCGCTTACGCTTCCGCCTCGATACCGGTCGTCTCGTCGTCGCCGCCGACCTCGATACCGGTCCCCTCGTCGTCGCCGCCCAGCTTCTTCGCGGCCACGGCCGCGACCACGAGCCCGACCAGTGCCAGGACCGCGAACAGGCCCAGCGGGGCGCCGCCGGAGTCACTCTCGTCTGCTTCTGCGTCGTCGCTGCCCCCGACACCGGGGGCGTTGGCCGTGAACTCCGAGCCGTCGAGGTGCAGTTCGAATATCGTAATGTCAACCATACTGACACATCGGGCGCTTGACTCTTAGTGGTTGTGCTATCGTAGCCATTGAAAAATCAAAACACACCCGACCGCACTGCAGTCGTGCGGTCGGTGTGTGAACCGTTTCAATTGTTACGATACCCGGATATTCATGACCGGGGGTGGCCAAAGCGGGGTATGGACGAACGACGACGGCAGCTACTGGAAGACCTGCTCTCGACGCCCGGCCCGTCGGGCTACGAGGCAAACAGCCAGCGGGTGTGGGTCGACTACGTGAGCGAGTTCGCCGACGAGGTTCGAACGGACGACTACGGCAACGCCGTCGCGACGCTCTCGGGGGGCGACACCGAGGTCGCACTGGCTGGCCACGGGGACGAGATCGGCTTCATCGTCCGCGACCTGACCGACGACGGCCACGTGCGCATGGGCCGCATCGGTGGCTCGGACAAGACCGTCTCGCGAGGCCAACACGTCACGATTCACACCGCCGACGGCCCCGTTGACGGCGTGGTCGGCCAGACGGCTATCCACCTGCGTGAGGCCGACGACGATGGCGTTCCAGACGTCGCCGAACAGCACGTCGACGTGGGTGCGACCGACGGCGACGAGCTCGCCGAGCTGGTCGACCGCGGCGACCCCATCACGTTCCAGCAGACGATTACTGAACTCGAGAACGGGCGGCTCTCGGCCCGCGGGATGGACAACCGCATCGGCATCTGGGCGGCCGCCGAGGGGCTGCGACGCGCGGCCGAGCAGGACGTCGAGGCGACCGTCCACGCCGTCTCGACGGTCCAGGAGGAGGTCGGGCTCCAGGGGGCGAAGATGGTCGGCTTCGACCTGGACCCCGACGTCGCTATCGCCGCGGACGTGACCCACGCGACGGACTCGCCGGACTCGCCGGGCAAACGCTCGACCGGCGTCGAACTCGGGGAGGGCCCGGTCGTCTCACGGGGCAGCACCAACCATCCTGTCGTCGTCGAGGCGCTGCGGGCGACCGGCGAGGAGGCCGACATCGACGTGCAGCTGCAGGCGACCGGCATCCGGACCGGCACCGACGCCGACGCCTTCTACACCTCCCGAGGCGGCATCCCGTCGGTCAACGTCGGGCTCCCGAATCGGTACATGCACACGCCCGTCGAGGTCATCGACGAGGCAGATCTGGACGCCATGGCGGACCTGCTTGCGGGGTTTGCCGTCCGCGCCGACGAGCACGCCCCATTCGAAGTCGACGTGTAAGTCGACCTTACCACCGGTAGCGGAGTTATAACCAACGGCGTGGGGCCCGACGGGTCATGCATGCTCGCCGCTCGCTGTCGGCGGATTGTGCGACGGATTCTGCTGGGACGGGGCCCTGTTTCGTAGCATGGAGTGGCCAGACTCCAGGAGCCGCCTCGCGTGGTGGATGGTCGCGCTCGCCCTCGGAGCCATCACCGGGTGGGTCGTGCTCACTTACATCGGAACGTTCGTGCTCGGCCTCTTCCTGTACTACGTGGCCCGGCCGGCCTACCGCCGGTTCAGGCCGCAGTTCAGGCCGTCCATCGCGGCGGCGACAGCGCTCCTCGTACTCGCGGTCCCAGTCGTCCTGCTGATGGCCTACACCCTCGCCATCGCGACCCAGGAACTGGCACGGCTCCAGCGGACCGTGGACCTGGGGCCACTGACCGACCAGGTAGAACCGTACGTGAACGTCTCGGAGGTGGTCCAAGACCCGGCCACGTTGCTGCAGAACCCGGACCTTCTCAACGCCGGTCAGCTGGTCGCCGAGGGGGCGCTGGGGTATATCCCCATCGTCGGTACCGCGCTCATCAACGTTTTCATCGCGCTCGCCGTCGCCTTCTACTTGCTCCGTGACGACGACCGTCTCGGCCGATGGGTCAGGGAGACGTTCGACGACCAGCAGGAGTTCCTGACGGTCTATCTGCGGGAGGTAGACGAGGACCTCAGCAGCGTCTTCTTCGGCAACATCCTCAACGCCATCGCCATCGCCGTCGTGGCCGCGTTCGTCTACACGGTTTTGAACGTCTTCGCGCCCGCCGAACCGATTCCCTATCCCGCGTTGATAGCCGTGCTGGCGGGCGCCGCGAGTCTGATCCCCGTTGTCGGGATGAAACTCGTCTACGTGCCCCTCGCCATCGGCCTGTTCGCGCGGGCCGTCCTGATGGGGAATCCGCTGTGGTTCCCGACGGTCTTCGTCGCCGCGACCGTCGTCTTCGTGGACTTCATCCCGGACCTCGTCCTCCGACCGTACGTCTCGGGACGGAACCTCCACGTGGGACTGGTCATGATCGCGTACATCATCGGACCGCTGCTGTTTGGCTGGTACGGGCTCTTCCTGGGCCCGCTCTTGCTCGTGGTCATCTACCACTTCGCACGGCTGGTCCTCCCAGTGTTAATCGACGGCGACGGCGTCGAAGCCATACCGGCGCCGACAGCACGGGACCTGGAGAAACGCGCGGAATCCGAGGGGAGCGCCGAACACGACGACGCCGACGACGGTGTCGACAGCGACCCCGCCTAACAGTCGGATGTTCGGTGTTTGACCAATTCCCGCCCGACAAGCGGTACGTTTAAGCGCCAGTCACGATGCCAACCGAACATGAGTGGACGACCGCTGGACGTGCTCGAAGCGTCGCTCGGCGAGGCCGTCACTGTACAGCTAAAGGGCGGCGAGATATTCGAGGGCACGCTGACTGGCTACGACCAGCACATGAATCTCGTAATTGAAGACGAAGACACAACGATTATACGCGGCGATAACGTCGTGTCCATCAACCCATGACTGGTGCAGGAACCCCGAGCCAGGGCAAGAAGAACACCACGACACATACGAAATGTCGACGGTGTGGCAACAAATCGTATCACACAAAAAAGAAAGTCTGTTCGTCGTGTGGCTTCGGTAAATCGGCGAAACGACGTGACTACGAGTGGCAGTCGAAAGCCGGCGAATAACTCATCACCATGCACGAGAAGTGCGGCGTTGTTGGTATTGCACTCGAAGACCGAGACGCCGCCCGGCCCCTCTACTACTCTCTGTACGCCCTCCAGCACCGCGGCCAGGAGTCCGCCGGTATCGTCACCCACGACGGCTTCCAGCAGCACAGCCACGTCGAGATGGGACTGGTCGGCGACGCCTTCGAACCAGGCGACCTCGAGTCGCTGAACGGCTCGAACGGCATCGGCCACGTCCGCTACCCCACGGCGGGCAGCGTCAACGCCTGCTGTGCCCAGCCCTTCTCCGTCTCGTTCAAATCCGGCTCGCTGGGCCTCTCGCACAACGGGAACCTCGTCAACGCCGAGGAAATCGGCGACGAGCTGGCCGACCTCGGCCACGCCTTCACGAGCGACGGTGACACCGAGGTCATCGCCCACGACCTCGCCCGCAACCTGCTGGAGGAGGACCTCGTCCGCGCGGTCAAGCGGACGATGGAGCGCATCCACGGCTCGTACTCGCTGACCATCATGCACGACGAGACCGTGATGGGCGTCCGCGACCCGCAGGGCAACCGCCCGCTGGTCATCGGCGAACTCGAGGACGGCTACGTGCTCACCTCCGAATCGGCCGCTATCGACACGCTCGACGGGGAGCTGATTCGGGACGTTCGCCCCGGTGAACTCGTCGTCCTCCACGACGACGGCACCGGCTACGACACCTACCAGCTCATCGAGCAGGAGAACACGGCCCACTGTTTCTTCGAACACGTCTACTTCGCGCGACCGGACTCCACCATCGACGGGAGTCTGGTCTACGAGGTGCGACGCGAACTGGGCCGCAAGCTCTGGGAGGAATCGGGCGTCGAGTCCGACGTCGTCCTCCCGGTGCCCGACTCCGGGCGCGCCTTCGCCTCGGGCTACGCCGAGGCCGCCCAGGACGACGGGTCGGACATCGAGTTCGCAGAGGGCCTGATGAAAAACCGCTATGTCGGCCGCACGTTCATCATGCCGACCCAGGACGAGCGCGAACGCGCCGTCCGTCTGAAGCTCAACCCCATCAAATCGACCATCGAGGGGAAGAAAGTCACCATCATCGACGACTCCATCGTCCGTGGGACTACCTCGAACCAGCTCGTCCAGCTGCTCAAAGACGCCGGCGCCGAGGAAGTCAACGTCCGCATCGGCGCCCCGCCGATTATCGCCCCCTGTTACATGGGTATCGACATGGCTTCCCGGGACGAGCTCATCGCGGGCGACCAGTCCGTTGACGAGATTTGCGAAGAGATAGGTGCCGACTCACTGTCCTATCTCTCTATCGACGCCATCGCCGAGACGCTGGAGGCCAGCAAGGCCGACCTCTGTCTGGGCTGTGTCACAGGGGAGTACCCCTACGACATCGAGGGCGAGGAGACCGACCGCGACGTCGTCCGCCCCGATATCAGCGGGCAACCGAAGCCCGCGGACGACTAGATCGGGGTTTCACTCCCGTATTTTCGCCGCCACGAACCACCAGCGGTCGCAGCATCCGACAGTGGTTTCTGTCCTGTCATACATTTAACGTGTATGCACGTACGACAGACCGACCGAACCGCCAGAGAGGGCCGACCGTGACCGACGACGACACCGAGTTCGACGCGACCGACCAGGAGGCTCGAGAAGTCGGCCAGACGGCCGCCACGGACGCCGAGGAGTTCCTCTCTGTGATGCCACACTACTACCGGGGGGAAGTATCGACGAGTGGGAGCCTCCTGTCGCGGCTCGACCTGACCATCGATTGGGCCATCGTCCTCGTCACTGCCGTTCTCGCGCTGGCGTTTCAGGGCGGCGACGTCGCCGCGTATCTCCTGCTCATCGGAATACTGGGTGTCACGCTGTTCCTCTTTTTCGACGTCCGGCGCTATCGGGCCTTCGACGCGAGTCGGGCCCGTATCCGCGTCCTGGAGGAGAACCTCTTCGCGAACTCACTGGACCCCGATGCGGCACCCATGGCGGAGTGGCGACGGGAACTCGCAGCCGACCTCCGGACGCCGACATTTAAAGTGTCCTACTGGGAGGCACTCTCCCGACGGCTCCGAAAGGTCTACTACCCGCTGTACGTCCTTCTGGGCGTCGCGTGGGCGTTCCGAATCTCGCTGTACACGCCCGAGCAGTCGTGGGTCGAGACCGCTTCGATTCCGGGCCTCGCCGGTGAGCTCGTCCTCGTCACTGTCGCGGTCTTCTTTCTCGTGGTGACTGCCATCACGTTCTGGCCACAGGAGCGCGAGGCGCGTGGCGAGTACCACGGTGACGTATCCGGGAAGTGGAAGCGCTGACGCGTCTCACTCACCAGATCAGATATAGCATGAGGTAGACGACGATGCCCAGTGAGAACGAAATCAGCCACAGCGTCGCCGCCACCTTTCCCGCACGCGGGTGGTTTGTCCGCGAGAGCTCCGAGACAGGGTAGCTCGCAGCCAGCAAGAGGGTGTAGTAGACTGCGGGGATGGCGACGATAGCGAGCAGGATGTGGATGGCCAGCAGCGGGAAGTAGACGTACGTCTCGACGACGGCCGGCCCGGCAAAGTCCGTCGGGCCCAGCAAGGTGACACGATAGAGGTACAGGACGAGAAACGCCACGAACAGGCCGAAGGTGGCGACCATCAGTCGGCGGTGGCGCTCGACGTCACCGCGACGAATCGCCCGGATACCGGCGACGATGGTCCCGATGGCGGCGGCGCTGATGACGGCATTGACCGTCGGAATGGCTCCGAGGACCGAATCCGGGACGCGGGGCAGCAGTGCGCTCGGGATGGCCCCGCCGACCGCACCGAAGACAAGTGCCAGCGAGACGACCGTCAAGACGCCGGTGAGTGCGGGGACCTGCTCGCGTACGTCGAACATAGCTGTCGGTTAGCGATACCGGATAATGTGGGTTGTGAACTCCGCCTACCACAGGAGGTGCAACATCGCGTAGATGACGAGCCCGGAGCCAAACGTCAGGAGCCAGCACGCCGCCGCCACCCGGCCCGCCCTGGCGTGGCCGGTCGCTGGCAGTGCCCCACGGGGGGTCGTCACGCCGACGAGGAGCGCGTAGTACACTGCGGGGAAGGTAAGCAACGCGACCACCGCATGGCTGACCAGCAGCGGGAGATAGAGATAGGTCTCGACGACCGCTGGGCCCGCAAAGGCCGTGGGACCGACGACCGCCAGCCGGTAGAAGTCGACGGTCAGGAAGAGCCCGAACAGCAGAAAGCTGACCACCATCAGCGTCCGGTGGCGGTCGATATTGCCCGCCCGTATGGCCCGGAGCCCCCCGAGAATCGTCCCGATGGCGACAGCGCTGACGGTGGCGATAGCGTGGGGTATCACAGCCATAACCGCCGTCGGGGCGCGCGGGAACAGCGTCGACGGTACGGCCCCCGCTATCACGACCAGCACGATAGCGAACGAGACCGCTGTCAGGGCCCCGGTGAGCTGGGGCACGTGGTGGCGCGCCTGCTGCATATTAAAATACTCCGCCCGGCTCAGTAAAATCAATTGTGTGGGAGAGGACCCCACACAGAGAGTACCGGGTTCAGGCCGGTCGAGCGACCGAGGCGGCGGTGGCGTTCCCGCTGTCGGTCGCCGTCCCCGCGGTGGGTGTGGTCGTCGTGTTCCCTGCCTCGGACTCGCGCTGGTCGTCGAGCCAGGAATCGTACGCAGACTGGTTCAAGACGACGACGTCGGCCTGCATCCGCGCGTGGCCCGAACCACACAGTTCCGCACAGTAGAGCCGGTAAGTACCGGTCTCAGTGGCCTGGGTCCGTGCGACCGTCTCCTGACCTGGGAATATGTCCTGTTTGACGCCAAAATCCGGTATGTAAAACGAGTGTATCACGTCACTCGACCGCAGCCGGAACGTGACGTCGGTGTTGTTCGGCAGGTAGAGCGTCTCGCTCGTGGTCACGTTCGAATCGGGGTAGCTAAACTCGTACCCCCACTGGTAGGTCAGCACGTCGACTTCCATGTCGTCGCTCATGTCCCCGCCGTCGGTGGCACCGGCCGCGGCCGGCGAGATGTAGGGGTTCGCCAGCACGAAAAAGCCAGAGACGCCGACGAACACGAGGATAGCGCCGGTCGCTGCGGTCCAGGTGACCTCCAGCGCCGGGTCGTCGACGGTCGGTCTGGGGTCGTCGTTGTTGTGGAACCGATAGATGGCGTAGACGAGCATCAGTTCCACGAACAGCGTCAGCGGCAGCGCGACGTAGAGTAGCTGTTCGTTGAGCTCGTCGATGGCCGCCCGGTTTACCGACTGGGCGGCCGCGGGCGTGCTGAACACCACCACACCGAGGGTGAGAACGCAGAGCCAGGACAGGGCGCGACTGAGACGCATTGGAGACAACTTACGGCGGGGGTATCAAATAGCTTGGCCAGTTGCGCCCGGCTGTCAGCCCGCCACATACCGACCGTCGTCGCGTAGTTTTATGTCGGTGGCTCCGTGAGAATCGAGTAATGCTTTCACCGACCGAAACGCTAACTACTGCGGCTCTGACGACGACTCACCGATGATGAACCGGGCCGTCATCGAAGGGTCGGCACTCGCCGTCCTCGCCCTGAGTATCCTCACTATCTGGTTCCGGGCGCGGTACAAGGCCCGGCCGGCCAGTGACGGTGGCTACCTCACTCGCGAGGAGCTCCAGTTCGAACTCGGCCGCCTCCAGGACGAGGCGCTGCGCTGGCTGACGACGACGAACCACCGCGAAATCGGCATCCTCTACATCGCCTTCGGCACTATCGCGGCCCTCTGGGGCGGGATGGACGCGATGATGCTCCGCACCGAACTGCTGACGCCGCCAGCGGACATCTGGACGCCCGAGACGTACAACGCCCTGTTTACCACCCACGGGCTGACGATGCTCATCTTCTTCGTCCTGCCCGTCTTCTTCGGCATCGGGAACTACTTCCTCCCGCTGCTCATCGGGGCCGACGACATGGCGTTCCCGCGGGTCAACGCCATCGGCTTCTGGCTGCTCCCGCCCGCGCTGTTGATGGCCCGCTTCGGGCTCATCGTCCAGATCGGCGGGCAGGTCCTCAGTATCTTCCTGCCCGACGATCAGATAATGTTCTTCCTCTCGCTCCGTGAGGTCAGCGTCGGATGGACGCTGTACGCGCCCCTCTCAGTGGTCCAGCCCAACCCCCAGATTGACCTTCTGTTGCTCGGCTTGCACCTGAGTGGTATCGCGACGACCGTGGGCGCCATCAACTTCATCGCGACGGTCATCTACGAGCGGGCAGACGGCGTGACCTGGGGCAACCTCGACATCTTCTCGTGGAATATGCTGGTCACCAGCTCCATCGCGCTGTTTGCCTTCCCGCTGCTGGGGAGTGCGCTCGTGATGCTCCTGCTCGACCGGAACCTCGGAACGACGTTCTTCGCGACGGAGGGTGGCGGGCCGGTGCTCTGGCAACACCTGTTCTGGTTCTGGGGCCACCCCGAGGTGTACATCCTCTTCCTGCCGGCGACGGGGCTGATGAGTCTCATCCTGCCGAAGTTCGTCGGCCGGAAACTGTTTGGCTACCAGTTCATCGTCTACTCGACGCTGGGGCTTGCCGTGATGTCCTTTGGCGTCTGGGCCCACCACATGTTCACCTCCGGTGTCGACCCGCGACTGAAGGCCTCCTTCATGGCCATCTCGATCGCTATCGCCGTCCCGAGCGCCATCAAGGTGTTCAACTGGCTCACGACGATGTGGGACGGGGACATCAAACTCTCGGCGCCGTTTATCCTCTGTGCGGGCGGTATCGGGACCTTCATCATCGGCGGCGTCACCGGCGTCTTCCTCGCGGTCATCCCCATCGACATCCTGTATCACGGCACGTACTACGTGGTGGGCCACTTCCACCTCATCGTCGTCGGCATCATCCCGATGCTGATGATCGCCTCGTCGTACTACTGGTACCCGATTCTGACGGGCCGATGGTACGACCGACGGCTGGCGAAGTTCCAGTCGGGGCTGCTCATCGTCGGGGCCTTCGTCACGTTCATGATTCTGCTGGTCATCGGCGGGATGGGGCTGCCGCGCCGGCAGGCCATCTACCCGCCCGAATACCAGCTCGCACAGCAGATGGCTACCGTCGGCTCCTACGTTATCGGCCTCTCGGCCGTGATGTGGCTCTACAATATGCTTGTCTCGTACTGGCGCGGCGACGTGGTCCAGTCCACCGACCCGTGGAACCTGAAGGCGACGAACCAGTTCACCCGCGAGTGGCAGTGGTTCGAGGAGCGGATGGTCGAGAAGTACGACATGGAGCCGGCCCAGCCCGAGACCACCCGCCGCTCGTACGCACCGGAACTGGAGCCGATGGGGCTGCTCGGCGGCGTCGGCAGCGTCGCCCAGAACGTCTACCGGAACGCCTCGATGGCCGCTGTCGCGGGCTTTATCGGAACCTTCCTGATGACGGGCGGCATCGGGACCGCCATCGTCATCGGTGTGTTAGACCCCGCTTCCTTCGCCGAGATATCCGAGCTGGTCGGGCTGGGAACGAGTGCGATAATCGGCGCCGCGCTGTTCCTCGCCGGCGGGACCATCATCTGGCCCCTTCTGTTCCTCTCCTTCCAGGAGTTCCTGCCCGGGCGTCGGATGTTCGAGACGGGGCTGGTGTTCGCGACGCTGGTCGCGACCGGGTTCTCGGTCGCGTTCTACACGGACCAGCAGGGGCTGGCCTTCGTCGGCTACCTGACCTTCGTCTTCGTCGCCCACTGGGCCTACGGGCTCGGTCTGGCAGTGACCTTCCAGTTCCTGCGGTCCCGACGGACCGACATGGGGGCCTGAGATGAGCGACGAGTCGATCCTCTTTACGTACATCGCGCCGTTCGTGGGCGTCCTGGTCGTAGCCGTCGGCATCGGCGCCGCGGTCCCCGGCGGCTACGCCATCATCCAGGAGGACATCACCACCTGTGACTCACCAACCGTAGCAGTCGAGGGCCCCGAAGAGACCACCGAGCGGTTCAACGAATCACGACCCCGAACGCTCCCGACGCTCTACTACGAGAACCTTTCCGAGGCCGAACAGACGGCCTTCGACGAGGCGCTGGCCGACCCGATCGGGGAAGCCCGCGTCACCGGTGACTTCCCCAACGGTGACACCATTCGGAACGGCTCCATCATCGTCTACGAGGGCGAGGAGCACTACGCCACCGTCGTCGCGGAGAACCCCTGCTTTGTCGCGCCGGAACTGCAATTCCCGCTTGGCGTCTTCGCCATCATCTTCGGCGTCATCGGCATCCTCAGCCCGCCCATCTACCGGAAGCTCGTCGAACTAGAAGAGCGGGCGAACGTGGAGTGACTCGACGTCCGTTCTCGTAGTCTACGGACGGTAGCGGTGGATATACGTCGTGACCGGGCTACTGTTCCGACAGCGCGTACACAGTGTCACCGTAACTCCCGACGTAGACGACACCATCTACCACCACAGGTGAGGCCAGGCGCCCACCCGCTCGATGTGACCATATCTCGGTACCGTCCGTAGCAGACAACGCGTACACAGTACCGTGGTCATCCCCGACGTAGACGGTACCATCGACCACTGTCGGCGACGAATTCACGCCACTCTCAGTCTGGTAGGACCATTTTTCGGTGCCGTCTGCCGCCGACAACGCGTACACAGTGTCCTCGTTGTCCCCGACGTAGACAGTGCCCCCGACGTAGACGGTGTCATCGACCACTGCTGGCGATGATGACACAGAAGCTCCAATCCGGGATGTCCATCGCTCACTACCGTCCGCCACAGACAACGCGTACACAGCATTGTCGGACTGGTCCCCGACGTAAACGGTGTCATCAACGACTGCCGGCGACGAGTTCACGTACCCCCCCGTGCTGTGCTTCCATTGCTGGGTGCCGTCGGCCGCCGACAACGCGAAAACGTCCCCACCACCGACGTAGACGGTACCGTCAACCACTCCCGGCGATGACGTGACAGAAGCTCCTGTCTGAGATATCCATTGTTCGGTGCCGTCTGCCGCCGACAGCGCGTACACGTTCCCGGCGTGAGTTACCACGTACACGGTTCCGTCACCCACTGCCGGCGACGACGTCGTGTTACCCTCCGTGCTATACTCCCATTGCTGGGAGCCGTCGGCCGCCGACAACGCGAACACGGTGGCTTCCCCGACGTAGACGGTCCCGTCGACCACTGCCGGGGACGAACGCACATCCTCCCATGCGTCGGATGACCATTGCACAGTGCCGTCGTCGGCTCTCAACGCGTACACATTCGCGTCGTGACTTCCGACGTAAACTGTCCCGTCGACCACTGCCGGCGGCGCTTCCACCGAACCCCCGGTCTCGAAGGACCACAGTTCACCGACGGGCGTTTGCGGGCCAGTTTCGTCCTTGCTCGTCCCCGTGTTCGCAGCGTCGTACTGGAACATCGGTGCCCCCGAGATGTCGCCCGAAATTTCCTCGTCCTGCTCCGTCTCTTCCCCGTCCGGTGTCGTCTCACCCTCAGTCCCAGCCTCTGACGGCGTGGCTGTCGCCCTCTTCTGGTTCGAGAGGCGGAGACACCCGGCCGATGATGCGGTCAGTAACCCGGCCGTCGTGGCGAGCAAACTTCGCCGGTCCATAATTTCGAATCACTCTGTAATCACATTAAAAACAGCGCGTTTGAGAGCGAAAATTTCTCGGTGCGACGAACAGCCATTGCCGAGGGGTTTACAGTTCAACCTGTTTCCGGATGCTGTCCCAGACGTCGATCTGGAAGAGCGGGCGAACGTGGAGTACTGCGGGAAATCCGGTTCTCACTGCCGGCGAGTCGGTTCAGGCTCTTCGACGGGACGTCGGCTTACTGTTCCGACAGCGCGTGCACGGTGCCGTCTTCAGTCCCGACGTAGACCATGCCATCGACCACTACTGGCGAGGACAGTGGCGAACCCGTTTGATACGACCACTGCTCGGTGCCGTCGTCGGTCGACAGTGCGTACAGCGTCCCTTCGTCGTTCCCCACGTAGACGGTGCCATCAACCACTGCTGGCGTACTGTCCACTTTTGCCCCGGTGTCGTATGCCCATTGCTCGGTGCCGTCGGCCGTCGACAATGCATACACGTGGTGGTCGTTACAGCCAACGTAGACAGTGTCGTCGGCTACTGCTGGAGACCTCGGTATGTCCTTCTCTTTTTGATGTGACCATCGTTCGGTGCCGTCGTCTGCCGACACCGCGTACACTCTACCGACGAAATCACCGTCTACCACGTAGGTACGCGTGACGTAGACGGTGCCATCGACCACTGCCGGTGTCGGCGGTTGCGTGACATCGGAGTTGCCGGACCATACCTCGGTACCGTCCTCGGCCGATACCGCGGCATAGCTGCCGATGTAGACGGTGTCGTTCACTACGGCCAGCGACGAATACACGGACAGACCTACTTCGTACGTCCACTGTTCGGCACCGTCGTCGGCCGCTAACGCGTACACACCGTCGTCTACCGTCCCGAAGTAGACCGTGCCATCGACCACTGTCGGCGGCGAACGCAACAAGCCACCAGCATGATATTTCCATCGCTCGGTGCCGGCGTTGGCCGACAGTGCGTACATGGTACCGGCGTCGGTTCCGACGTAGACGGTCCCATCGACCACTGCAGGCGTCGAAACTATCAAATCGGAATAATCCGTAGGGTCGTGTGACCATTCCACGTTACCGTCCATCGCCGAGAAGGCGTACACATTGGCGTCGGCAGTTCCGAAGTAGAGGGTACCATCGACCACGGCAGGCGGTCGATACAACCTTTCTCCGATCTCATACGACCACTGTTCCTCGACGGCGTTTTTCGGGCCAGTTTCACCCGTGCTCGTCCCCGTGTTCGCAGCGTCGTACTTGAACATCGGTGCGCCTGAAATGTCGCCTGGGCCCTCCTCGTCTGTATCCGACTCTTCCTCGGTCGGTGTCGTCGTTCCCTCGACCGATTCCGTCCCGGTGACAGTCCCCTCTTCCGACGGCGTAGCTGTCCCGGATTCCTGCTCCGAGAGCCGGAGACAGCCGGCCGATGACGCTGTCAGGAACCCGGCCGTCGTGGCGAGGAAGCTACGCCGGTTCATAAATTAGGATTTGACAACTGTTGCATTAAGAGTTCCGTCTACACAACAAACGCCCGCAGACTTCCAGGCGATGCCAGTCAGGATGGGCTCCGTCTGTACCCGCGAAGTAACGCCGGGTTACTGTTCCGACAACGCGAACAAATTGCCGTCGAAATCCCCGACGTAGACGATGCCGTCGACGACTGCCGGCGAGGAGAATACGAACCCCCCAGTCCCGTACGACCACTGTTCGGTCCCGTCGTCGGCCGACAGCGCGTACACAGTATTGTCCCGGCTCCCGACGTAGACGATGCCATCAACCACTGCCGGCGACGAAATCACAAGGTCCTCAGTCTCGAATGCCCATTGTTCGGTCCCGTCGGCAGCCGACAGCGCGTACACAGTGTTGTCGTTGCTCCCGACGTAGACGGTGCCATCAGCCACTGCCGGCGTCGATGCCACTGAATCTCCAGTCTCAAAGGACCATTGTTCTGTGCCATCTGCAGCTGATAACGCGTACACAGGACCACCGTCGCTATCGCTGCCGTTCCCGGAACGACCGACGTAGACGGTGCCGTCGACCACTGTCGGCGATGACCCCTCGCCGATATCACCACCAGTGTCATACGACCATTCCTCGATACCGCCCGCGGCAGATAACGCGTACACAGTGGTATCGGCACTAGTGACGTAGACGGTGCCATCGACCACTGCCGGCGACGAAGACACGGAACCCCCAGTCTCGTACGACCATTTCTCGGTGCCGTCCTCGGCCGCCAACGCGTACACGTTGTAATCATGACTCCCGATATAGACGGTGCCATCGACCACTGTCGGGGGCGAGTTCACCTGTGCCCCAGTCTCGTACGACCACTGTTTGGCGCCATCGTCGGCCGACAGCGCGTACACAGCGCCGTCGCCACTCCCAACGTAGACGGTACCATCGACTACCGCCGGCGACGAGTACACCTCACCCCCAGTCTCATATGACCACTGCTCGGAGCCGTCTGCGGCGGAGAACGCGTAGACACTGTTGTCATTACTCCCGACGTAGACGGTGCCGTCGACCACTGCCGGTGACGAATTCACCGGACCCAGAGAGTTGGCGGACCACTGTTCCTCGACGGCGTTTTTCGGGCCACTTTCATCCGGGCTCGTCCCCGTGTTCGCAGCGTCGTACTGGAACATCGGTGCCCCGGAAATGTCGCTCGATTTTTCTTCCTCCGATTCCGGCTCTTCCTCGGTCGTCTCAACTTCTGTCGGTGTCGTCGTTTCCTCGCCCGAATCCGTCCCGTTGTCAGTTCCGTTTTCCGACGGCGTGGCTGCCCCGGTTTCTTGCTCCGAGAGGCGGAGACACCCGGCCGATGACGCGGTCAGTAACCCGGTCGTCGTGGCGAGGAACGCTCTCCGGTCCATAAATTAACACTCCAATACTGTTGCAATAAGAGTTCCCACTACACCACAAACGCCCGCAGACTTTCAGGCGACGCCAGTCAGAATGGACTCCGTCTGAACTCGCGACGTAGCAGGTCGGGCTACTGTTCCGACAACGCGAACACAGTGCCGTCGGAAGTCCCGACGTAGACGATGCCATCGACTACTGCTGGCGACGAAAATACGTTGCCCCCAGCCCCGTGCGACCACTGTTCGGTGCCATCCGCAGCCGACAGCGCATACACGTTGCCATCCTGACTCCCGATATAGACGGTGCCATCGACCACTGCCGGCGACGAAGCCACGGCATCGTTAGTATCGTACGACCATTGCATGGTACCGTCGTCGGTCGCCAGGGCGTACACAGAACGGTCGTAACTCCCGACGTAGACGGTGTTACCGACCACTGCCGGCGACGAACCTACATATCCCTCCGTCTGGTACGACCACAGCTCTGTACCATCCGCAGCCGACAACGCGTACACAGCACCACCGCCGCTATCGCTGCGGGCCCTGTAACTCCCGAAGTAAACGGTGCCGTCAACTACTGCCGGCGCCGACCCAACACCATCCCCAGTCTCGTACGACCATTGCTCGGTGCCGTCGTCGGTCGAGAGCGCGTACATACTGCCGTCGCTACTCCCGACGTAGACGGTGTCATCGACCACTGCCGGCGACGAAGCCACGGAACCCCCAGTTTCGTACGACCATTGCTTGGTGCCGTCGTCGGCCGACAGCGCGTACACATTCGCGTCGTGACTTCCGACGTAGACGGTGCCATCGACCACTGCTGGCGATGAGTTCACGATTCCCGCAGCCCCGTACGACCATTGTTCGGCGCCATCGTCGGCCGACAGCGCGTACACGGTGTTGTCCTCACTCCCGACGTAGACGGTGCCATCGACCCCTGCCGGCGACGAAACTACGTGGTCGCCAGTCTCATATGACCATTGCTCGGAGCCGTCTGCCGCAGCAAACGCGTAGACACTGCCGTCACTGCTCCCGATATAGACGGTATTATCGACCACTGCCGGTGACGAATACACTTGGCCCAGAGAGTTGGCGGACCACTGTTCCTCGACGGCGTTTTTGGGGCCAGTTTCGTCCGGGCTCGTCCCCGTGTTCGCAGCGTCGTACCGGAACATCGGTGCCCCGGAAATATCGCCCGATATTTCTTCGTCCGGGTCGGTCTCTTCCTCGGTCGGTGTCTCCTGTTCCTCGACCGATTCCGTTTCGGTGTCAGTTCCGTTTTCCGACGGCGTGGCTGCCCCGGTTTCTTGCTCCGAGAGGCGGAGACACCCGGCCGATGACGCAGTCAGTAGCCCGCCTGTCGCGGCGAGAAGGCTCCTCCGGTCCATAAATTTTCTAGATTCACTATTGTAATAAGAAATTTGGGAACGAAATAGAGCGGCGCAGACGGTCATTTTACTCCTCTGAAAAGGCTCTCACAGTTTCGTCTGATCGCGGATGTGACGGTTCATCTCGAACGGCCGCTCACCAACGATACGAGCTTCCGACGCCTCAGTAATCCCGACAGATACCTGACCTGCCGCCCTCGAACCGCAGCTATCAGCGTGTTCACAATCACCTTCGGCATGGTCGCCGCCCGATACTCGATCGGTGTGCGGACTGCAACCAGTCGCTACCCCACTGACTCCGGGACAGCAGTGGACCGGCTACTGTTACGACAGGGCGCCGCCGCTGAAGAAGATGGTGTCATCGACCACTACCGGCGACGTGTCGACTCGGCTCCCAGTATCATACGACCATTGCTCGGAGCCGTCAGCAGCCGACAACGCGTACAGATTGTTGTCGTCGCTCCCGACGTAGACGGTCCCGTCGACCACTACTGGCGACGACTGTACCAAATCTCCAGTTTCGAAGGTCCATTGCTCGGTACCGTCCTCGGCCGACAAAGCGTACACACTGCCGGTGTCACTCCCGATATAGACAGTGCCATCGGCCACTGCCGGCGACGCACTCACATCCGACCGCCAGGCATCCCCGGTCTTGTACGACCATTGCCCGATGCCATCCGCCGCCGATATCGCGTACACATGGTGGTCGTTACTTCCGACGTAGACCGTACCATCCACCACCGCCGGCGACGAATGCACCGGATTTCCAGTCTGGAAGGACCATTGCTCGGTACCGTCGGCCGCCGATAACGCGGATACGGTGCCGTCGGCAAAGCCGACGTAGACGGTGTTATCGACCACTGCGGGCGACGAAGTCGCAACCCCTGTCTCGTACGACCATTGCTCGGAGCCGGCCCCCGCAGATACCGCGTACACGTTACCCTCGCCACTCACGACGTAGACGGTGTTATCGACCACTGCGGGCGACGAACTCACGGAAATATCGGACGACCATTGCTCCGTGCCATCCGCAGCCGACACCGCGTACAGGCTGAAATCGTAACTCCCGAAGTAGACGGTGCCATCGACCACTGCCGGTGACGAAAATACAGTACTCTCTGTATCGAAGCTCCATTGCTTGTTGCCGTCGTCGGCCGACGCCGCGAACACCTCTGCGCCGTCCGCGGCGTAGACGGTCCCATCGACGACTGCCGGCGGCGAAAGCATGCTAGTGGATTCCCCGTACGACCACTCTACCTCGACGGAGGATTGCGGTCCGGTTTCATCCGTGTTCGTCCCCGTGTTCGCAGCGTCGTACTGGAACATCGGTGAGCCCGGACTGGGGCCCGACTTTTCCCCGTCGGATTCCGTCTCGGTGTCAGTCCCCGCTTCCGACGGCGTGACTGTCGCTGTCTCCTGGTTCGAGAGGCGGAGACACCCGGCCGATGACGCTGTCAGGAACCCGGCTGTCGTGGCGAGCAAGCTACGCCGGTCCATATTTTCGACTCACTCTGGGCGTATAATAAAACCAGCGTCTATGAGACCGCAAATTTTTCTGTGCGACGAACCGCCCCAGCCCAGGGACTACAGTTCCGTCTGTTCCCGGATGCTCTCGTAGACGTCGAACGGCTTCGGGACGTTGGCGAGTGCGATGCCACCGAGGCCCTGGTTGAGCGTGATGGTGCCCAGGTCGAGTTGGCTCTCGATGCGACCCTGCCGCAGCTCGTGGCTGCGGACGCGCTCGAAGGGGACCTGGCGCGTCTCCGACCGCCCGAGCAGCTGGTAGGCTATCGTCACCATCCCCTCCGTGACGATGTACTCGGTGTGACGCAGCCGGACAAACTTGACCACCTGGCGCACGAGCGCTATCACCACAAGCACTTGCGTGATGAGCAGTCCGATATTGGTCACGTCCCGGCTTCCGAGCAGCTCGGGGTTGTCCAAGAAGACGAGCACAGCCGCGATGCCAGCGACCAGATACGCGACGAAACGAATCGCGACCGGCTTGGTGCTGGGGTGGACGCGGTGCAGCGCCCACTGGTCTGACTCCTCGGTTGCCTCGTCATCCTCCTCAGCCGCCTCAGCGTCACCGTTCACGCGGTGGACCTGTGTGGTCATAGTATCACCGTGGAGTACAGCACCGTCCCGACGATGTAGATGACCGGGGCCGCCGCGACTGCCGTCAGCACAGCGGTGGCCTGGGACCGTGACATCTCGTGATTGATTCGGGCACCGAGGTACAGCGAGTACAGGAAGTAGACAGCTGCCACGCCCAGCAGGGCCAGTATCGCTTGCCCCGTCGGCGATATCGTTCCGACGACGACGGCGTCGGGCCGCCCGCCCGGGAGCCCCACGTCGGCGCCGAGCCAGTCGATGACCAGATAGAACCCCTTCTTCTGGAGGTTCAACACTAGCGATGCAGCCGCGCCGAGCCCCGGCGTCGTACTGAGATACATCACCCCGGTAAAGAGGGCAGCCAGGTAGGCGCCCGTGGTGTAAACGACCGTGTGGAAGCTCTTCAACACCCCGCCCGGCCCGGTGACCAGGGCGACTGAGCCGTGATAGGAGACGAGCACGACCCCGGTCGCGATGGTCAGGAACGCGGAGTTCTGTACGAGGCCGACGAGCAACCGCCAGAGCGTGTCAGGGGTCTGGACCACCCCAGCAGTGAGGCCGGCAAACCACTCCGGCGCGGCCGCAGTCGAAGTGAATCCGATACCAGCAAGTGTCAGCGGGGTCGCGTACAGGAACACGTTCCAGAGGTAGAACCCTGTGAGTCCGGCCAGCCGAAGCGCCAGCGTCGACCGGTCGCGAAACTCTGACTCCTCGCGGACCGAGACGAACTCGGACGGTCTGAAAACCGCGTCGAAGACGCTCCCGACGAGGGACCCGCGTCGGATATTTGTCATACCCTAAATCCAACGACTACAATCTTATAATTACTGATTGAAGCATGATTAATTATAAGCCGAGAACGCTGGATGTGGCAACCAACGTCTGGTAGCGCGTCGAGAACCGTTTTCCGCGCCGCGCTCAGATAGACGCGCCGACGTAGAGGACGACGACGAGGAAGATCCACACCACGTCGACGAAGTGCCAGTACAGCGACGTCGTCCTGATGGCGGTGTCGTTACCGGGGCCGTACTCGCCACGAAGCGACCGGCCGAAGGCGATGGCGATGAGCAGGACGCCCAGCGCGACGTGGAGGCCGTGTAGCCCAGTCAGACCGTAGAACGCGCTGCCGAGGACGCCACTCGTCAGCGAGAACCCTTCGACGACGAGCAGCTCGTAGTACTCGTAGACCTGCCCACCGAGGAAGACGACGCCGAGTACCAGCGTCGCACCGAGCAAGCCGAGGAACTTCTTGCGGTCACCCGCTTCGAGCGCGTGGTGGCCATAGTGGATAGTGAAGCTGCTGGCGACCAGCAGGGCGGTGTTGATGAACACGAGTGGCGTGAGCAGCCCGTGACTCGCCTCCCAGGCGCCGGCCCGGACGAACGCGTAGTAGATAAAGCCCGCCGAGAACGTCGACAGGTCGGAGGCCAGAAAGAGTATCATCGTCGTCGTATAGAGGTCGGCCCCACCGGTGCCGTGACCGGCTGCCGGGGCGAGAAAGGCCTCGTAGGCCCAGCCAAAGAGGCCAGCGAGCATCCCCACCATTCCGACGCCGGCGAGCCCGGCGGGAATCAATACGGGGACGAGGTCGGGGCCGACGAAGAAGAATCCGGCTCCGAGATACAGCATTCCCGCGCCGATGGCTGCGATGAGTGGCCACCGACTCCGGTGTTCGTGGTGCTCTCCGTCGTGGTCTTCTTCGGCGTGACCGCCAGCGGTGTTCAGCCAACCGGACATTACCAGTAGCTGGGGACGCTGTCGTTAAATAACTGGCTTGCTGGCGTGGCTGCAATCTCGGTGGCTCGAAATACGCGTCGTCACCAGGGATACCCGTAGTAGAACTCCGGACTCTCGAAGGTCCCGACGACCATCGGGCCCTGCTGTTCGAGCGAGACCAGCGTCTCGCCGTTGTCGGTGATATCAGCCACCAACGGTTGCTGTTCGTCCTGCACCACTGACGACGCCGTCGACGCCGAGTCGAACAGGAGATAGCACTGGACGCTCGCGGTCTCCGTACTGATTGGGTCGATAGTCCGTGCGCTCAACTGCACGTCACTCTGCAGTGTCGATTCCCGCAGTTCGAACAGGTCGCCTGCCTGTGCCTCGATGATAGTGCTGCCGGCCGCCGCAGCCAGGACCCGCTCCCAGCCGGACTCACGGCTCCCGAGCGCCGCCGTATCGCCGTACTTGGCGTCGAGACAGTCGTAGGCTTTGTTATTGATGACGACGTTCTCGCTGATACCGATCTTGTCTGAGATAATCGCGAATCCCCGGTACTCCGAGTCCGGCGACCGCTTGTTCCAGTAGGATAACACGGCTTCCTCGGTGAACGACCCGAAGTACACGTATGCCCCTTTGTTCCCCCAGCTGTTCTCTACGAAGACCTCCCGGGTGACCTCCGTCTCACCGCCGTACCGTGTGCTGGTGTCGGTTATCTCGTACCGTTCGATGTCCTCCGAAGGGAACGACGCCGCGGCCGTCTCCACGTCGATACTGAACAGCGATCTGCCGCTGTTTTGGAGTCCGCTGGCCGGAATCCAGCCAGCCCACTCGGGAACCGTATCGGCTCGGGCGTTCGTCTCTTCGTCCCCTCTATCGGGTGCGGTCCCCGTCTGTGTCTGGGTCGCCGCCGCTGCTGTCCGGTTAGCGCTCGGTGTTCCGGTGTCCGCTGACGAAAGGCGGAGACAGCCGGCGGAACCCGCAGTCAGAAGTCCCACCGTCGCGGCGACGTATTCTCTCCGGTCCATATTTCGACGTTTCTACTATGTTTATAAAGTCTTTCTGCAGCGAAAGATAGCGTCCGATGTGCGATACGTGCTACCGGTCAGTCCGTTCCTGAATCGTATTATATGCGCCGTAGGGCTCTCGAACGTTCGTTACCAGACATAGATAACTGAAAGACGTTGCTCGTGAAGCGGGGGACCAACGGCGGTTTCTCGCTTCAAACTCTCGTTCTATCGACCGAAAGCACGCTCTCCGGTGATTCAACGGAGCCAAGAGACCGGAAGCAATACGCGGTCAGCATCCGCGGCGCTTTGCGCCGCGGTTCACTGCCGAAGCGGGCGGAGCCCGCTGAGGCAGCCTTTTTAGCGTAGATTTTTATCGCGAGCGGTTCGCGCGAAGCGCGAACCCGAGCGATAAAAAGGTCCTACTGGAACGTCCGTCCGACCTTGTCCTCTTCGAGGTCGGGTTCGGCCGTGTCGAAGCGCTGTTCGATCTCGTCGTAGCGTTCGCGGGTCTCGTCGGTGACGCTGGGGCCGACCTCCGAGAGCGCGTGCTCGAAGTGGTCCATCGTCACGCGGACGTTGGAGACCGAGTCACCGATCTCCTCGGGGTCCACGCTGTTGATGAACTCCCGAGTCGCGGCCATCGAGGCCTCGCGGCAGACGGCCTCGATGTCGGCGCCGACGTAGCCGTCGGTCCGGCGGGCCAGACTGTTGAGGTCGACGCCGTCGGCCAGCGGTTTGTCGCGGGTGTGGACCGAGAAGATGGCCCGGCGGGCCTCCTCGTCGGGGACCGGGACGTGGACGTGGCGGTCCAGGCGACCGGGGCGCAGGAGCGCGCTGTCGATGAGGTCCGGTCGGTTCGTCGTCGCGACGACGACCACGTCCTCCATCTCCTCGATACCGTCGAGTTCGGTCAGCAGCTGGGAGACGACCCGTTCGCCGACACCGGAGTCGGTCTGGCCACCGCCACGCTCGCCGGCGATGGAGTCGATCTCGTCGAAGAACACCACCGTCGGGGCGTTCTCTCGGGCCTTGGCGAACACTTCGCGGACGCCCTTCTCGGACTCGCCCACGAACTTGTTCAGCAGCTCGGGCCCCTTCACGGAGATGAAGTTCGACTGAGCCTCGTTGGCGACGGCCTTCGCGAGCAGGGTCTTCCCCGTGCCCGGCGGGCCGTACAGCAGGACGCCCTTGGCGGCGTCTAAGTCCATCGCCTCGAAGACGGAGCCGTACTCCAGGGGCCACTGGATGGTCTCACGGAGCCGTTCTTTCGTGTCTTCGAGTCCGCCGACGGAGTCCCAGGTGACGTCGGGGACCTCGACGAAGACCTCACGGAGCGCGGAGGGCTCGATGCCCTTCATCGCGTCCTTGACGTCGTCGTCGCTTATCTCCAGTTTCTCCAGGACCTCGGCGTCGATTTCCTCCGATTCGAGGTCGAGCTCGGGGCGGATGCGCCGGAGCGCGTTCATCGCCGACTCCTTCGTGAGCGTGGCGAGGTCGGCGCCGACGAAGCCGTGGGTGTTCTCGGCGTAGCTGTCGATGTCGATCTCCTCGGAGAGGGGCATCCCGCGGGTGTGGACCTGCAGGATCTCCTTGCGGCCCTCCTTGTCCGGGACGCCGATCTCGATCTCCCGGTCGAAGCGGCCACCGCGGCGCAGCGCCGGGTCGATGGCGTCGACGCGGTTGGTCGCGCCGATGACGATGACCTGCCCGCGCTCCTCGAGCCCGTCCATCAGGCTGAGGAGCTGGGCGACGACGCGACGTTCCACGTCGCCCTGGGTCTCGCCGCGCTTGGGCGCGATAGAGTCGATCTCGTCGATGAAGACGATAGCGGGGGAGTTCTCCTCGGCCTCCTCGAAGACCTCACGGAGCTGCTCTTCGCTCTCGCCGTAGTACTTCGACATTATCTCCGGGCCGGAGATAGTCGTGAAGTACGCGTCGATCTCGTTGGCGACGGCTTTCGCCATCAGGGTTTTCCCGGTGCCGGGCGGGCCGTGGAGCAAGACCCCTTTCGGCGGCTCGATGCCGAGCTGCTGGAACAGCTCTGGGTGGCGCATCGGCAGCTCGATCATCTCGCGGACCTGTTCGAGTTCGTCGTCCAGGCCGCCGATGTCCTCGTAGGTCACGTCGGGCGATTCGGGGCTGGCCGCGCCTTCGCCTTCACGTATCTGCTCGGCGGGCTTCTCGCTGACCTGAATCTCCGTCGAGTCGGTGACGACGACGGTTCCGGACGGCGCCGTCTCGGCGATTCGCAACGGAATCTTCTGGCCGGACATCGAGGAGAGCGGTCCGAGGCCGAAGCTCACGGGGACGGTCTGGCCCTGCGTGACGGCCTGTCCGCTGAGGTTGTTGCGAATCATCGGGCCGACGTTGCCCCGGACCCGGAGGTTCTGGGGCAGGGCGACGGTCACGCTGGTCGCGGGCTTGACGTCGGCCTTCTCGACGGTCACGGAGTCGTCGATGCCGACGCCGGCCTCCTGGCGAAGCTGGCCGTCGATGCGGACGATACCGTTACCGTCGTCCTCGGGGTAGCCCGGCCACACGCGGGCGACGGCGCGGTTCTTGCCCTCGAGGACGATGTAATCACCGTTCTCGAGGTCCATCTCGTCCATGGCGGCCCGGTCGATGGCCGCGAGGCCGCGTCCTGCGTCTTTCTGCTTTAAGGGTTTGACTGTTAGTTTCATCTAGTGTGCCTCCTCGTCTGACAGTTCGATAGTGAGGACGCCATTGTTGATAAACGCCCGTGCGTCGCTCTCGTCGGGCAGGGGCTGTTCGTACTGTTCGTCACCGGTGACGAGAATCACAGTGTCGTCCACGACGTCCACGGTGGTGTCGTCGGCGACGCCCACGTCCGCCGCGAGGACGACGCTGTCGTCGTACTCGAATCGGCGGACGGACATCTCGTCGAACAACTGTTGGTCTGTGTTCATGCTAACTACAAGTAAGTGCGATAAGTATATAAACCTTTCGCCGATAACCGGCAGATGGCGTCGAATATCAGATAGTTGCTTGAATGCGGTTCACACCAGAAACGGTACGTCACGGAGCCTTTTATTCACTGGGCTCGCGTACGTATGCGTATGGAGACTGTGGCACACCACGGGCGGACCACGGCCTATCGGAAAGCTCCCGGCGACGGCTCGGGTCCGGGGGCGCTCTACGTCCACGGGAGTGGTGGGACACATCGGCTCTGGAGCCACCAGTACGGACCCGAGGGACCGGCCCATCCGGCTGTCGCCCTGGACCTGAGTGGCCACGGTGACTCCGAGGACGTGTCGACCACCCCGGGCAGCGAGACACTCGAGGCGTACGCCGAGGACGTCGTCGCCGTCGCCCGCGTGACCGACGCCGACGTGCTGGTGGGCAACTCACTCGGGGGCGCAATCGCCCAGTGGGTCGCCCTTGAGTCCGACTGGCAGCCCGACGCACTCGTTCTGGCGGGGACTGGGGCAACGTTACCAGTCTTCGACGGTCTCCTGGCGTGGCTCGACGACGACTTCGAGCGAGCCGTCGACTTTCTCCACGGACGCGACCGACTCTTTCACGCCAACGACGAGTCACTCCGTGGCCCGTCTCGGGACCAGCTCCGCGCTGTCGGCCGTCGCGTCACTCGCCGGGATTTCCGGACCTGCGACCAGTTCGACGTGACCGGCCGGCTTTCGGCTATCGACGCGCCGACGCTGGCGCTGTGTGGTGAACACGACAGACTGACGCCCAGGAGCGACCACGAGGCTCTCGCTATGGAGCTTCCACAGGGGGAGTTCGCCGTCGTCGCCGACGCCGCGCATCTGGCGATGCTGGAGCGGCCATCGGCGTTCAACCGTGCTGTCGAGGGCTTTCTCGGAGCCGTACTCGGGGACTAATCGGCCCAGTAATAGCGCGGGCCGAGGGCGAAAAACAGGAGCGCAATGGCGAGCATCAGGCGGGGGGCAGCCCGACCGAATTCGGTCGGGGCCACGACGGCCCCGAAGAGGACGACGCCCATCGGCCCCACCGTTTTGACTCCCGGCTTGGGGTAATCGAAGGGCGAGACCTGTGCGACCGCGAGCGCGGTCGCACCCACCGTGATAGCGACGGGGTCGGTGACACCGGCCAGATAGGCCGTCGCCAGCAGTATCGCTCCCAGGGAGTTTGGCATCCCGGGCCGCTCCTCGGCGCCGTCGAAGTAGGTCGTATAAAAGGCCGTCCGGAGGATAGAGAAGACGGCGTACAGCGAGGCGACGGCGAGCAGGCCGACGGAGACGAACGCGGTCGTCTCGCCGACCGCCCCGTAGTTCGACCGTAACACGACGTAGACGAACAGGCTCGGCGTGACGCCAAACGAGAGCACGTCAGTGATGGAGTCAAGCAGCGGGCCGACGTCGGAGCTTTCCCCATTGCGGGCCGTGATACCGTCTAGCGCGTCGACGATGACCGAAAGCAGGATGAGCCGCGCGGCAAGCTGGAGGTCGGTAAACGCCACGACCCCGGCGGCGAAGCCGACGACCGCGTTACACAGCGTTACGGAGTCGGCCCGGCTGAGTCGGCGATGCACCCTGAAGCTCATGGTTGGCGGTGGACCACCGGCTACATGAAAGAGTCGAAAGCGGACCGCCGTTCGAGACGCGTTCTGGGCCACGTATCACTCCAACTGTCATTATTGTACACACAAATTATTTATATTCCGGGCTGAATCCTGAACAACAAGGGTAGTATCCATGTGGGGAGTAGCGTCAGGGCCTGGGAGTGGGGTGGCGAGGAGTGAGTGCTAACGAGGACGCCCTCCAGCCGGAGCTGTCGCTGGAGCAGGGGACACAGCTCCTCCTGTCACTGTCGTCCATGCAATCACCGATAGCCCACCTGCCGGCCGACGCATCCCGGAACGTCATCGTCGTCTCCTCGAAGCCCTCAGCGACCGTCGCTGACCGGCTCGCAGAGGAGGGCGCGGAGCTTTCGGCCGTCGCCCACATCCCGATATCGGGCGCCGAGACGGAGTACGAGGGGCCGATGTGGACCTGTGACCCGCTGGTTCCCGACGACCTCACGGGGCTGAGCATGCGTCTCTCCAGGGCTTTCGAGGCCCTCGGCGAGAGCGGTTATCTCCTCGTCGAGAACCTCAACGTCTTTCTCATGTACGCCGCGGAGAACCGTGTCGTCCGCTTCGTGGACCATCTGACGGAACTGGCCGAGGACCACGACATCACAGGGATATACACGCTGGTCGGGGACGCCGTCGGCGAGGAAACCTGCGACCGGCTCCGCCTGAGCGTCGACACCGAAGTGGACCGCCGTTGAGCTAGCGCGTGGCGTCGTCGGTGAGTTCTGTGGCTCGGCGGCACAGTCCGACGTTCATCTGCTCGAATCCGCGTCGAATCCGCCGCTCGAACCGGGCCAGGACCGGCCCCGCCATCGCCCCGCTGAACTGTTCGGTCTGAACGAACCGCGTCCCGCCGTCCTCGAGTGGCTCAAGCAGGAACGCGTGGTCGGCCTCGATACCGAACAGCCGCGAGCGCCACCGTAGGGCCCGCCCGGGCTCGACGGCTGTAATCTCCGGGGAGATGGGGACGGTCGGAAGGCCGGGAATCGAGAGCCGAACGGCGACGGTCTCGCCGACGGCGAACTCGCCACGTACCGAGAGCAGCGTGTTCCACTGGGGGTAGGCCTCGGTGTCGGTCAACACCGACCAGACAGTCTCGGGGGCGGCCGGGACCTCGACGGACACGCTGACCTCGGGCATCAGGCTGGCTACGGTCTCAGCGGTGAAAAGGCCCCGGACACTGTGCAGTCAGGGTCCGAACCGAGGACGCCCGTCTGACGCGCAATGAACATTTAATACCCGCCCGGTACTGAGACGGGGTATGGAAACTGAGAAGATTCCTCAGGAGATTACGACGCTGGTGGGGCGGGAAGTGTATTCGAAAAACGGGGTCTTCGTCGGCGAAGTCGAAGACATCCGCCTCGACCTGGAACGACAGACTGTCACCGGCCTGGCGCTGCACCAGCTGAACAACGAACTGTTCTCCTCGGAGGCACGGAGCGCTCGCGGGGTCATCATTCCGTACCGCTGGGTTCAGGCCGTCGGTGACGTGGTCATCGTCAACGACATCGTGGAGCGACTCCACCAACCCGACGACGAGACGGACGAAGAAGAGGTCCCGGCCTAGTTCCCGTTCGAGCCTTCGCCGCTATCGACGCCCATCGCCTCGAACAGTTTTCGTTTGACTGCTTCTTCGGTCAGTTCCAACAGTGTGTCGCGGTTGTCGTCGCTCGTGTCCAGCCCGGTGAAAATGCCCAGCGGAATCTCGACGCTGGCGTCCGTCGAGTGGCCCGCCGTCTCACCCATCCCGCCGAAGGCGTCGGCGAGCACCTTGCCGATATTCATGCGGATGTCCTTCGAGCGGGCGGCCAGATAGATGGTGTCGTCGGCGATAGCGAAGACGGCAGTGGTGGTGATCCCTTCCAGGTTGAGAAGGTGCTGGGCCGCCTGTGAGAGGGCGTCACGGTCGCGGATGAAGCCCGCGTTCGAGACGAGGTGGCTCCCCTGGACCTCCCGGTTCCGTATCGCTTCCGCGAGTACGTCCAGCGTCTCCGGACTCATCGACGGCGACTCGACCTGTTCCAGCGTGTCGTGGTCGGCGAAGGGGTAGAGGTAGGCGGCGGCGGTCAGGTCCGCCGGCGTCGTGTCGCGTTTGAAATCCAGTGTCTCGGCGCGAATACCGTATAGCAGGGCCGTGGCGACGGTCTGGTCGAGCGTGAGGTCCAGCTCCTGGATGTACTTCGTCAGAATCGTCGAGGTCGCGGAGACGTTCGGCCGGATATCGGAGAACGCGGCGTCGTACTCCTCGTCGTGCTCGTAGTGGTCGATGATGATGTCGATCTCGTCGACGCTCACCTCACCCCCTTTCGCCACGTCGACGAGTGCGAACGTATCGAACGCGGACAGCTCGACGTCCTCGCGAGAGGCGAGTTCGATGCCCAGCAGGTTCACGAACGCGCGGTTCTCCTGGTGGCCGATTTCGCCCTCGTAGATGATATCCGCCTCGACGTCGCGGCTCCTCGCGATGGCCCGCAGTGCCGCCGCCGATGCGATGGAATCCGGGTCCGGCGAGCGATGGATGAGAATCGCCATCCGCTCCTCCGTGGCGTCGATGACGTCGCCAAGCTGCGAGGCCTTGTACTCCAGTTCGCCCGTCTCCAGCGCACGGAGCGCCGAGTCGGCGATAACCGCCGAGGGATTGATCACCACGTCGGCGCCGAGTTCGGTCAGTTCGTCGGCCGAGACGGGGTCGTCCGCGCGGGCGACGATAAATTGCTCGCCGTCGGCCGCGCGGATGTTCCGGACTGCCTCGGCGTTGGCTGTCACGTCCGGTGACATGATGAGGATAACGTCCCGGTCGTGGACTGTCTCGGCGACGTGTTCGTCCCCGATATCGGCCTGCTGGGCGTTCAGGTCCTGGTCGCGCAGCGCCTCGACGCGGCCCTCGTCGGCGTCCAGAATCAGGACGTCTTTCCCTTCGTCGACGAGTTCCTCCGCCACGGCGTGTCCCACGCTCCCGCACCCGAGGATGGCGTAGGTAGACATCGACGCCATCGTAATGCCACTGGCAGCACTCATTGGCAAGCAGTGTGGTCGGCACACACTTATATTACACCGTCTCCGCAGTCTGTCACGACAGCAACTACGGTTCCGTGACCGAATTCGTGTCTCGCATCGTTCGTTTCGGTACTGTATCGGACTTGAGTAGTAAGGATTATATTAGTGTGAATAAACACAAGACCACAATGTCCGAAGATATTACACGACGAAAGTTGATGCGAGTGGGGGCGGGGGCGACAGCACTGGGCGCAGTCGGAAGCTTGTCCGGCTGTAGCGCGATTCAGGACCTCATTCCCGGCGGTGGCGGCGCTGGTATCAGTAGCTACTCCAACTGGGTGTACGAGCCGGATACGTTCGAGAGCGACGCCGAGGGGATCGACGTCTTCGCCTTCAGTACGAAAAAGGCGCTCTCTAACAGCGGGAACCTCAACGAGGACTTTCTGCTGAGCCTCAAGAGTAACAGCTCCCGGCAGCTCGGTATTCGAGCGGAAAACATCAACATGGGAATGAGCGTTCCCGACGGTAGCATCGTCACTGGTTCGTTCGACACGGAGAGCATCAAAGCGGAACTCGAATCCAGCAGGGAGACGCCTACCGACTCCGGGTTCGGCAGCAACGACGACAGCACAGCAGGCTACGAGTACGAGTCCGAGACCACACACGAGGGCTACGAAATATACGTTCGGGCCGACCAGGAAGAGCCCGGGCGAGCGTACGCCATCGGCGACGGGACCATCGTCCAAGGGAACCGCGTGTCCAACGATGGCAACGAATCCGACTCGGTCTCGGCCGAGGACGTCGCCAAGGGCATTATCGACACTGGCGAAAGCGGCGACAATCGGCTCGTCGATAACAACGAGGAGTTCAAGACGCTGGTCGATTCGACCGACAAGGGAGTCAGCATCTCGCTGGACCTCTACGATGACGAGGTCGGTTCGGAAGACGGTCCAGATGAGGACGTTCGCTCGCGGGAGTTCGACGGGCTCATCGGGTACGGCCAGGCGGATACCTTCAACGGCGATACGACCAAAATTCAGTACGTCTTCGTCTTCGGGAGCGAGGGCGATGTCAACGAAGGCGACATAGAGGAGTGGGTCGAAGCGAACGACACCGGTGAGGGGAACCTCAGTGAACTCCGGGACATCAAGATCAACACCGACGGCAACACGGCCACGGTGACCGGCAAGATCGACACGATCGAGTACGACTTCAGTTACTGACTGCCCCGTACTCGGTCCACTCCGGCGGGCAGGATGCCCCAGATTCCGGGGGGTAGACGGAACAGCCGCCGGGTGGAAAGGAAACGTATATACAAACCCCTCCGTAATCGATACACGCAGGGCCGGTAGCTCAGTCTGGCAGAGCGACGGCCTCTTAAGCCGTCGGTCGAGGGTTCAAATCCCTTCCGGCCCGTACAGCGGACCGCCGAACGAAGTGAGGCGGCTCGCGAACCGGGCGGAAGGATTTGAATCAGGGAAGAGCTTTGCTCTGACCGTGGTTCAAATCCCTTCCAGCCAGTTTTCCTGCGTCTTCGCGAACAGAGTGAGCGAAGGCTCGTGGCGGCTTGACGCCACGGCGAACGACAGTGAGCAGTGGAAACAACAGTAGGATTTGAACGATGGCACGAGCGAGCGGTAGCGAGCGAAGTGCAGGTGGTTCAAATCCCGATAGGCTCGCTCCGCTCGCCTATCGACCTTCGCGAACCCTTCGGGTTCGCTCAGTCCCTTCCGACCCGTTTCCCTGCGTCTTCGCGAACAGAGTGAGCGAAGGCTCGTGGCGGCTTGACGCCACGGCGAACGGCAGTGAGCAGTGGAAACAACAGTAGGATTTGAATCAGGGAAGCGTCGCTCCGGCCGTGGTTCAAACACCGAAGGACAGTCCGTCGAGGCTCGCAATCGCTTCGCGATTGCTCACTCCCGGTAGGCTCCCTTTCCTGGGGTCGACTATCCGGTTAGCAGTTACCCCAAATTATTTTCAGTTTTAAACAAAACGGAAACTAATGCTCTTCCAGCTACTACAGGTGCCGGGCATGGGCACGCTCTTCATTTTTATTCTCCTCGGCATACTGGTGCTGTTCGTCGTTTCGATCGGCGTCAGCTACTGGGTGTACAGTGACGCGAAGAAACGCGGCAACGACACCGCCACCATCTGGGCGATAATGAACTTCCTGGGGATGTTTATGCTCGGGTTTACGTTCCTGCCGCTATGTGTCGTGGT
Organism: Haloarcula salinisoli; assembly: GCF_019599405.1. Classification (NCBI taxonomy): domain Archaea; kingdom Methanobacteriati; phylum Methanobacteriota; class Halobacteria; order Halobacteriales; family Haloarculaceae; genus Haloarcula; species Haloarcula salinisoli. The sequence goes on along the minus strand of NZ_RKLQ01000001.1, from coordinate 1,313,059 downwards.
CCCGATTGTCTATCTGGTGGCCGGCCGCGAGTAGTCGCGCACGGATTGTGGGAACGTCTCTCGGCTGCTGCTGGCACCAAGTACGGACTGTCTCAACCGAGCCGCCTTCGCATCTCGACGTGTGGGATGCCGGCTTCTTCGAACTGTTCCCCGACGGGCTCGTAGCCCAGTTCCCTGTAGAACCCACGGACACTGACCTGTGCGTGGAGGACTGCCACGGTCGCGCCGTCGTCGACGGCAGCGGACTCGGCGGCGTCCATGACACGGGAGCCGAGCCCCTGGCCGCGGGAGTCGGGCAGCACCGCCACGCGTTCAATTTTGGCCGTCGACGGGTCGGCGAACCGGAACCTGGCCGTGGCGACCGGGTCGGAACCGTCGGTGAGGACGACGTGTGTGGCCGCGTCGTCGCGGCCGTCCATCTCGACGGCCTCGTCGACACCCTGTTCCTCGATAAATACGCGGCGCCGGACGGCGTGGGCCATCTCGATAGTGTCGGCGTCACTGCCGAAGTGGCGAGTGTAGTCGGTCATACGAAAACTGTGGCGCCCGCGCTAGAGAACGTTGTGCCGGTGGTCAGTTGTCGGGGCTGTAGTTCGGCGCTTCGTCCGTAATCATCACGTCGTGGGGGTGGCTCTCCTGGTGGCCGGCCGAGGAGACGCGGACGAACTCCGAACGCTCCTTGAACTCGGGGATGGTCTCGGCACCGACGTAGCCCATGCCCGACTGCATCCCGCCGACGAGCTGGTGGAGTTCGGACGCGAGGGACCCCTTGTAGGGGGTCGCGGCCTCGACACCCTCGGGAACGTAGTCCTCGTCCTCGTCGTCTTCCTTGAGGTAGCGTTCGCCGCCGCCCTCGGACATCGCGCCGACCGAGCCCATGCCGCGGTACTGCTTGTACTTCTTGCCGTTCATCTGAATGACGCGGCCGGGGGCCTCGTCGGTGCCGGCGAAGTACGAGCCGAGCATCACCGCGTCCGCGCCGGCGGCGATGGCCTTGATGGCGTCACCGGAGTAGGTGATGCCACCGTCGGCGATGACGGGGACGTCGTGCTGGCTCGCCACGTCGGCGACCTGCGAGACGGCCGTTATCTGGGGCATCCCGGCGCCGGTGACGACGCGGGTCGTACAGATAGAGCCCGGGCCGATGCCGACCTTGACGCCGTCGGCGAAGTCGACGACGGCCTCGGCGGCCTCGCTGGTGCCGATGTTGCCGACCACGACGTCTGCCTCGACGGTCTGTTTGATCTCGCGGGCGCTGTCGATGACGTTCGCGTTGTGCGCGTGAGCACAGTCGATAAAGAGCACGTCGGCACCGGCCTCGTCGGCGATCTCGGCGCGGTCGACCTCGAAGGGACCGACGGCGGCGCCGACGCGGAGGTGACCGCCGTCGTCGCGGGCGGCGTCGTCGTACTCGCGGCGCTTCAGGACGCCACGCATCGTGATGAGGCCGACGAGGCGGTTCTCGTCGTCGACGATGGGGACGCGCTCTATCTTGTGGTCGTACATCAGTTCGAGCGCTTCCCGCGGGGTGACGTCCTCGGAGGCGGTGATGACCTCGTCGGTCATGGCCTCGGTGACGGCGTCGGACTCGCCGACCTCGAGGTACGGCCGGATGTCGGTCCCGGAGATGATACCCAGGACTTCGCCGGTCTCGTCGTCGACGACGGGGGCGCCGGAGACGCCCTTCCGGTCCATCATCGTGTCGACCTCTCGGACGGTCTGTTCTGGGTGAGCCGTGACGACGTCGCGGATGATGAGCTCGTCGTAGCGCTTGACACGCTCGATTTCGGCGGCCATCTCGTCGGCGTCCATGTTGCGGTGGAGCACGCCCAGCCCGCCCTGGCGGGCCATCGCGATAGCCATGTCGCTCTCGGTGACAGTGTCCATGGCCGCGGTGAGGACGGGGACGTTCAGCTCGACACTCTTCGAGACGCGTGTCGCCGTGTCGGCTTCGTCCGGTTCGACCCGGGACTCTTTCGGCCGCAGCAGTACGTCGTCGAAGGTCAGCGCCTCCGGAACGCGGAGTTTCTCGGAGAAAGGCTCGGAATCGTTCGCCATGTAAGTCGTCCATGACCGCCGGCCAAAAACGTTGCGAGACTCCTGTGGACTGTGGTGGGCTCGCATACCGTGATTACTGTGAGGGCCTGTCTAATGTGGCGGTCCGTTTGTGGATTGTTTTCACTTACACCAGCTTGCCGCTACACTCGTCCAGTTGTATGTGTCTATTTCCCACATTTCACGGCGTGTGGTCCCGTTTCTCACACAACGCTTATACCCTTTTGAAAGTTAATTATAGATATGCGCTGCTCCCACCCCACCAGCGACCTCACCGACCGAAAAGCCCCGTGTGCTACGACGTCGGCAAACACATTTTCGGTGGGCTTTGGGACGTGGAATCGCCACTCTGGCGGTGTCGACCACGCGGCAGCCACCCGAGGGGAATCGGGGTATCCCCAGCACTAACACGCGATGAGTAGCTCCAGACACCCGGTCGCGCTCGACATCGAGCGGCAGGTCGGCCGTGGCGGCCGCCTGCTGGCGACTGTGATGGGCCTCCCGCTCGTGGACGGTATCTTCCCGGTGCTCGTCCTGGCGGGCGCGCTCACGACCTGGACCGGTATGCTCGAGGTCGGCCTGCTCGTCTTCGGCGGCTCCGCGATGGTCGCCGTCGTCCTCGCCGAGATGGACGGCACGCCCCGCCAGCAGGCCAAGGCCGTGTTGCTCATCGGCGCCGTGTTGATTCCGGTGGCGATACTCGAAGCCGCCATCGCGCCGACCATCGCCGGCGTCGTCCACCTCGCGACGTTCGAGCGCTTCGCCGGCATCGTCATCCTGGCCATCGCGGCCCAGACCGCAAGCGCTCGCATCGGTGAGCTGCTGCCCCGGCCCGCCATCATCGTCGGCCTGGGCCTGCTGGCCAGTGTCGACCCCGCCGGCGCGGAGCTGGTGGTCGAGGCCAACCCCGAGATGCTGGCCCGCGCCGGGGCGACTGCCGCCATCGGCGTCGGCTTCGCGCTCGTGGTCGCACTCGCCAGCCCGTGGCTGCGCAACGCGGTCGACATCGACCGGTTCCGCTTCGGCAGTGCCGTCGCCCTGGGCGTGCTCGCCCTCTCCGTCGTCGGGCTAATGCCCACGCAGGCACCCGTCGCGCTGGCTGTCCTCGGTGTGACCGCCCTGCTGTCCTTCGACCCGGAGAACGCCCGCGAACGTCACCAGGACTACCACCCCGACGCGGTGGACCTCACCGCGGCGTTCTCCGACGGCGGGGCTTCCCAAGGTGTGGCGGCCGACGAGCGCACCGACGACGGCGCGAAAGTGGAGTACGACCCCGACCAGGAACGCGCGCCGTGGCTCTAGGAAACGTAGATTTGAGTTTTTGAGACTATAGGGCTACTATTGAGAGTCAGAACGCTCAGCTAGCAGTATCTTCCTGTCGGCTTACTCACAGCCAGAAAGCCCCGCTAGCAACGGCTGCCGACTGACTTGCGAACGGCCAGAAAGCCCCGGCAGGCTCCGGTCGGGGGGCTCGCTGCGCGCTTCACTCACTCCGTTCGTTCCAGTGCTTACGTCGCCCGCCTTCCCGGAGCCTGCCGCCCCTTTCAGCCCCACCCAGGGCTGTTTGCGTAACCGGCTACGGGTGGGACTGAAAGGGGCCGAGCTAAGGACGAACCCCGGCGACGCAAGCACCGCAGGGAGCAAAGCGACCGAGGAGCACAGCGAGTCGCGGGAGTCCTTAGCTCGGGGGCTTTCTGGCGCCGAGTCTTCGTATAGACTGCAGTACCTCAGGCGGAGTACTGGCTCGTAGCAACTCATGCCGCAGTCCACATCAAAACTAATACAGAGGGGAAGATTTAGGCGGCCGACGCTCCGCTCTCCGGTATGGCCGACAACCGCGTGGTACAGGGGCGTATGCAGACCCCCGAGAGCCTCGCCGAACTCATCGAAGGCGAGAGCGTAATGGACGCAGAACCGATCGAAGACGCCGACCGGGAGTGCCCGGAGTGTGGCGAGAACGTGCTTGCTGTGGGCTACATGCCCACGGCGCTGGAGTTCGTCACGGGCTACAAGTGCCAGGAGTGCGACTGGTCGGAGACGGACCGAGAATAACGTCCCGCAATCGAAATCCCTTTAGTACTAATCGGCATACGACGGAGTGCGGGGTCGTGGCCTAGTCCGGGAAGGCGGCTGACTCCAGAGGCCACGCGCCAGGGACGACAATCCGAGGGCTGATATACTGAGCGACCGGCTGATCACCGGCCCGCGACGATGACCCTCTGGAGTTCCGAGGCGCTGGTTGGAGATATCAGCCGATCGGGGGTTCAAATCCCTCCGACCCCACTATTCTGTGCGCTCACAATTGGTGAGCGCACTGTATCGTTGACGAGGAGGGATTTGAACCACGCGAGACGAACGCAGTGAGTCTCGCAGTCGGGTGAAAATCCATCCGACCCTATTCTAGCGAAATGAAGACTCGTGAAAAGGACAGAATGCCGTGGCTCTGGGACAACCGGAGCTGGCGAAGAAGTGGGCCGACTACGGCCAGGGTGAGATTGTCAACGTGTACCCGCTGACCTATCGCGACGACCTGGACGACCTCGACCCCGAGTTCCAGGACGAGCAAGGCTTCGTCGACTGGTACCGCTTCGGAGTTCACGACCGCGGCGAAGAATGGGTACGCGACCGCACCCGCTCGCACGAGCTGATAGAGTTCGGTGACGACGGCCACGATATGGAATCTACAGCTGGCGCGTACCTCGGCAAGTACCTGAGTGCCACGTTTGGTTCCCTGCCTGATGCCAGCGATGTCGGACGCGGCGACGAGATTGCGATCACCGCTGTGAGTTCTTCGAATCGAACGACGGTCAGGAACGTCGGAACTACGCTGTACGTGCAGGGTGACGATGGATGGGCTACTCTCGCTCGTTCTCCAGCCGGCTGAACGACTACAAACAGCTCACCAAGATTCCGGCCAGGATGAGCATGGCGTTTTCGAACAGGGCCACAAGCCGACAGCGGACTGAACCGACCCACCAATCGGACCTCACCGCCTTTTATTTACCTCCCGCCATCTTGGAATGTATGGGGAATTGCCGAATCGGCGACAGTATCTGACGACGCTGGGGGCCGTTGGTGTCGCTGGTCTCGCCGGCTGTTCTCTGGGGGAGTTAGAGGCGGAGTTGGAAGATGATGGGGAAGAGAACACCACCGATGGGGAGGAAGCGACCAGCACCGAAGTGGGGGCCGAGACCTTCGAAGAGGATTTCGACTATTCCGGAGCAGAACTGGCGGACAACGGGTGGGACTTGGATGGTGCGTTCTCAATAGAGGCGAGTCGACTCACAGCGGAGAGGCGGTCGAACGACTTCGCGGCTACCTCGATTCAATCCGGATTCACCGGTGCGTGGCAGTTCAACGATGTCCAGAATAACGAGGGGGGACGGGGCCTCCGGTTCCAATTTCTCGTCGACCTACCCGAGGACAATCTGGATGCTAACGTGGACAAGTACACTCTCACAGTCAGACAGTTGCCCGATGGTATCGGGAAGGACTACGTCGATAACAACGTCGCACTTTTGCGAAACGAGGACGGGGAGGAGACGACGATGATCGAACCGGGCTACGACCACGACGGAGATGTCCACGATTACAGAATCGAGACCGACGGGGGCCAGTTTCGACTGTTCATCGACGGGGAGGAGGTCGGTGCGTTCGACGACGAGTCCGGACTCCACCAGGAGATTACGCACATACGGATACGAATGGACGGCCCAGAGCAGTACGTCGACGAAATAAAACAGGAGCGGTGACCTCTCAGGCCTTTCACACCAGACCAGTCGGAATAGCTGCGTTCGAGGCCCGCACTTCTATCACGGCGCCCTCCGACTTCGAATCGTGCCCGACGACCTCCCGAGTGACGTACACGCAGTCCTTTCCCAGCTCCTCGAGGAGACCGAGACGGCGATACAGGCCGGGGAGTTCGAGACCGCTCGACGGACCATCGAAACGGCCACGAGGGTCAGTCAGAACAAGCTCCCGGAGAGCGACCGCCGGGCGCAGTTACTGCATGGCTGTGGGGCGGTCACCGACGCGATAGCACCGGCGGACGGCGTCGACGCAGACGTCGCAGTCGAGTACGTGCGGGCGATGGCCCAGCGACTGCCGGAGTCGGGGTAGTCGGACGGTCACTGCGATTGAGAGGGGATTCTCGGCCGGCCAGTTCACCGCGGCGGCTCTATCTCGCTCTCCTTGCAGATGGTCACGAACTCCTCGAGGGGGACCATGGCGTCCGGCTCGATAGAGATGAACACCCCTTGCAGCGACCCGCGGACGAAGTGGAAACACATCGCTTCCTCGAAGCTGTGCATGGTGCAGTTGAGGTCGCCGACGCCGAAGACCTCCTCCAGATACTCGGTGCCCATCCCCTCCAGAATCAGCTCCCGGTGTATCTTCTCGAAGATACGGGGTTTGGCTTCGATATCCTCGCGCTCGTAGATTATCTCCCACTCTTTTTCCTCGTAGGTCGCCACGGCTCTGAGATTGTCGCCGACCTCGTTCTGGAGCGCTTCGAGGAGTGCCATACGGTAACATATAGACAAAGAAGGAATAAAAACACGGGTTTCCAGAGCGGTCCGTCAAAACCACCGAGAAGTAGCGTGACAGGCCGGGGAGACACACGTCTACACACTGTGTCGATGGGGTGTTCGGTGATTGTACAAATGCGAGCCGAGAAAATATGAGTTATCAGTCTGGAGGACACGCGTTCAGGTAGCGTGAGAGAAAGTATGTCAGGGAAATACGATCTGGTAATCGTCGGCGGGGGAATCAGCGGTGCATCGCTGCTGTACACGACCGCGAAGTTCACCGATATCGACTCCATCGCGCTCCTCGAGAAGGAAGAGGAGGTCGCGGCCATCAACTCCCATCACACGAACAACTCACAGACGCTGCATTTCGGCGACATCGAGACGAACTACACGCTCGAGAAAGCCGAGGAGGTCAAGGAGGGCGCCGAACTCCTGGCGGGCTATCTCGAAAATCACGACCCGGAGCGGGAGATGCACGCCAAGCGCTCGAAGATGGTGCTGGCAGTGGGCGAGGAAGAGGTCCCACAGCTCGAAGAGCGCTACCACGAGGAGGGCTTTGGCGACCTCTTCCCGAAGCTCCGACCAATAGGCCGCGACGAGATCGCGGACATCGAGCCGAAAGTCCTGGAGGGTCGGGAGCCCGACGTCGATATGCTCGCGCTCCAGACGCCCGACGGCTACGTCGTCGACTACGGACAGACGACGAAGTCCTTCGTCGAGCAGGCCGAACAGGAGGCGAACGTCGACGTCTACACCGGGACGGAGGTCACGGACATCACGCCGACGCTGGACGGCTACACCATCGAGACCGACGACGGCCGCTTCGACTGTGACGCGACCGTCGTCGCCGCCGGCTCCCACAGCCTCCAGATGGCAAAGGAGCTTGGCTACGGCGAAGACAAGGTCCTGCTCCCGGTCGCGGGCAGTTTCTTCCTGGCGGACGACCTGCTGAACGGGAAGGTCTACACCCTGCAGATGAAGAAGCTGCCCTTCGCGGCGGTCCACGGCGACGCCGACGTCCACGACGACTCTATCACGCGCTTTGGCCCGACGGCGAAGCTCGTCCCGGCCCTGGAGCGGGGCAACATCTCGACTGTCTCCGATTTCATCGACGTGTTCGGGTTGAACGCCGCATCGTTCCTCAGCTACGCCAACATCCTCTCGGATAAGGTGCTGTTGCCGTACGTCCTCCGGAACCTGCTCTATGACCTCCCGGAGGTCGGGCCGCGACAGTTCCTCCCGCACGTCCAGAAGGTCGTCCCGAGCGTCGAACTGGACGACATCGAGCGTGCGAAGGGGTACGGCGGCGTCCGCCCGCAGATCGTCGACACGAAAGCCAAATCGCTGGACATGGGCGAGGCGAAGATCGTCGGCGACGACGTCATCTTCAACATCACACCGTCGCCGGGTGCCTCGACGTGTCTCAAGAACGCCAAGCGGGACACCCACACCCTCCTAGAGTTCCTCGACGGCGAGTACGAGTTCGACGAGGAGGCCTTCCGGGAGGCCACCATCGGGCACTTCCCGTACGCCGACGACGCCGAGGCGCCCAGCGCCACGGGTTCGGACACCGTCGACGAAGTGCCAGCGACCGACGACTAACTCGTCGTCCCCCGCAGTCGGTCGCGGTGTAAGCGATAGATAACTATTCTCCTGGCCGGCGTATCCCGGCTGATGGCCAGCACAGAGACACGGCGCGTCGCCATCGCATGCCAGGGCGGTGGCAGTCACACCGCCTTCACCGCCGGCGTCCTCTCCGGTGTGATACGGCACAGTCCGGCCGACTACGACGTCACTGCCCTGAGTGGCACCTCCGGGGGCGCCGTCTGTGCGATGCTGGCCTGGCAGGGTCTCCGGCGATCCGACCCGGAGGCAGCCCTCGCTTCACTGTCGGGGTTCTGGGAGGATATCTCGGCCGAGACCGTCCTCGAACGGGGGCTCAACGCTGGGCTGGTGTTCGCGAACCGGTTCACCGACGAGTTCGGTTCGGTCGCGGTCAGTCCGTACTACAACCCGGCCTCGGACTTTGGCCGGGCCTATCTCCGGCGGCTGCTCGACCGCTACGTCGACATCGAGCAGTCAGTCACGGCCGGCGAGTCACCGGACCTCTACATCAGTGCCGTCGACGTGCTGAGCGGCCAGTTCACCGTCTTCGAGAACGGCGACGGCGGGCTGGACGCGGTCGTCGCCTCGGCGACCATCCCAAACATCTACGAGGCGACCGAAATCGACGGCGATTACTACTGGGACGGTCTCTTCGCCCAGAACCCACCGATTCGCCACTTCACGGCGGCCGACGACCCCGACGAGAAGCCAGACGAGATCTGGCTCGTCCGCATCAACCCCCGACGGACTCGGACGGTCCCACGGAGTATGAACGAGATTCTCGACCGCCGGAACGAACTCGCCGGGAACCTCTCGCTGGAGCAGGAGCTACACACCGTCGGGGTCATCAACCGCTTCATCGCGAACGACGTCATCACCGACGACCGGTACAAACGCATCGACGTCCGGGAAGTGACCCTCGACTGGGACCTGGATTACCACTCCAAGCTGGACCGGGACCCAGCGCTCATCGACGACCTGTTCGAGTACGGCCGGGAGCGGGCGTCGGAGCTCTGGACACCCCCGAGGGAACGCGACTGACGGAAGTAGTCGGCCAGAGTGTGCCCGGAACCGTCGATACGCCACGGGTTCGGCGGCAATACCTGTCGAAAAAGGAAAAGTTCATTAGAGGACCACGTAATCCCAACGTTGGGGGGCCTGGATGTGGCATAGTGCACCCAACCAGTACCCCCTGATACAACCGGCGAGCCTCGCGGCTACCCGGCGCGGCCGCGGACGGAGAGGTTTTCACAGACGACGTGTATCACCTTGCTATGGACGCCGCGCGACTGCCCGGCACCGCCCGCCCCGACCAGGTGGTCGCCCACGTCGATATGGACTGTTTCTACGCGGCCTGCGAACAGCGACGGGACCCCGACCTGGCCGGCGAGCCGCTGGTCGTCGGGATGGGCTACGAGGGCGGCGAGACCCACGGTGCCGTCGCCACGGCGAGCTACGAGGCCCGGGCCTACGGCGTCGAGTCCGCGATGGCCATCTCCGAGGCGCTCGAACGGCTCCCTCGGCGGGCCGACGCCGACGACGCCGCGGCAGACGAGGACGCCGAGGCGACGGGCATCTACCGGCCGGTCGATATGGACTACTACGAGTCGGTCGCTGCGGAGGTCAAGGAGATACTCCACGCCGAGAGCGACACCGTCCGGGAGGTCAGTATCGACGAGGCGTACCTCGATATCACCGACACTGTCGGCTGGGACGGCGTCGCCGAGTGGGCGAGCGAGCTGCGGGCGACAATCGAGTCCGAGGTTGGCGTCGTCGCCAGCGTCGGCGTCGCCCCGACCATGAGCGCCGCGAAGGTGGCCAGTGACCGGGAGAAGCCGGACGGACAGGTTGTCGTCGAGCCGGGCGAGGTACGGACGTTCTTCGCCGACCTGCCGGTCGAGGAGGTCCATGGTGTCGGCCCCGTGACCGCCCGTGAACTGGCCGAACTCGGTATCGAGACAGCTGGCGACCTCGCCGAGGCAGACCCGGAGGTCCTCGAGAACCGCTTTGGCGAGCGCGGCCGTGAGATACGCCGGTACGCCCGTGGGGAGGATACCAGGGAAGTGACGCCGCGTGGCGACCCAAAGAGCCTCTCACGCGAGTCCGCGTTCACCGAGGCCGTCGAGGCTACCGACGAGAAACGCCGGAAAGTCACCACGCTCGCCCAAGCCGTCGCGGATCGGGCGGGCCGCAAGGGCGCTCGCTACCAGACCGTCGGCATCAAAGTGGTCGAACCGCCGTTCGATATCAACACCCGCGCACGCTCGCTGCCGGGTCCCGTCGCCGACGCCGACCTCGTCGAGTCCATCGCGCTCGATTTACTGGGAGAGTTCGCCGACCGTCCGGTGCGGAAGCTTGGCGTCCGCGTCTCGAACCTGGACTTCTCGGCCGGCGAGCAGGCCAGCCTCACCGGGTTCGAGAGCGCGACTGGCGGGGGGACTGCTGAATCTGCCGCCGGGCCAGACCGCACAGAGCTGGAACCGGAGCCGACGGCAGACGGGCAGGCGAGTCTGACTGCCTTCGACGGTGACGGGACGGGCGCGAGCGAGGACGGGACGGACGCGAGCGACGACGCGACGCCAGAAACCGCCGGAGAGGTGGACACCTCTGAGCAGGACCCGGACGGGCAGGCGTCGCTGGGCGACTTCGGGTAGGCACTCAGAGCAAGCGGCCCGGCAGTCAGGAAACCCCGTTCTCCAGATTCTCCAGCAGCTTGCCCACGAACAGCCCCGCTCTCGGAGAGATTGTATCTTCCTCGGGGACCGTCGTCGGATGGGCCGCGAGCGTCTCGACGAACTGCGCGCTGTGTGTCATCGCCGACAGCATATCGACCACGTCGACGACGAGCCCCTCGTCGGAGGTGTCCATCTGTGGATACCGCTCTTTCTGACTCTCGGCGTAGGTGATAGTCCAGGCCGGACCGCCCACTGCGGTGACGATATCCTCCAGCGGGCCGACATCGAGCCGGCCCTCGGGCGTGCCGACGAACACGGTATCGTCCTCGACGAACGTCTCGTAGCGTGCCATACAGTCCCACTCCCGCGCTCGGGTCAACGGAGACACGCCACCAACATAGCCCTTGTCACGGCCCACCATACGGACGGTTGGAGGGTATGGACGCCAGCGACTCCCCAAATCGGCGTTTACCACCCGTTCGCGGCACCGAACGTATCGCCCCGCTGACGCTCGTCTGACGGAGAGTTATGGGGCCTGCACCGCTCTCTGTGGACAAGAACGCATGGCAGAGACTGAACACATCACCGTGGCCGACACGAGCGCCGGGCCCGGCGGGATGGAAGACCCCGGGCTGTCCGTCGACATCCCGGTGGTGGAGCTACTGACCGGCCGCGGGTTCATCACCGGCAAGTCCGGTTCGGGCAAATCCAACACCGCGAGCGTCGTCGCCGAGAAGCTACTTGACAACGGGTTTGGCCTCCTCATCGTCGACATCGACGGCGAGTACTACGGCCTCAAAGAGGAGTACGAGATTCTCCACGTCGGGGGCGACGAGGAGTGTGACATCCAGGTCACCGAAGAGCACGCCGGAAAAATCGCCTCGCTCGCGTTAGAACAGAACGTCCCAATCATCCTCGACGTCTCCTCGTTTCTCGACGAGGAGGAAGCAGAGAGCCTGCTGACCGAGGTCGCAAAACAGCTGTTCGCCAAGGCCAAAAAACAGAAACAGCCGTTCCTCATGCTGGTCGAAGAGTGTCACGAGTGGATTCCCGAGCAGGGCAGCATGGGCGAGGTCGGGAAGATGCTCATCAAGATCGGAAAGCGCGGCCGGAAACACGGCCTGGGCATCGTCGGCATCAGCCAGCGCCCGGCCGACGTGAAGAAAGACTACATTACCCAGTGTGACTGGCTGGTGTGGCATCGCTTGACGTGGAACAACGACACGAAGGTGGTCGGGCGCATCCTCGACAGCCAGTACGCCGACGCCGTCGAGGACTTAGACGACGGTGAGGCCTTTATGATGACCGACTGGGCCGAGCAGGTCCGTCGGGTGCAGTTCCACCGCAAGCAGACCTTCGACGCCGGCGCGACCCCCGGGCTGGACGACTTCGAGCGCCCCGAACTGAAATCCGTCAGCGAGGACCTCGTCTCCGAACTCGAGACGATAAGCGAGGAGAAACAGGCCACCGAGAGCCGTATCAAGGAACTACGCGAGGAACTGGACAAGAAGAACTCCCGCATCGCCGAGCTGGAGACCGAGCTCCAGGACGCCCGGGACCTCCAGCGGATGGCCGAGCAGTTCACCGACGCCCTGCTGGGCCACGTCGAGGGGGCGAATCCGGGCCGCACGGCGAAAGACGAGATGCGACGCACGCACGAGCGGTTCGCTGAACCCCAGCCAAAGGACAACGGCGACGGGACCGCGACGGCCAGCGACGAGACAGCCGACACCGACGCGGAGGACGACGCGCCTGATACGACCTCCGGGGGCGGCTTCGGCGACGCCTTCAGCGCGTTCGCCGACGACGACGTCGCGATGAACGGGGGGAGCGAGGCGAGCAACAGCGCCACAGCGAAGGGGGCCAGCGCCGACGGCGCGACGAAGAACGGTTCCGATACCCAGGACGAGACCCAGGGAAGCTCCGACGCGGCCCTGGAGGCGGCGCTCGCGGCCGTCGCCGAGGAGGAGACGCCGTCCGAGTCGGCTGGTGACGCGCAGTCCGCCGAACCAGAAACCGAAAAGCCCGCTGTGGTTCGGGACATCGAGGCCGACATCCGCGACCTGGACGAGAAGACCGAGCGGATGCTCGCTTACTACAAGGAACACGGCCCGGGAACGCCACTGAACGCCCACTTCTCCGCTGGCGGGTCGGGCGACCGGACAGCCGCCTACGCTCGGAACCGAACGCTTCGGCTCCGTGGACTCGTCGAGCACGTTGGTCGCGGGAAGTACGACTACCGGCTGTCGGCGCTGGTCCGCGAGGAGGGCGAGGGCATCGACGACGAGACGGCCACTGAGTACGCGTCACAGATAGAGCGGACCATCGTCGACGACGAGACGCGCTGACCGGTCGATTTCTCGAAGCCGGAGCTCCCCGTCGGTCGGCCCAAAGAAGTGTGGGTTTGCCAGGTCGACGGCGCCTCAGTTCAGCGGTTCGACGAGGTCTTCCAGGGCTGCACGCGGGTCGTCGGCCTTCGCGACGCCGCTTGCAAGCAGGACGCCGGTTGCGCCGAGGTCGCTGGCGGAGACGAGGTCCTCGCCGGTCGAGATGCCGGCGCCACAGAGCACGTCCACGTCGCCGTCCACGCGGGCGGCGGCGTCGACGGCGCCGGTGACGATGTCGGGGTCGGCCTTGCTGACTGGTGTGCCGGTGCCGATGAGTTCCGGCGGCTCGACGGCGACGGCGTCGGGACCGAGCGCCGCAGCGGCGCCGATCTGTTCGGGGTTGTTCGCACAGACGATGGTCTCCAGGTCCACGCGGTCGGCCGCGTCGAGCGACGCGTCGATGTCGGCCAGCTTGAGGCGGTTCTCGGAGTGGTTCAGCATGGTTCCGACGGCGCCGGCGTCGGCGACGGCCTCGGCGAGCGTGGAGCCGGTGTGGCTGCCGTGCTCGTTCGGGCTGACGTGCTGGGCCCAGGTCTCGACGCCGGTCTCGGCGACGGACTCGATGTTGGCTGCCTGGGGGGCGACGGCGACGCGGACGCCGGAGTCGTCGGCCACGTCGGCAGCGGCGGTGGCTACCTCTATCGGGTCACACGGGTACGCCTTGAGGTTGACAAGGACGAACATGGATGAAGACGCGAACGCCGGCGGGAAATAGATTGCGTGTTCCGGGTCCTGTCCCGTCCCGAAGCAGTGAGCATTAAGATACTGCGGCCTGTAGCAACCGAGAGACAAGCCGTGAGCTCAGGCGACGCCCCTCCGACCGTACTCATCGTCGAGGACGAACAGCACCTCGCGGACCTCTACACCGACTATCTTGCCGACAGTTACGACGTGCTGACCGCCTACAGCGGCGAGGAGGGCATCGACCGCCTCTCCGAGGACATCGACGTCGTCCTGCTGGACCGCCGGATGCCGGTCGTCTCGGGCAACGAGGTGCTGGCAGAGATCGAGGAGCGGTCACTGCCCTGCCGGGTGGCGATGGTGACTGCGGTCAACCCCGATTTCGACATCATCGAGATGGGCGTCGACGACTACCTCGTCAAGCCGGTCACCCGGGAGGAGCTCTCGGAGGTCGTCGAGCGCCTCCAGAAGATAGCCGCCTACAACGAACAGCTCCAGGCGCTGACCACCCGCAAGCTCAAGCGCAACGTCCTGCAGGTAGAGAAAACCCAGACGGAGCTGGAACGGAGCCAGCGGTACCGCGAGCTCCAGAACGAAATCGCGGAGATAGCCGAGCGCGTCGACGAGCTGGCTGCCGACCTAGACGTCGAAGAGAACGACCTGCGGCTCTAATCCTTTCGCTGGACGACGTCACCCAGCGTGTAGCTTCCGTCACTGGAGCCGCCCGACCACTCCTCGTCGTCGGCGCTTCCGCCGGCGCTCAGGTCGATACCCAGCGATTTCTCGATTTTCTTTCGCACGTCGTCGCTGGGCAGTGAGTTGCCCTGTTCGAGTTTCCGGATGAGGCTCGCCTTCTCGTTTAACTGCTGGGCCAGCTCTTTCTGGCTCAGCCCCTTGGACTCCCGGGCCGACCGTATCTGGTCGTCGAAGTCCTGCGCGATCTCGTCCATCTCGTCGAACATATCCCGCCGGCGACCGCCGCCCGAGGAACTCGACGAGGACGACGAGGACGACCCGCTGGAGCCGCTGGACCCGCTCGACGAGGTAGAGTACTTCGTCGACGTGGACGAGGAGGAGTCCTCGGTCTTGAGCTCGGTACCGAAGTCGGTACACTCGTCACAGACGTCGAGTTCGGCCCCCTCGATTTTGACGCGGCTCGGAGAGGAAACCTCCTTGCCACACATCTCGCACTGAACCATACGGCGAGCTTCGAGATGGTCCCGTATAAATGGTGCGCTGGGCCGGGACGGCTGTCAGTCGTCGGAATCGTCTGCGCGCTCGAACGGACGGTCGGCAGAGACGAGCAATAGCCACGCAGTAGCGGGACAGCTACGTCGGGTCGGCTCCGGTCATCCGGTGGACACCGTAGACAAAGCCGGCACCGATAATCAGGATGAGGACGGTGGGCCAGATATCGAAAAGGGACCGTATGAACAGGTCTTTCGGGCTATACAGCGACCGGGTCGCTCTCAGGTACTGCTGGAGGAAGAAGTACCCGAACGCACCGCCCATCCAGGGGATAGACGCGGCTGTCAGGAGGAGCCTGTGGCTGCGGTCGGCAGGCGCTCCCCGGTACGTATCACCGGCCCGATACAGTGGAATCGAGAGCAGCATCGCCAGGGGAAGGAACCCTATAGCGAGCATCATCGCGATGCCCTCTCCCAGAAAGCTAGTCGTCGCCTCCTGGACGCCCGCAGCCACGAACAGCACCACGAGTGCCAGCAATAGGCCGATGACGACCAACTGCTCACGGTGGTTCCGTGCGGCGCCGAGCGCAAACGCCAGTGACAGACCGCCAATGAACACGATACTGATGGCGACGTTCCAGTCGACGACGTTCTCGACGACGGCGACGATAGCGACGGCGCCCGCTACCGCGAAGACGACCACCGCAGGGGCCAGTCGAAATGCGACACCAACCCCTGGAAACGACTTCATGAACGTCGATGTGGCACCTGAAATAAATACCTTGTCTCGTCAGTGCCGTGTTCGCTCACCGTACTGCGGGCGGGGCAAACCACGACCCGGCGCCGGTAGTGCCTCCGTTATTACCGAACTTCCAAACTCAATCCAGTGCCTTCATGGCGTAGTAGAACCGCTGGAACGCGGTCAGGTGGCCGACGACGGCGAAGACGACCAGCAGCCAGCCGACGGGGTCGAGTCCGAGCCCGGTCGGGCGGACGAACGCCGCGATGCCAGTGACGACGCCGACGAGCGCGAGGCGGTCAGCGCGGCCGAGCAGCCCGCCGTAGACGCGGTCCAGGCCGACTGCCTGTGACTGGGTGCCCAGATAGGAGGTCATCAGGACGCCGGTGACGGCGGCGATGCCCAGCGCCCACTGCCCGACGCCCGCCGCCAGGCCGACGATGATGACGATGTCGGCGTAGCGGTCCAGCACGTGATCGAGCAGGTCGCCGGCCGAGGAGGCGACGTTCAGTTCCCGGGCGAGCGCGCCGTCGACGAGGTCGAGCCAGCCGTTCAGGAAGACCAGCACTGCGCCCGCGAGATACAGCAGCGGCTGGCTGGCGGCGACGGCGTAGACGCCCCCGGCGGCGACGGCGAGCAGGAAGGCGATGACGCTGACGCCGTTGGGTGAGAGGCCCACCGTTCGGGCGGCCCCGACGAACGGGTCCAGGGCGCGGTCGGCCACGTGGCGGAATCTATCGAGTGTCATAGCCAGTCGACGTAGGAGACGGTGCCGGCGCTCGGTTCACGCTCGCCCTCGACGACGGCCGCTATCTCGGCGGCCACTGCCTCCGGGTCGCGGTCGGTCGTATCTATCTCGTAGACGTTCTCGGTCCCGTGGTGGTGGACGGCCTCCGAGAGGACGACGTCGAGGGCCTCGGATTCGGCATTTTCGTAGGCCTTTGAGTCCGAGTCCCCGCGCTCACGGAGCCGGGAAACGACTGTCTCAGGATGGGCTCGCAGGACGACCACTCTGTCGGCGTCGAAGTTGTGCGCGAGATGCGATTCCACTATCGCGTCCTCGCGGCCGTCGAGCCACTCCGCGACCGCGTCCATGTCTGCGACGAGGCTGCCACGCTCCTCGTCGGTGCCCGTCGAGAACCCCTCCGATTTGATGACGTCGTTGAGGTGAATCACGTCGCGGTCGGTCGAAAGCCGCTCCGTCGCCGTGGTCTTGCCCGTCCCAGGGGTCCCGGTGACGGCGACTCTCACTGCCCGACCTCCGCGATAGCGTCGTTGAGGACAGCGACGGCCTGCTCCGTGTCTTCCTCCGTCCCGCAGGTGATTCGGACGCACTCGGGCAGACCAAAGGAGGAGCAGTCACGGACGATGACGCCCTCGGCCTGGGCGGCGTCGGCCACTGCAGCGGCGTCGCCGACCTCGGCGAGCACGAAGTTGCCGGCGCTCTCCCAGGTCGGAGCGTCGAGTTCGTCGTAGATGTACTCGCGGGCCCACGCGGCCGTCTCGACGCTGCGCTCGACGTGGTCGTCGTCGGAAAGCGCCGCGAGACCGGCCCGGCAGGCCAGCTCGCTCGCGGAGAACGGCGTGTTGATGCGGGCGTAGGCGTCGGCCCACGCCTCTGGGACGAGCGCGTAGCCCAGGCGGACGCCAGCCAGCCCGTAGGCCTTCGAGAACGTCCGCAGGAGCGCCACGTCGTCGCGCTCGTCGAGTAGCGGCCGCGCGCTCGGGCTGTCGGTGAACTCACCGTAGGCCTCGTCGACCAGTGTCAGCGTCTCGTCGTCGGTCCGCTCGGCGATTTCACGGACGGCCTCAGTCGTGAACTCCTTGCCTGTGGGGTTGTGCGGGCTGGTCAGGTAGACGATGCGCTCGCCGTCGTAATCTTTCAGCACCGCGTCGGCGGTCTGGGCGAAGTCCTCGGCCTTCGAGAGGGTGTACTCCTCGACCTCGCCGTGGTGGTAGCGAGCGCTCATCGGGTAGTAGGCGAAGCCGGGGTCCGGGACCAGGACTCGCTGTCCCGGGTCCAGCATCGCGCGGGCGAGACAGTCAAGGGCCCCGTCGCCGCCGTTGCCGAGCCACACCTGTTCCGGGTCGGCGTCCCACATCTCGGCGAGGCGCTCGACCAGGTCGGCGTGGGACGCCTTCGGATAGGAGTGCATCCGCTCGGCGGACTCGCGGATGGCCTCGACGGCTCGGGGACTGGGACCGAACATGTTCTCGTTCGACGATAGCTTCACCATCGCGTCGGGGTCCAGACCGAGCTCTCGGGCGACTTCCTCGATACCGCGACCCGCCCGGTAGGCGGTGTGCGCGGAGAGGTCCCGTGGGTTCATATACGGGCCAAGCGGGCCGGGCGGCTTAAACGTGCACATGTGGGCCGACGCGTCGCGTGTGCGCGCTCGTTATCACGAGCGATACCCGTGGCCGAAAGGGTAAGAGAGCTTGTGGTGAGTATCAGGTAGAGAATGCCACTGCTCATCGACGTCAGGAAGCTCTCGCTCATCACTGACCTCATCCAGGACGGTGCCGAGCAGGTGGCCGGGTCGCTAGCCGAACTGGCCGGCGTCGAGGCCAACGTCGACATCAAGAGCCTCTCGTTCGTCCAGCCGGACGATATCGTGATGGAGATGGGGGCGGAGCAGATTCACAGCGCCCGCATCCGGCTCACCGAACCGCCCTATGGTGTCTTCCTGATGACGTTCTCGACGGAGACCGCGGCGGAGATTGCGCGGCTGATGACCGGAACGCCCGTGGACGGCGAGTTCACCCAGCTACAGTCCTCGGCCCTCCAGGAGATGTGTAACATACTGACCTCCGGTTTTATCGACGGCATCGCCGACACCCTGGAGACGACCATCGATATGGGGACGCCGACGGTCGAAGCGGACGACGCTTCGGCCATCGCCGACGCGGCCATGTCACACGTCCGCCGGGACTCCCTGACCATCGTGCTCGATTCGCTGGTCGACATCAAAGAGACGGACGTGGCCTTCTCGCTTCGCATCTTCCTGGTGCCCGACCCCGGCTCTTTCGTCCACCTCATCGACCAGCTTGACCGCGACGTCGAGACCGGCCAGCCGACCAGTGTCGACGCCGCGGACGTGGAAGAGCTGGACATGGACGCCGAGGTGAAGATCTTCGACGAGGCGGGTGAGTGACAGGGCGAACGAATGCATGACGTTGAAGGTGGAGGGAGCTAACCCGGGCGTATGAGTCTCATCGACACCGCGATGTACGTCGTCCACTTCGTCTTCGCCGGGCTGTGGTCCGGCACCGTCCTGTTTACCAGCTACGCCGTTATTCCGGCGGCGCTTGACGGCGACCTCCGAGCGGGGTCGCTTTCGGCGATGACCGGGAAACTGAAGACCGTCTCCAGAGCGAGCTCGCTCCTACTCTTCCTCTCCGGTGGCCACCTCGCCGGGGCGCTGTACACGGTCGAAAGTCTCACTGGCTCCACGCGGGGCTACCTCGTGCTCTCGATGGTCGGCCTGTGGTTCGTGCTGTCCGGACTCGTCGAGGTCGGTGCGTCGAAACTCGCCGACGGGACCGACCAGCAGAAAGTTCGCCAGCCCGCCGCCGACGCCCGCCCGTTCCTGCTGGGCGCGTCGGTGGCCGCACTGCTCTTGCTGGTCGATGCCGGACTCCTCCTGGGGCTCTAGAGCCGCTCGCCGACGTGGTCGGCGCATTTCAGCGCCAGTGCGGCGATAGTCAGAGTCGGATTCATCGACCCCGCCGTCACGAACACCGAGGAAGAGGCGATAGAGAGGTTCGAGAGGTCGTGACTGCGCATCCGCGGGTTCACGACGCTTTCGTCGGGGTCGGTGCCCATCCGGGTCGTCCCCATGTGGTGGTAGGCCGGACCGGAGCCGCTCTCGACGTTCGCAGTCCACTCGATATCGACGCCCAGTTCGTTCAGGACTGTATGCTGGATGTCGTTGGCCCGAGCGATAGAGCGCCGCACGCGGTCGCCCCACGACCACTTGATGTCGGGGACGGGGTTGCCGTGGTCGTCCGTCGTGGTCGTATCGAGCGTGACGCGGTTCTCACGTCGGGGCGGCATGCCGACCAGCCCGCCCATGGCGATGCTGTTGCCGTAGGCCGCCCGGAGCTCGCCCAGCATCGAGTCGCCCCAGTCGTCGCCGTTGAGCGCGATTTCGACCGGCGACGGGCCGGCGTAGTTGAGAAACTCCAGCTTGATAGGCGAGTAGGCCGCGTCGCTCTCGGCGACGAACGTCTCGCCCGTCTCGACGTGTTCGACGGCACCGCCGGGGTCGTCGTAGAACTGGTGGCTCTCGCTGGTGATGAAGCCGACGTGGTTCTGGCGGGTGCGTCTGTCGAGGGTCCCGCCCGAGCCGGCAAAGAGGTGGTCCATGAAGTACCGACCCACCGCGCCCGAGGAGTTCGCGAGCCCGTCGGGGTGGTCCTCGTTCGCCGACAGCAGCAGGAGGCGCGGAATCTCGATACCGCCCGCCGCGAGGACGAACTCCCTGGCTTCCTGGCGGTACTCGTCACCTTCGGGGGTGACGTAGACGGCGGCGCTGACCCGGCCGTCGCCGTCGGTAACGAGGCGCTGGACCGGGACCCGGTCGATGACGGTCGCGCCCGCGGCCTCCGCGTCCTCGATGTGGACCGTCGCGTCGTACTTCGCGCCGGAGGGACAGACCGGCTGGCAGGTGCCGTAGCCCACACACTGGCTCCGGCCGTCGTAGGACTCGGAGTTGCGGGCGTTCGGGACCGAGTGCATCGCGATACCCAGGTTCGAACAGGCCTCTTCGAACAGCGAGTCGCTGTAGGACGGCTTGAAGCCCGGCATCGGCCATGTCGGGTCCTCCCGCGGGGGCGCGAAGGGGTTGTCGCCGGTCCCTGCGACGCCCAGCGCCGTCTCGGCCTCGGCGTAGTAGGGCCGCAGGTCGTCGTAATCGATCGGCCAGGCCGGGTCGTCGTTGTCGTGGCTGCCATCGAAGTCGTTGGGATGCATCCGCATCACCATCCCCTGCCAGTGGAGCGTCGACCCGCCGACGCCTTTCACGCGGGCGACGTTCAGCGGGTAGGTGCGCTCACCGGTGTTAGACCAGTCGTCGCGCTCGCCGCCCATCTCCCAGATGTCACCGGGCTCGCCGGGTCGAATCGACCGCTCCATCTGCCCCTGGCGTTCGTCGAAGTCGAAGCGACGGCCGGCCTCGAGTATCGTCACGTCGTAGCCGTCGCTCGCAAGCTGGTTCGCGACGAGGGCGCCCGCCGGGCCCGCACCGACGATACAGACGTCCGCCCGGTCGGTTGGCGCTCGTTGCATCGCGTACCGATTAGGCAAACCTAAACTTAGGCGTTGCCATCGAAAGGCGATAGTTGCCGCCGCTGATTTCGGGAATTACGGCATCTTGACGCTGTGTTCGAGTGTGCCGATACCCTCGATCTCGACCTCCACCTGGTCGCCGTCTTCCAGCGGGCCGACGCCCGCCGGCGTCCCGGTGGCGATGACGTCGCCGGGTTCGAGGGTCATATACTCGGTTATCTCGGCGATGAGTTCTTCGACGGGGAAGATGAGATTATCACGCGAAGAGGACTGCTTCGTCTCGCCGTTGACCCGACACTCTATCGTGGCGTCCTCGGGGACGTGTTCCGGGGTCGCGACCATCGGACCGATGGGACAGGCGTTGTCGAAGGCCTTGCCGCGGACCCAGTTTTGCTCCCTGTTCTGGTCGTCCCGGTTCGAGATGTCGTTGACGCAGGTATAGCCCGCGACGACGTCCAACGCGTCGGCCTCGGAGACGTTCTTGCACTGCTCTCCGATGACGACCCCCAGCTCGGCCTCGTAGTCGATGCGTTCTTTCCCGGCGGGCATGGTCAGCTTGTTCCCGTGGGAGGCGACGGCGTTCGGTCCCTTGAGGAACAGCATCGGCCGCTCCGGAATATCGCTCCCCATCTCCTCGGCGTGGTCGGCGTAGTTGCGCCCCAGACAGACTATCTTCGTCGGCTCACACGGTGGGAGGATATCTACCTCCCCGGGGTCGTAGCTCTCGTCCCCGAACGCGATGCGGCCGTAGGGCCCGGCGGCCGCAGTGACCACGGGCTCCCCGTCTTCGATGGCCCAGCGGCCGCCGCGGACGTTCCCGGCGGAGTCGCGAAATCGGACGCGTTTCATGTTTCTGGCGACTCGGCGGCAACGGATAAGCGTTTAGGAGCGATGTAGTTGCCAGCCCGCACGGGATTCGACAGGAGTCTAACAGCGACTCGGCGTCTGTACCATTCGCTGCCGGCTCGGGCGCCCTGGACGGCAGTGTTCGGGCGATCGACTAAGAGTGTGAATAGCCAGAAAGCCCCGGCTGGCTCCGGTCGGGGGCCTCGCTGTCGTCCGAGAGAAGGCAGCTCTCTCGTGATCACGAAAGGCGCAAAGCGCCTTTCGGACGACAGCGAGTCG
The DNA here is from genome assembly GCF_019599405.1 of Haloarcula salinisoli. Classification (NCBI taxonomy): domain Archaea; kingdom Methanobacteriati; phylum Methanobacteriota; class Halobacteria; order Halobacteriales; family Haloarculaceae; genus Haloarcula; species Haloarcula salinisoli. The sequence continues at coordinate 1,290,786 of NZ_RKLQ01000001.1, read as the reverse complement.
CGGGAGCTGAGAGGACGGGGGCTTTCTGGCTGTTCAACCCTTGATTTCGGTTGACCACCCGAGGCTCTGCGGACCGACCGAACCGCTTTTGAGAGGCCACGGGCTACGCTCGCGACATGAACGTCCTCGTCGTCGGTGCCGGGTCGATGGGGCAGTGGTTCGCCCGGACGCTACGGGACCACGCCGACGCAGCCGTCGCCTTCACCGACACGGACAGCGACGCCGCCCACCGCGCCGCCGACCGTGTCGGCGGGCGAGCCGTCCCCACCGACACCGGGGAGCGGTTCGACGTGGTCTGTCTCGCCGTGCCGATGCCGGTCGCCCGCGTGGCCATCGACGAGTACGCACCACTGGCGTCCGAGGCCGTCGTCGACGTGACCGGGAGCATGACCGACCCGCTCGCGGCGATGGCCGAGACGGTCCCGGACCGGCAGCGTGCGAGCCTCCACCCGCTCTTTGCCCCGGCGAACGCGCCGGGGAGTATCGCCGTGGTCGCGCCCGCTCGCGGCGACGCCGTCGACGCCGTGCTTGACGCGCTCGTCGCCGGCGGCAACGACACCTTCGAGACGACGTCCGCGGAACACGACAGCGCGATGGAGTCGGTCCAGGCGGCGGCCCACGCCGCCGTGCTGGCCTACGCGATTGCAAGCGACGACGTCCCAGAGCGTTTCCACACGCCCGTCTCCGCGGGCCTCCAGTCACTCGTCGACCAGGTGCTGGGCGGCGAAGCGCACGTCTACGCCGATATCCAGCACGCCTTCGACGGTGCCGACGCCGTCGCCGACGCGGCCCGTGAGCTGGCCGAGGCAGACCACGACACCTTCGTCGAGCTGTACGACGAGCTATCATGAACCCCGAAACACGACAGCAGATACGAGAAAACGCCCAGTACCTCCGTTCGGTCCGCCCGCTCGACCCAGAGGAGATATTCGAGTACGTCGAGGGCCAGCCCCACCCCGCCGTCGTCCGGCAAGTGCTCCGCGAGGAGGCCGTCGACCTCGCCCTCGTCGAACAGGAGGACGGCACGTTCGTCCCGGCCCCCGAGGGGCCGCTCTCGGTGTCGGTCCACGGCGTCGAGCGGTTTCCGCCAGAACACGCCGAGCGTGTCGAGGCGCTCCTGACCGAGGCCTACGGTGAGGAGTGGGCCGAGGGGGCGAGTGGCGACCGACTCCGCGAGCGGGTGCGGGACATCAAGGAGCGGTATCTCCACCGCGAGGCCGTCGAGTACGACGCCCTGTCGGCCCACGGCTATGCCGTCTACCACCTGCCCGACTACTACGCCGTCGCCACGTACGCGCTGGCCGAACTGGCCGCCGATAGCCTGCTCCCCTCGCAGTTGCGCGTTCTCGATGTGGGCGCGGGCGTCGGTGGGCCCGCGCTGGCCCTTTCCGACCTGGTCGAGGCGGCCGGCGGCCTGCTGGATTACCACGCCGTCGAGCCCAGCGCGGCCGCCGACGTGCTGGAAGCCGTCCTCGGTCCGGCCGATGGGAGCCGTGACGTCACGGTCCACCGCGAGACTGCGGAGGCGTTCGACCTCGACAGCGCGGTCGCCGACGGTGGTCCGTTCGACCTGATTCTGTTCAGCAACGTGCTGAACGAACTCGACGAGCCCGCGGCCGTTCTCGACCGGTATCTCGGCGGGCTGGCCGAAGACGGCACCGTCCTGGCGCTGGAGCCAGCGGACAGAAACACCGCCACCGGCCTGCGCGGGATAGAGCGGGCCGTCGCCGACGACGGGCCCGCGACGGTGTACGCACCGACCGTCCGGCTCTGGCCCCACCACTCTCCCGAGAGCGAGTCGTGGTCCTTCGATGTGAAGCGCGATATCGAGGTGCCAGCGATGCAGAAGCGCCTCGACGACCCGGCCGGTGGCCGTGGCGAGTTCGTCAACGTTGACGTGCAGTACGCCTACAGCGTCCTGCGGCTGGACGGCGAGCGTGCTATCGACATCACACCCGACCGCTCCAGCCACGCGCCGATGGCCGACGCCGAGAACTACGTCACCGACCGGGTGAACCTCCTCGCAATCAAACTCAGCCACGACCTCTCCGAGGAAGAGTCCAACCCGCTCTACCTCCTGGGCGATGGCAGCCAGCAGACCGACCACTTCGCCGTCGTCACCGACGAATCGCTGCTGAACGACGATCTGCGCACTGCGGCGTACGGCGACCTGCTCTCGATTCAGAACGCGCTCGTCCTCTGGAACGACGACGAGGAAGCCTACAACGTCGTGGTCGACGGCGAGACGACGGTCGACCGGGCGCGATAGAGCACCGGCAGAATAGCGTCGGGACCAGCAGCGACATCTACCGGAAACTCGAGTCACGGCTGTCGCACCCGTGAAGACCGGGTCTATTCGACTCCAGGCCGGTGCGTATCACTCGATTCCGGGCCACCGTTTTTATAACCATATGCGAATGTATGGTGTATGGATAGGCGCCGGTTTTTGACGACGCTCGGTGCGACCGGGGCCGTATATACGGCTGGTTGCTCCGGCGGGTCCGAAACCCGAACAGCGGTCCGTTCGAGCACAGAGTCTGCACAGACAGACGGCCGAGACGAAGGGGGGCCCGATTCCCCGAACGGAACCGCTGGCCGACCGTCCGTACGGGTCGGCGAGGAGGGATTCGAACGCCGCACCGACAGCGGCTACGAACCAATGACCGTCCGTGGGCTCAACATCGGGATGGCCAAACCCGGCTACTTCCCCGGCTCGGCGGCGATTACCCGCGAGGAGTACGACCGCTGGCTCGAGGATATCGGCGCTATCGCCAACGTGATTCGGACGTACACGATCCATCCACCGGCGTTCTACCGGGCCCTGTCGGCGTACAACGCCGCTGCCGACAGCCCGCTGTACCTGTTGCAGGGCACGTGGGTCCCACACGATCCGCTGGTCCGGGCGGCCGATGCGACTGGCGTCTCCGACGCGGTCGATCGGGAGCTACGGCGGACAGTCGACGTCGTCCACGGGTCGACGACGCTTCCTGAACGGGCGGGGCACGCGGACGGCGTCTACGACGCAGACGTCCACGACGCGCTGCTTGGCTATCTGTTCGGCATCGAGTGGCCCCCCAGTGTCGTAGCCCAGACCAATCGGCGGCTCGGCGAGGGCAGCTATGCGGGGTCGTACGTCGAGAGCGACGGCACCGCGTTCGAACGGTGGCTCGCGGCGCGACTCGAGACGGTTGCCGCCCACGGGAGCACGACCTACGGCACGCAGGCACCAGTGGGATTCGTGAACTGGGTCACGACTGACCCGCTGGAGCATCCGTACGAACCGTTCGCGGGCGAGGACGCAGTCGCTGTCGACCCCGACGAGGTCGCGACGACGGACGCGTTTGCTCCCGGCGCGTTCGCGGCGTATCACGTCTACCCGTACTACCCTGACCTGCTCAACGAGACGCCGGCGTACGTGAACTATGTCGACCACCGCGGCGAGCACAACAGCTACGCCGGCTACCTCGACGACCTCGCGGACGAGACCGACCTCCCGCTGCTTGTCGCGGAGTTCGGGGTGCCGAGTTCGCGGGGCATCGCACACCGCGACGTCGACGGCCGCGACCAGGGCCGCCACTCCGAGCGGGCACAGGGCGAGATGGTCGCGGCGATGTACGAGGATATCGTCGAAGCGGAGACCGCGGGTGGTATCGCGTTCACATGGCAAGACGAGTGGTTCAAGCGGACGTGGAACCTCGACGCTCGTTCCGTCCCCCATCGACGTCCCTACTGGTCGAACATCGAGACACCGGAACAGCAGTTCGGCCTCCTGGCGTTCGACCCCGACGGGTCCGTTTCGCTGTCGGGGAGGGCCTCGGAGTGGCGCGACGCGGCCCGCATCGAGCCGACGACTCGGACAGAGGTAGCGTCCGTCAGGCGGCTCGACGAGGTGCGTGTCTCCCACAGCGCGGAGGGACTCGCGTTACGAGTGACCCTCGGCACGATGTCGGCACCCGTGGAGTGGGACCGTGTCGGCGTCTTGCTCACCGTCGGGCTGCGCGGAGTCGAGACCGGTCTCCCATGTAACACCGAAGCGACAGCACTCGCAGACTTCGTTGTCAACCTCCGTGGCCCGGGAGATTCGCGGTTGCTGGTCCACTCCTCGTACGACGCCTTCGCCCGAGAGTTCGGCTCCGAAGCCGGACTCGCCCTGGACGACTACCGCGACGGGAGCGCGGGCTACGTCCCGGTCAGGGAACCGATAAACCGCGGGTATACGGTCCCACCGACGGGGAAACGGGTGCCCTTCGAGGCCGTCGAGACGGGACAACTAACGTACGGGAACGGCGACCCATCGGACCCTGCCTACGACTCGCTCACCGACGTCCACGTCGACGAGTCGGACCGAACGATCGAACTCAGACTCCCGTGGGTGCTCCTCAACGTCGCCGACCCGTCGACGAAACAACGGATAGCGTCGGCCTGGGCGGACGGACTCGACACCGTCTCCTTCGATACCGTGACGGTCGGCGCGGCGACGTATCGACCCGACGGAACGGGAGCGGCCCGGGCCGTCGACGGTGCGACGAACCTCACGCATTCGGCCCCCGGCCAGTCCGACGATAGGCTGGCAACGAGCGAGTACGGCTGGGAGACGTGGTCCCAGCCAGAATACTCCGAGCGGCGCAAACAGTCTTACGAGGTGCTCAGAAAGTCCTGGACACGATGAGGCTAGCCGTTCGCCGGTGTAGCAAGCGCGCTGGTTCGCCCACGTGACACCTGCTACCAGTCAGTGGCTTTTTGCTACCAAGGACCACAGACGGCGTATGGACGAGCCGACCATCCTGCTGACGAACGACGACGGTATCGAGGCCGCGGGACTCCGGGCGGTGTACGAGGGACTCTCGGAGGTCGGCGACGTAGTGGCGGTCGCCCCGGCCGACGACCAGAGCGCCGTCGGCCGCAAACTCTCCCACGAGGTCGAGGTCTGGGGCCACGAGATGGGCTACGCGGTGGATGGCACCCCCTCGGACTGCGTCGTGGCGGGCCTGGAGTCGCTGGTGCCCGAGACCGACCTCGTGGTGGCGGGCTGTAACCGCGGGGCCAACCTCGGCGCGTACGTGCTCGGGCGGTCCGGAACCGTCAGCGCCGCCGTCGAGGCGACCTTCTTCGACGTGCCGGCGATGGCCGTCTCGATGTATATCCCCGTGCGTGAGGACACCGACTTCACGGCGATAGACGACGGCGACTTGCGGTACGACGAGGCGGTCCGGGCGACACGGTATCTGGCCCACCACGGGCTCGAAGCCGGCGTCTTCGACCAGTGTGACTACCTCAACGTCAACGCACCCGTCGCCGACTGGGGGCCGGCACCGCTTGAAGTCACGCGCCCCTCGCTGGAGTACGAGATGACGGCCGAGCGCAACGGTGACTCGGTCACCCTCCACGATCGTATCTGGGAACAGATGGCGAGCGGCGACATCCCGGACCCGGAGGGGACCGACCGCCGGGCCGTCGTCGATGGGGCTGTCAGCGTCTCCCCGCTGACGGCCCCCCACACGACCGAACACCACGAGGCCCTCGACGAACTGGCAGACGACTACGACCCCACGGACTGATTCAACCGTCCGCCACGACCCACTGGATTGATAGGCCTCGGTAAAGCAGGAACAGAGGATGGCCACGGTTTCGAAGGAGCGAGCCGGGTACGGTCGGCTGCTGCTCGGGGTGGGATTGGCAGTCGTTTTGCTCGGGGGGCTGTTCCTCACGCTCGACGTGCACGCGATTCTCGGTGCCCTCTCGGACGCCGATATCGGGCTGGTGGCGCTGGCGGCGGTGCTCTCCCTGCTGGCCCAGCTGTGCTGGAGCCTGACGACGACGACGATTCTGGAGGGTGTCGACGGGTCGCTGCCGCGGCGGCGCATCCAGCTTGGCTACCTCTCGGGGACGTTCGGGAAACAGGTGCTACCGTTTGGCAACGCCGGTGGGTCGGCGATACTGGCCTACGTCATCGCCGAGGACCTCGACCGTCGGTTCCGGGACGTCTTCGCCGCGGTCACCGCGAGCGAACTGCTGGTGTTCGTGGGGTCGGTCGGCGTCGCGATGATAGGGCTCGTCTCTTTGCTCGTCAGTCCGTACGCCGGGCTGTCGAAACCGCTCATCCTCGCGGTACTGACCGTCAGCGTCCTCACGCTCGCCGTCGGTGGCGCCCTCCTCGCCTATCGGATTCACGTGGTCGGGACCGTCGTCGAGCGTGTGGCGTGGCTCCTCAGGGCGACCATCGGACGCATCTCGGTCCGTGTGAACCGCTCACTCGCCCCTCACCGCGTCCGCTCGGGGACCGACTCGTTCCTGACGGCGTTTGGCACGGCGACGGGGGAGACCCGCCGACTCGTCGTCGCAGCGACGGTGGCGGTGCTTGGCTGGCTCGCCTTCTCCATGGCACTGTACGTGGGCTTGCTGGCGGTCGGCGCGCCGATACCGCTCGGGTTCGCGCTGTTTCTGACACCGGCCGCCGGAGTGGTGACGCTGCTGCCGACTCCCGGCGGGCTGGGCAGCACCGAGATCGGGCTGACTGCTGCCATCACGGTGGTCGTCACCTCGCCGCCGGCCGTCGTGGCCGCTGGCGTCATCGTCTTCCGGCTCGTGACCTACTGGCTGGTGGTCGCCGCCGGCGGGCTGGCCTCGCTGTATCTCTCGGCGACCGTCTGGCACGCACTGGACTGAACGGGGATGGGCACGGAACCACGAGACGGCGGCAAATATCACGAAAGAATATAATCCGTGGCGCGTCTCGGGTACCGTATGCACGAGACCGTCGTCGAGATGTTGGCGCGAAACACCGAGCACGCGGAGAAACCCGATGCGCGCTTCGACGACATCCAGAACACCCAGTTCCCGGACGCGGTCACTATCTGTTGTTCCGACTCGCGGGTCCTGCAGGACGACATGTGGGGCAACGACGTGCCCGGCGAGATTTTCACCGTCGGTAACATCGGCAACCGGGTCACACAGCCCACGAGTATGGGCCATCTCGTCTCCGGAGACGTGATGTTCCCGCTGTGGAACACCGACACCAAAGTCGCCGTCGTCGTCGGCCACACCGGCTGTGGCGCCGTCACGACGGCGTTCCAGTATCTCACCGAGGACGTCATCCAGCCCCGCGGGGTGAAATACTGCCTGGAACAGCTCAAACCACATCTCAAGGAGGCACTGGACGTCCTGCCCGAAGATGAGCTCTCCGACGTGGCCGCCATCAACCACCTCGTCGAGTACAACGTCGACCACCAGGTCAGCCGTCTCGTCGAGAGCGAGGACGTGCCCGAGGACGTGACCGTCGTCGGTGCCGTCTACGACTTCCAGGACGTCTATTCGGACCAGCGCGGGAAGGTCCACGTCATCAACGTCGACGGGGAGACCGACGTGGCGACGCTGCAGGACGAGAACCCCGACATCGCCGACCGCATCGGTCGCCTCTGGGAGTACGGCCGGACCCTCACCGCGGAACAAACTTGAGGGCGGCGACCCGATGGTCGGTATGAAAATCCGTGGGGACCGCGAGTGTAAGTCCTGTGGGACCCGGTGGTCCTACTACGACAGCGGGAGCGTCGCCTGTCCGGAGTGTGGGAGCGTCCACAGCGTCGGCGTCGACGACCCGACCGAACACACCGACAGCCCGGTCGAACTCGACCTGACGCCGCTTCGAAACAAGGTAGACGAGGTGACGACCGACGAACTCGCCCGGGAAGCCGCCGAGGCCTGCCGGACGTACACCCGGAAACGAGGATTCATCGACACCGGCAGGCTGAAACCGCTCGACGAGACCTTCGTCGCCGCCGTCGAACTGGGTGCGGTCGCCGCTGCGTTCGCCCGGCGGGCCCGCCCGAGCGACGCCGCGGAGCTGTACGTCTTGGACCTCCTCGGCGGCGCGGACCGTGGCGAGCGGCCCGGCCACGAGGCCGTCCCCGACGCGTTCCGCGCGGCGTTCGGGCTGGCGATGGCCGACGCCGTCGACAGCTACCAGCGCGACGTCCGGAGTTACCTCGACGACAACCCGGACGAGCACGCACGGCGGCTCTCGGGGCGGATTCGGGACCACCGAAAACGAATCGAGGCCCTGGACGGCGACGTCGACCCCGCCGACGCGAACCGGCTGATGCACGCCGCCCGCGACCTCGGGCGGTATATCAACGGCGACGAGAACGCTGCGGTCACCGCGGACAACTGGCTTTCCGGGCTGGACGGGGACGTGCTCTAGTCCCGCCGGTCGTCCGTTGCCTGCCCCTGTTCGAGGTCGGCGGTGGTCTGTTCGGTGGCCGCTCTGGCGGCCTCGGTCTCGACCGGGGTCGCGCCGCCGCGGTCGGAGTAGTTCGTCCGCCCCTCGCTGTCCCGGGGCATCTGTGCAAGAATCATCTGCCGGACCGATTCGTCGGAGTCGAAGGTGTCGTCGATGTATCCGAGCAGTTCCTCGACGGAAACCGGCTCCGCGTTCGTCCGCTCGACTTCGCGGTCGCCGTGCTGGTCGACGAGTTCCGCGGTCGTGATCGGATACGAGATATCTTCGAGGACCGGATTGATGCCTGTAAAGTCCACACCTTCGACGTGTTCGGGGTCGTCCATGGCGGCGGTACGGCGACCCGCCTCGCCAGTCTAGGGCTTGCGAGCGAAAGGGCGTTTCTCCGGCTCAGGGCAGGTCCACGTCGACGTCGTGTTGCAGGCCAGTGGCTTTCACCGTGTTGTACAGCAACATCGCGCGGGTCATCGGGCCGACGCCGCCGGGAACGGGGGTGATAGCGTCGGCTTTCGCCTCGGCGGTCTCGAAGTCGACGTCGCCGACCAGCTCGTACCCCTTCTCCGTGTCCGCGTCCACGCGGTTGATACCGACGTCGATGACCGTCGCGCCCTCGCCTATCATCTCGCCGTCTATCATCTCCGGGACGCCGGCGGCGGCCACGAGGATGTCCGCGTTCCGGGTCTTCTCGGCGAGGTCCTCGGTCCGGGAGTGACACACCGTCGTCGTCGCGTTACCACCAGGTGCCTTCTGGATGAGGAGGTTCGCCATCGGCTTGCCGACGATGTCCGAGCGGCCGACCACGACCGCCTCCTTCCCTTCGGTGTCGACGCCGGCGGACTCGATGAGCTTCTGGATACCGTGGGGGGTGCAGGGCTTGTACCGGGCGTCGCCGGCCACGAGGCGGCCGACGTTCTCCGGGTGGAAGCCGTCCACGTCCTTCCGGGGGTCGATAGCGCGCAGCACCTGCCGGTCGGAGACGTGGTCCGGGACGGGCATCTGGACGAGGATGCCGTTGACCTCGTCGTCGTCGTTCAGGTCGGAGACCGTATCGTACAGCTCTGTGGCGTCGGCCTCGGGGTCGATTTCGATGTCCAGCGCCTCGATACCGACCTCTTCGCAGTCGGACTGTTTCATCGAGACGTAGGTCTCGCTGGCGGGGTCGTCGCTCATCAGCACGGTCGCCAGTGTCGGGGTGTGGCCCGCGTCGGCCAGCTGGTCGATGGCCGTCGCGAGGTCGTCCCGAATCGACTGGGCGACGGCGTTGCCGTCGATAATCTCGGTCATACCAGACTGGGGACGCTCCCGGGGCAAAAGGGTCACTATCCGCTCTGGGGGGGTCTTGTGACCCCGGCCGCAGTGGCCATGAGTCAACGAGACAGCAAAAGAGTACAAGTGGATAGCCACTCGACGTGAACTACCAGCAATGGTCGCCGAAGCCTGGACAGTCGCCGCGATACAGGCTTTCGGCGGCCTGGTTTCGCTGTCTTTCCTGCGGCTGGCCTTGTCCAACCGACAGCAACCGGCGAGTCGGAGTTTCGCCGCCTTCGTCGTCGCCATCGCCCTCTGGTCGTTCGCACTGGCGGCGACGAACCTCACAGCCGGACCGAGACTCTCACTTGCCGCCTACAACGTCGCCATTCTCGGTGCGGAACTCGCTGCGGCGACGTGGCTCCTGCTCGCGATGACCGTCTCGACGTGGGTGACGGTGCGTCGCTGGACTGTCGCCGGTCTCGGCGGCTGGATACTCCTGATGCAGGCGCTGTTGTGGACGAACCCGTGGCACTATCTCTTCTTGGCCCCCGAGACCGGACTGGCTGGCACTGTCGTCCTCCCGGTGTACGCGACCGGCTTCTGGATTCACGCGCTCGTGGGGAACGCCATCGTGCTGTCGGGCCTGGGCATCCTCGTCTTCGAGGCGCTCACCACGACGGGGCTGCGACGACGCCAGGCCGCCCTCCTCGCTCTCGCAGTCGTTCCCCTGCTCGTCATGAACGCACTCGCGGTGAGCGACGCACTGCTGGCCCCGTACGATTTCACCCCGCTGGGATTTCTCGTGACCGCGTTCGTCTTCCTCGTGGTGCTGTTCAGGGGACGGCTCCTCGATATCGCGCCCATCGCCCGTCGGACCGCGATGGGGGAGATGCACGACGCCGTCGTCACCCTCGACGAGCGCGACCGCGTGGTCGACTGTAACCGGACCGCCCGTGAGCTGTTCGACCAGCCGAACGACTACGTCGGACTGCCTGCAGCGTCGTTTTTCGGTCGTATCGCCGAGGATATCTGCTCGCAGTTCGAGGCGGGCCCGACGGTGGAGACGACAGTGGACGGCCGGATAAACGGCACTCAGTACTACTTTTCCATGTCGTCGGTCCCCATCGAGGGCATCTCCGAGCGGGGTCGCGTGGTCGTGTTACACGACATAACCGACGAGAAGCAGCGGGAACTGGAACTGGAACGCAAGAACGAGCGGCTCAATCAGTTCGCGGGCGTGGTCTCGCACGACCTGCGGAACCCGCTGATGGTCGTCACCTCGCATCTCGAACTCGCCCGAGACGACGTTCCTGCGGACCACGCCGACCCGATGGCCGAGAACCTCGAACGGATGGAGACGATGATAGACGACCTGCTGGCGATGGCACGGGCGGGACAGACCGTCGAAGAGACGGAGCCAGTCCTGCTCCGCGGGGCGGCCGAGGAAGCCTGGAGCCACCTCAAGACGCCCGGAGCGACCTTCGAGAACGCTTTCGCCGAGGAGACAGTCGTCGAGGCCGAACGGAATCGGCTCCTCCACGTCTTCGAGAACCTCTATCGGAACGCGTTTGAGCACAACGACGCCGCGCTGACCGTCCGTGTCGGCCCGCTGGGCGAGGCGTCTACTGCGGGCGGGGTCGAGGGGTTCTTCGTCGCGGACGATGGCGCCGGGATACCCGAGGCCGAACGCGACGAGGTGTTCGAGCAGGGCTACACGACCGCGACGGACGGGTCCGGCTTCGGGCTCACGTTCGTTCGGGATATCGTCGAAGCCCACGGCTGGGACATCCACGTCCAGGACAGTGTGTCCGGCGGCGCGCGCTTCGAAATTACGGGCCTCGACGCCGCCGAGTGAGGCCAGGAGTCACGGACAGTCGGTCTCGTCGACCGCCCGCCGGTCGCTCCCCTGGTCGACCGCGTTCACCTCGCCGCCGGGCAATGAGACGGTCAACGCCCGACCGCCGTAGCCGTGGGTCTGGTCGTGGCCCCGAACCACGACACAGGAGACGCGGCCGGGGACTGATATCGTCTCCGAGCGGGTGAACGGCTCGGTGCTATGGGCGTGCAACAGGTCCCGGCGACCCAGCCGCTCGCCCTCGAGAGTCTCGACTTGCCACCAGTCGGCGTAGCCGTCTTCGCCGTCATCGTCGTGGTAGAGCGTCACGTCGAAGCGGTACGCTCCGTCGCCCTGGTCCTCGATAGTCACCTCGGTGACGTTGGCCTCCCGAAGGTCGAGATTCTGTGCGTCGCTCCCGGAGCCGCCGGTTTCGGTCCCCTGCTCGACGCTGAAACTCGAACAGCCGGCAAGCGCCGAGAGCAGGACCGCCCCGCCACCGAGCACAGCTCTCCGTGTCGCCCTGTCCATACGCTTCGTTCTCAGCCCGGAAACAAAAATCACCGGCGGGTGTGTGCCGTCGCTGTCCTGCGGTTCGGTTAAAAACGGCCGTCACCTGCAAGCACCAGGCTCTAACAGAATGACTGATACAACTTGATTGTGTTCCAACATATTGATTTGCTGTCACTGGTGGGTGACGGCGTATGACCGATACAGCCGCCCGGGACGACCCCAATATCGTCCTGTTCGTGATGGACACGATGCGGGCTGGCGAGACGGTGCCCGCAGACCCCGCCCTGACCCCGAACCTCGCCGCGCTTGCCGAGTCCGGCGCCGAGTACACGAGCGCCTTCGCTACGGCGCCCTGGACGCTCCCCTCCCACGTCTCGATGTTTACCGGGACCTACCCGTCGAAACACGGTGCCCACGCCGACCACACCTACTTCGACGGCTCGCTCCCGACCATCGTGGACGCCTTCGCCGACGCCGGCTACGAGACGGCTGGCGTCTCGAACAACGTCTGGATAACCGACGAGTTCGGTCTCACCGACGGCTTCGACGTATTTCGTGACGACTCCGAGCGGACCGACGCCTGGAGCGGCGCCGGCCCGCTTGGCCACCGGGCGACCAACGCCGTCCGACGGAGTCGCCTCGGGGGACCGACCTTCGAGCGGCTCCGCCGGCTGGTGACAGTCGGCGGCGAGCCCGACGACGGCGCGGCCGCGACGGTCGACTGGGTGGCCGACTGGCTGGACGGACGCGATTCGGACGACCCGTTCTTCCTGTTTGCCAACTGTATCGAGCCACACCTGGAGTATCGCCCGCCCGCGTCCTACGCCCGCGAGTTCCTCCCGGAGGGGTGGAGCTACGACCGCGCTTTGGCGTTGCGGCAGGACCCCCGCGAGTACGACGTCGGTCTGTTCGACTACACCGACGAGGAGTGGGCGGTCGTTCGTGCGCTCTACCGGGCCGAGATATCCTATCTCGACGCCCAGGTCGGGCGACTTCGGGCCGTACTGGAGGCCGCCGGCGAGTGGACCGACACCTTGTTCGTCGCCGTCAGCGACCACGGCGAGAACGTCGGCGAACACGGCTTCCTGGGCCACCAGTACAGCCTCTACGACACGGTGTTGCAGGTTCCGCTCGTGGTCCACGGCGGTGCGTTCTCGGCGAGCCACGTCCGCACCGACCGGCTGGTCCAGGTCGCCGACCTGGCCCCGACGCTGCTGGACGCGGCGGGTATCGACGCCCCCGACCTGCGGTCGGCGTCACAGGCGCTGTCCTTCCATCCGACCGGCGGTGTCGACCCCCGGTCGCAGGTCATCGCCGAGTATATGCGCCCACAGCCGGCAATCGAGGTCCTGGAGGAGAAGTTCGACCACGTCCCCCAGCAGCTCTACGACTACCAGCGAACGCTGCGGGCCGTCCGGACGGACGCCTACAAGTTCGTCCGTGCCGCCGACGGGACCGAATGGCTCTACGACGTCCGCGGTGACCCGGGGGAGCGAAACGACATCTCGGCGGCGAACCCCCGACGGACGGCCGAGCTGGCGGCCACGCTCGACGAGTGGCTGGGGAGTTTCGACGAGGCCGATACCGACGGCAGCGTCGACGTCTCGGACGCGACCGAAGACCGGCTCGCCGACCTGGGCTACCTCTGATGGCCGACACGACGCGACCGAACGTCCTCCTGGTGTTGACCGACCAGGAGCGCCACGACCTCGTAGCGCCCGACGGCGTCCCCGTCGAGACCGAGGCCATCGACGGACTCGCCGCCGACGGTGTCCGTTTCAGCCACGCTTTTACCCCTATCAGCATCTGCAGCAGCGCCCGCGCCTCGTTACTGACGGGGCTGTACCCCCACAACCACGGGATACTCAACAACGTCCACGAACCGGACGCCGTCCGGACCGACCTCGCCGAGACAACCCCGACGTTCGGGACGGCGCTCCGTGAGGCGGGCTACCGGAACGCCTACGTCGGGAAGTGGCACGTCGGCCGGACGGAGACGCCCGAGGACTTCGGCTTCGACTACGTCGGCGGGGGCGACGACCACCACGACGCCCACCTGGAGTCGGGGTTCGAGAGCTACCAGCGCGACTACGGCGTCGACCCCGAGGCGGTCGAGCCACGCGACCCGGTTTACGCGACCTTCGGCGACTCGCGTGACCTGCTCGGCGGCACACTACCGATTCCGGCCGAGGCGACGCGGTCCGCCTTCAACGCCGAACTGACCGTCAGGCGGCTCGAACAACTCGCCGATGGCGAGGACCCGTTCTTCCACCGCGTCGACTTCCAGGGCCCGCACCACCCCTATCTCGTCCCGGAACCGTACGCCTCGATGTACGACCCAGCGGCGCTCGACCCCTGGCCGTCGGACGCCGAGACGTTCGACGGCAAACCCCAGGTACAGGCGAACTACCGCGGCTATCGCGGCGTCGAGGAGCTGGACCGTGAGGAGTGGGACCGCCTTCGGACGCTGTACATGGGCTTCATGCACCATATCGACGACCAGATAGGCCGCATTCTGGCGAAACTCGACGCACTGGGTATCGCCGAGAACACGCTCGTCGTCCACGCCTCGGACCACGGCGACTTCACCGGCGGCCACCGCCAGTGGAACAAGGGACCGTTCATGTACGACGACACCTACCGCATCCCGCTGGTCGTGCGCGGGCCGGGCGTGGCCGGCGAGGGACGTGTCTGTGACGACCCTGTCTCGCTGATGGACCTCATGCCGACGTTTCTGGAAGCGGCCGAGGAGGCGGTGCCCGAGGGTCTCGACGCCCGGAGCCTCTGGCCAGCGCTCCGGAACGATTCGGACCGTGAGATGCGGGACGCCGTCTTCGGCGAGTACCACGGCGACGAGATGGGGTTGTACTCACAGCGGATGGTCCGAACGGAACGCTACAAGTACGTCTTCAACGCCCCCGATATCGACGAACTGTACGACCTCGACGCCGACCCGGCCGAGCTACAGAACCTCGTCGACCACCCGGACTACCGGGACGTTCGGTCGCGCCTGCGGGAACAGCTGGCCGAATGGATGCAGGAGACCGGCGACCCTATCGCGCAGTTTACCGCACGGCATCTCCGGGGGAGCTAGTCGTGCTATCGGGCTTTTCAGCCGTCCCTCGGCCAATTCACGGCCCGGCCGTGACCGTGGTTACCCGAGACGACAGGTAATCTGTAGACCAACCGAACACAGGCCCGGAGGCAGTGACGCTCGTCCATGCGCTGGGACCGGTCCTGGCGGCGGTCGAAAACTTCACCCTCATCGTTCCGCGTGCCAGCTCCGCTCAGCGGGGTTATCAAACTAACAGGTGTGTCACGACGAACGATAGTGAACTGGTTAATCAGTCCTAACACGTTGCGAACAAATCGTTCGTTGAAAGTTATATATCGAACAGTATTTCACAGGAAGAAAAATAAGATTTGGATTTCCCCACAGAATAATCGTATTGGGCATACCCTTTATTATTTAGAGAGTGTTTAACAGGGACGATGCTAAGTCCTGGGGATACCCTTTCCGATTTCACTCTTGAGGGAGTGGATGAAAACGGCGAAATCAACACGTTTACGCTGTCAGAACTGACCGACGATGCCGTCGCAGTCCTGAACGTCTACGTGTACGATTACTCACCGGTCTGTACGGATCAGGTCTGTGATATCAGTGAACTGGAGTGGTTAGGAATCAACGAGGACGTAAACGTCGTCGGAATCTCCGGCGATGGCCCGTACTCACACCAGCAGTTCATCGAAGACAACCGTATCGGCTACCCACTGCTGTGCGACACGGCAGAGGAGATTATCGAAGAGCTCGGCGTCCTCCACGAAGAGAAAGACGGCCTCAGACGTGTTCCCCAGCGATCGATATTTCTTATCGACAGCGACCGAGTTGTCCGCTGGAAGTGGGTCGCCGAGGACAACTGGGACGAGTGGGACAGTGGCCCGATAGAGGCTCTCAACGACACGATATCACAGATTCGGGCCTAGAACGTCGTTCTCGCGCTTATCCGAGCTGCCTCCTATCGCCGCATACGCGGACATAGGAAAGCAGTACCAGCAGGCAGCGAGTTACTCGTACAACGGGTACTCGTCGGTGAGTTCGTCGACGCGCTCGCCGACTTCGGCGACGACGTCGTCGTCGTGGGGCGCCTCGACAATCTTGTAGATGAGGTCGGCGACCTCGCGGCAGTCCTCCTCGTCGAAGCCACGCGTCGTCAGACCCGGGGTGCCCGCGCGGATGCCCGAGGGGTTGAACGCCGAGCGGGTCTCGCCGGGGACGGTGTTGGCGTTGAGGACGATACCAGCCTCTTCGAGTGCCGCCTCCACGTCCTTGCCGGTCGTGTCCGGGTGAGAGGGACGCAGGTCGATGAGGACGAGGTGGTTGTCGGTGCCGTCCGAGACCAGGTCGAGGCCGTGCTCCTTGAGTCGGTCACCGAGTGCGACGGCGTTGTCGACGGTCTGCTGGGCGTACTCATCGAATTCCGGTTCCAGCGCTTCCTTGAAGCCGACGGCCTTGCCGGCGACGTTGTGCATCAGGGGACCGCCCTGTGAGCCGGGGAAGACGGCGGCGTCGATGTCGTCGGCGTACTCCTCGTCGCACATGATGATGCCGCCGCGACCGGCCCGGATGGTCTTGTGTGTCGAGCCGGTGACGAAGTCGGCGACGCCAACCGGCGACTCGTGGACGCCCGCGGCGACGAGCCCGGTGATGTGCGCGATGTCGGCCAGATGGTAGGCGTCGACGGCGTCGGCGGCCTCCTGAATGCGGCCGAAGTCGACCTCGCGCGGGTACGCGGAGTAGCCCGAGACGATGATGTCCGGCTCGAACTCCTCGGCGTGTTCGGCCAGGCCATCGTAGTCGATGTAGCCCGACTCCTCGTCGACCTCGTACTGCTCGACCTCGTACACCTGACCGGCGAAGTTCGCGGGGTGGCCATGCGAGAGGTGGCCGCCGTGGGTCAGGTCCAGGGAGAGAATCTTGTCGCCGGGTTCGAGGACGCCGAGGTAGACGCCCATGTTGGCCTGCGAACCCGAGTGGGGCTGGACGTTGACGTGGTCGGCGCCCCACAGCTCCTTGGCGCGGTCGATTGCCAGCTGTTCGACGTCGTCGGCAAACTCACAGCCGCCGTAGTAGCGTTCGCCGGGGTAGCCCTCGGCGTACTTGTTGGTGAGTTCGGAGCTCTGGGCCTCCATGACCGCCTCGGACACGTGGTTCTCGCTCGCAATCATGGCCAGCGTGTCGTTCTGGCGTGCCCGCTCGCCAACCAGGGCGTCTGCGACTGCAGGGTCCGTCTCGCGGACGGTGTCGTAGCTCATGTGAGTGGGTCGGGACCGGCCCGTCAATAATCTACCCTTTGTCCGTGACCGTGTGAGCAGCTGGCAGATTTTCACCCGGAGTAGAAGGCCCATTCTGTCAGTAGGAAATGCTTACCTGAGTATCAGTACGTATATAATGAATAAGCCCACAGTAGATAGCACATGGTCTCTTGGGGGGTGGCAGGCACGGCTGCGGAGCAGAGGACTGCGGCCAAGACTGCACGTCAGGACCGCTCAGGAGCATCGACAGTCCTTGCGCAACTGAACGAGCGGCGGGAGTGTCCGCCGGAGACGATTCCGCGTGCGACGACCAACTGCGTGCGCGGGCGGACCGCCCGCCTCCGCGTTCCCGGCACCGAACCCACCGTAGCTGCGCTGGACTGTGACGCACAGTATACACTGACTAGCGCGTCTGAACTACCGGAGGGAGCGTATCTACTCTCGGTCACTGTCCAGACCGCTGACGGGACTCGCGGTGAGAATCCCCTGACGGCACAGCAGGGGCGTATCCACGTCCGCTTCGACGGCCCCGCTTCGCTGCGCCCTACGAAGGGCGACACGGTGCTGTCACTGTGGGACTCACAGGAGCTATCCGTCGGCGTCGGTGAGTCGACGTCGATTGGCCCGGCCCACATCCAGGTGCCGGAAACGCCCCAGGGACTGGCGACGGGTATCTCACATATGAGCGCGGCCCATCACACGCTGAGTCCGTCGCGCTCCCATCCAGGCCAGCGTGGCCACCCGCCGCTGTTGACGACCGGCGAGGACACGACGATTCCGACCGAGCTGGCGAACACGATGCCCGAGACTGGTATCGAACTGCGGGCGCCGGCCTGTGTCGAATCGCTGTTCGTGTTGGCGCCGCTGGCGTACTATCTGGGCGCCGACGTGACAGTCGGCGACCGGAAACGGGCCGTCCTCACCGCCGCGGGCACCGACGTCCACTACGAGTTCGGTCCGTTCCCCGACTTCCAGGACGAGGTGGGGTCGATGGTCCAGCGACTGTTCTACCTGGACTGTCTGGTCCGACGGATGAACCCCGAATCCGACCCCGAACTACTGGAGCGGTGTTCGCTGGACCCGGAGACAGTGCGGTCGCTGTCACCGGCGGGGCGTCTGGAGCGGTATCTGTCGACGCCGACCGACGCCGTCGACGCCGCGGTACCGGAGTGGCACCTCTCGACGCATACGCAACCGTCGCTGGAACGGGCCCGCTGTCTCCCCTTCCTGCTCGATAAGCTCTCGCTCATCTACCTCTCGAACGGCTCGGAACTGGAGCGGTGTGACCTCCTGGAGAAGACCCTCTCGGACTCGTACACCCGGGGAGCAGCCGAAAAAACGGCGATGGTCGAACCGACTGGCGGCGTCGGACGTGTCCAGGGCTGGCTCGCGCCCGGGACCCCCATAGACGCGTTCAAGACGACCCCGTCGGCCTACGAGAACCGCTACCGCTATCGGAAAAAAGAGACCGACCGACTCCAGCTGTCCGTGGTGCTAAACGACATGGAGATGTCGGACGAACGCCACGCCGTCTCGGAGATATATCGGGCGGCCGACCTCCCCATGGACGTCACCGTCTCCGACCAGCTGACGACGGGCGCGCTCGCGGACGTGTTCGAGTCCGAGAACGATTTCGTCCACTTCATCGGCCACTGCGAGGATGACGGCCTCTGTTGCCCGGACGGGACCCTCTCGATGTCGTCGCTATCCGAATCGCGCACCCGCACGTTCTTCCTGAACGCCTGTGGCTCCTACCAGCAGGGGCTGGACCTCATCGAGCAGGGCTCCGTGGCCGGGGCCGTCACGTTCGCAGATGTCCTCGACAGCCACGCGGCGATGGTCGGGACCGCCTTCGCGAGGCTGCTCTCGAACGGATTCAGCATCCAGCGCGCGCTGCAGCTGGCCCGGCGTCGCATCATGATGAGCAAAGACTACGCCGTCGTCGGCGACGGGACGTACGCGCTGCTGCCGGGGCCGACGGACCCCGTCGTCGTGATGGTACGCGAGGCCGATAGCGGTTACAACCTCACCTGCGAGGTGATGACGCCACAGGGGGCCGGCGAGAGCTACGACCTCCCCGTCGACGGCGAGATGGCCCTGAACGGGACCGCGACCGAACACACCGTCTCCGCGGCGACGCTCGTCGAGACACTCGAGTCGAACTCCCTGCCAGTCATCTTCGAGGGCGACTTCCACTGGTCCGAGGACCTCGCTGCGAGATTGGACCCGGATTTTTAGCGACTTACATACCAGTTGCAGGCTGGCTGAATACGAGCTGCTTATCGTGAAGGCCCGTTGTTATTGTCAAGTAGACGTACATAATATTGGTAACTGATAGATATATTTGTACTGATTTGATAGTCGAAATGAGAGTCGAGGCGGCGAAATCAATGATAATCGGCCGATGAAATTAAATGTTTTACCCGTCAATAGACAGTATAGGTCAATGAGTACAACCCTACTGCAAGACGATATCGGCTCGATGCTGTCCTCGGTGTTCGAGGAGACCGACTCACCGATTTACGTGGTGAACCCGTCACAGGAGACCATCTCGGCCCTGATGACGACGCTCGACCGCCAGGAGGTCGGTGCCGAGGTCCGCGTGCTCGCCGACGAACGAACCCTGAAAGACGTGATGGACGACTTCCTCGTCGCGAGTATGGCGGCCGACCTCGTCGAGGAAGACACCCTCTCGATGCGACTGCTCGAGACGGTCCCGAACCACTCCGTCGCCGTCACGGCCGACGGCGTCTACGCGCTCGTCACTATCGGCGACGTCGTCGGCGGGCTCGGCACCGACGACGATACCTTCGTCGACGATGCGGAGGCGTACTACGAGAACACGTGGGAGACGGCCGAGGCGTACTCGCTGCGTACGCCCGCTATCTCGCGTGTCCGGACGACACTCGAATCGGAGATCGGTGCCGAGACCGCCGACGACTTCGACAGCGTCCTCGGCTCGCTGGCGACCGCTAGGGGCGACGGTGACGGCCTCGACGAAGTGACCATCAGCCTGCTGGTGGCGGCCCGGAACAACGAGCTGTTGTACGACATCAGCAAGTGGGGCGAGGACGTCGGGCTCGCGAGCAAGGCGACCTTCTCGCGCACCAAGACGAAGCTAGAGGACATGGGCCTCATCGACACGGAGAAGGTCCCCATCGACGTGGGCCGACCGCGCCTCCGTCTGATGCTGGGCGACGAGCGGCTCGAAGACGCCGAGGGCGACGAGCTGGCGACGGTCGCCCAGAGCCTGCTGGCAGCCTAGGTTTTTCTCCCCCTGTCGTCTCTGTGCGGCTATGACAACTGTCGAAGTCGTCGGGAGCGGCCCGGCGGTCGAGTCTCTCGTCGCGGCGCTTTCCGACAGCCACGCCAGCGTGCGTCGGGCCGACGACCCGCTCGTCAGACCGGCCGACCTCGCGGTCGTCGTCGACCAGGTCACCTCAGACAAATTCGGGACCGCAAGCGACCGAGCCAGGGAACTGGGGGCGACGTGGGTCGCAGTCGAACTCGGCGGTGTCGGCGGCGTCCCGGTCGTGGACGCCGCCGTCGCCGGTTTCGGGCCCGAGACGGGCTGTTATCACTGTCTCACCGAGCGTGTCCGGGCGAACGTGGACCAGGGACAGTCCCCGACGGAGGCCCCGGACAGCGGGACACAGCGCTTCGCGGGCGCCGTCGCCGGTCGGCGCATCGAACAGGCCCTTTCGGGGACGGGACCCCTCGCCGGTACCCTCGTGGAACTGCCCTACAGCGAACGGCAGTTCCTGCCGGTCCCGGGCTGTGACTGTGGCGGGACGCGGACCTGGACGCTTCGGGAGTCGGAGCCGGAGTACGAGCGAGACGCCCTCGCCCGTGCCGAGGGCGGACTGGACGACCGTGTCGGCATCGTCAGCGAGGTCGGCGAGGCCGAGTCGTTTCCGGCGCCGTACTACCTCACGACTGTCGGGGACACAGAACGGTTCAGCGACGTGAGCGCGTCACAGCAGGCCGCCGGCGTCGCGAGCGACTGGGACACGGCCTTCATGAAGGCACTGGGCGAGAGCTACGAGCGCTACGCTTCGGGCGTCTACCGCTCGGACGACCTGCCGATGGGGACGGCGGCCGACGTCGCGGACGCGGTCATGCCTACCAGCTTCGTCCGGCCCGACGATGGCGGCGTCGACGAAGTGTTACAGTGGCTCCCCGCAGACCATCTGGAAAGCGGTGCCGAGGTCGACGTGCCCGCCGAGACAGTGCTCTATCCACCGCCGTCGCAGGCGGTCAGACCACCTGTGACGACCGGGCTCGGACTGGGCAGTACGGAGACCGAGGCGCTGCTGTCGGGGCTGTACGAAGTCATCGAGCGCGACGCCGCTATGCTCGCGTGGTACTCGACGTACGACCCACTGGAGATTGTCGTCGAGACCGAGGCCTACGACGTGCTTCGGCGGCGTGCTCGGTCTGAGGGGCTGGAAGCGACGGCAGTGTTGCTCACACAGGACGTCGACGTCCCCGTCGTCGCCGTGGCGCTGCGGGGCGAGGACTGGCCCGAGTTCGCGCTGGGGTCGGCCGCCGGGCTGGACCCGGCCGACGCAGCCGTCGGGGCGCTCGAAGAGGCCCTGCAGAACTGGCTCGAACTCCGTGGGATGGGTCGGGACGGCGCAGGCGAGGCGGCCGGTGCCATCGGTCACTACGCGGGCCGCCCCGACGAAGCCGCGTCACTCCTCGAGGCCGAGACCGCGGTGCCGCTGGCGAGTATCGGTCCCGATACCGTCCCGGACGAGGGGGCGGCGGAGCTCGAGATGCTCGTCGGACGGGTTACCGAGGCCGGGCTGGACCCGTACGCCACCCGGCTCACGACGCGAGACCTCGAACAGCTGGGCTTCGAAGCCGTTCGGGTCCTCGCACCGACGGCCCAGCCGCTCTTTTTCGACGAACCGTATTTCGGCGAGCGAGCCGAGCGGGTGCCCGACGAGCTCGGCTTCGAACCGCGGCTCGACCGGGCCCACCATCCGTTCCCGTAGCTGTCACGGTGGGTGGGACGGTCCCAGTTTAGATACCGAACGTGGCCCGCAGCATGTCCCGGGTGCCGGGGCCGAGTCCGACCGCGGTGACGGCGATGAGCAACAGCAGCGCGTAGCGCGGACTCTCGTCCAGGAACTCGTCGTTGAACAGCCACACCACGAGCGAGGCGACGGCGAGTTTCACGAAGAGGAAGGGCCAGGACGTGCCGATGGCGGCGGTCAGCCCGGCCGGCTGGAGCGCCTCTGTCGTCGAGATGATGAAGGCGTTGGCTGGGTGTTTGGGGTAGTACGTGAGCGGCACGCTGAGGGCGTCCAGCCAGTCGGCCAGGATGACGTTGGCGACACCGTCGATGGCGTGGCCCCAGATGACCAGCAGGCCGATTGCGCCCGTGCCGCTGTTGACCTCGGGGGCGTAGTTCTCGAACAGCCAGTAGAGTCCGTAGGAGAGCACCGACGCGATGGCCACCGTCGAGACGAGCACCGACAGGTACAGCGTGGAGTAGTCGGTGGTCAGCGCCCCCATCGTCAGGTAGGCCATCGTCGCCACGACCAGCGCGACGCCGACGCCGGCGGTCGCTCGGTAGTAGCTGTCGACGACGCCACGGCGGTCGAGTTCCAGACAGGCGAGCAAGGAGACCAGCGTCATGAGGAAGACGGTCCCGTAGATGACGGGGCTGATGATGACGGAGCTCAGGGGGTACTGCACGAGGGGTTCGACACCTGCGCCGACCGCCCTGTCAGTGCCGTCCTCGACGACCCGGAGCGCGCCGCCCAGCAACATGAACGGGACAAATGCGAAGTAGAGGTTCGGGTCCTCAGCTATCTCCAGTCGCTCGAGGAGGAGATAGACGCCGACGAGCATGTACACCAGGATGAGCATGTAGCCGATTTCGGAGACGATGGTGTAGCCGGGCTCGGCGACGATAGCGCCGCTCTCGACTGCGGCCGAACAGCCCTGATACAGCGCTTGCGGGCCGCTGTCGGTCATCACCGCACAGCTCGCCGCCTTCGCGTCGGCGTACACCGGTCCCCAGAAGTAGTGCCAGAGGAAGCGGTCCCAGACGCGTGTCGGCATCGCGACCGCCGCCCCGGCGGTAGCGACGACGATGCCGACGAAGGAGGCGACCCAGAGCCGGGCCGGCCCGTACTCCTCGCTGAGTCGCTCGTAGGTGTTCATGGCCGTGTGACCGGCGGGCGTCGATTTCAGGCTTCCGGTCGCGTGTGCGCGACCCAACGAACCGCCAGTAACTATTCTAGCGCTTCGTTCGCGGCGGCGACGAGTTCGTCGTGGGCCTGGCCGTTCGAGGCCACGAGCCCGACGCTGTCGTGGGTCCAGCGCTCGCCCTCTAGGTCGGTGACCGTCCCGCCGGCCTGGCGAACCAGGTGGACGCCGGCGAGGGTGTCCCAGGGGTTCGTCGGCGTCGGGCAGACCGCCCCGTCGAGGGCGCCATCGGCGATATACGCGAGCGTCGCCTGGAAGCTGCCGATGCGTCGCATATCGCCAAACCGGGAGACGACGGCGGTACAGAGCCGTCCGAACTCGGCGCGGTCGTCGAGCTCCCACCAGCCGACGGGGGTGACGACGAACGTCTCCGGGTCGGTACGTTCGCTCACAGAAAGCGTCGTGCCGTCACGCGTCGCGCTGTCGGGCCCGCTCGCGTAGAGGTCGCCCATCGACGGCATGTACGTCGCCGCACCCACCGTCTCGCCGTCGGCTATCGCGGCGACGCTGGTCGTCCAGGTGCGCAGGCCGCGCACGTAGTTCGTGGTCCCGTCGATGGGGTCGACGACCCACGCCGTCCCCGCTTCCGGCACGGAGTCGATGGGGGTCGGTTCGGTCTCTACCGTCTCGGGGCCCGACCGCGAGACCAGTTCCTCCTCACAGAGGAACCGGTCGTCCGGGAACTCCTCGCGAACGGTGGCGACCACCTGGGATTGGGCGTCCCGGTCGATCTCGGTCACGACGTCGTTCTTGCTCGATTTCGTCTCGACGGTGACCGCCTCACGGAAGTGGTTCCGTGCGACGACACCCCCGGCCCTGGCGGCCCGCTCGGCGAGCGCAGCGCGGTGTAGCGAATCCGGCATAGAGGCCCCTGGCAGCGGGCCGGCTTTAGAAGCTCGGTCTGGGGCAAACGTTGGGCGGTGGACACTGTCTGCTGGCCGGGGACTGCCGTCTTCGACAGCACCGCTGGGCGAACGTTGTTAGAGCGAGACCCCCAACAGTCTCACTCGGCGTCGTCGACGGCGTCGAGGATGGCGGTGGCGATATCGCGCGCCTCGGCAGGCGTGTAGCGGACCTGGTTACCCAGCGACTGTTCGATACGGACGTAGTCCTCACCGGACTCGATGTCGAAAAACGCCGTATTCTCTAGCGGGGGGACCCCGAGACCGGAACTATCGGACTGGTCTGTGGCCATGTGAGACGATTACACGCGAGCAGGCATAAAGTTAGTTATTATTAATGGAAGTTACCACCCGATAGTGGAATTTAACTGGTCGCGACAGACTGCTGTCCGGTAGTGGGCTCGGTCAGAAGGTTTGCGAGGGAAGACCGCTCCACGCGGGCTTCCGCATCGGTGGGAATTGCACCCACAGCGATGCGAGGGAAGGGATTTGAACCCTTGGACCTCTACAGGAGCGGATCTTGAGTCCGCCGCCGTTTCCAGGCTTGGCTACCCTCGCACGCGCCGTATGCAGTTCTCACAAGTGACGCGGGGGTATAAATGTCGTACGGAAACAGCGACGCGTCGCTCGCGGTACTGCGTGGGACCGCTAGATTGACCCCTCGGGCGGCCGACACTCCGGTATGGACGAACACACGCGCGACGACAGCGTCGGCGCGCCGGCCGGGAACCCGACGGGGTGGCGAGCGGACGGGCAGTGGGAACACGCCACGCTGCGCTGGGCGGTCGTCCACGGCGTGGCGCTGTTCAACGACGGCGAGTTCCACGACTCACACGATTGTTTCGAAGACGAGTGGTACAACTACGGACGGGGCAGCACCGAGAGCAAGTTCCTCCACGGAATGGTCCAGGTCGCCGCCGGCGCGTACAAACACTTCGACTTCGCCGACGACGACGGGATGCGGTCGCTGTTTCGTACGTCGCTGCAATACTTTCGGGGCGTACCAAACGATTATTACGGAGTAGATATGCTGGACGTCAGAACGACGATGACGAACGCCCTGGAGCAGCCATCTGTGCTGCATGGCTGGCAGATTCGACTCGACGACGGCTACCCGGTGGCCGACGAGTCCGACTACGCCTACGCAGCGGACCTGGAGTGAGAGTAGCTGCTCTACCCCTCGAACTCAGCGAGTGTCGTACTCGACTCTCCCTCCTCGTAGACGAGACGTACGGTGTAATCGCCGGTGACACCGACGGTAATCGACGTTCCGGCCGTGACCTCACTGTCGCCGGTCGCACTGGCCCAGGCGGTGTCCGGAGACGTGACCGACGGGGTGGCCCCACCCACGTCGACGATACCCGACCCGCGGACGAACAGCTTGCCGGCGTCGATGGTGTCACCGCCCGAATGTGTAATCCGCAAGATACCGGTGCTGTCGTCGTCGGTCGCTTCGCCATCGAACTCTGATTCGAACACTGCCTGTGGCGCTGCCGGTCGGGTCCCCTCGTCCTTTCGGCCCCACGACCAGATCTGCCACTGGCCCTGGTATCGTCGGATGTCGTACAGCTGTGTTTCGGTGTCGTCGCCCTCGCCGGGAATCGTCACCTCGGCCTCGACGGTCGCCGAGCCGTCGGCCCGCGAGATGACTCCCGTGCGCTCGACAGTCACCGTCCCCTGGTAGCTCATATCAGATCTGTCGGGGACGTTGGGAGAGTCGGGGTGGTACGCATCGACGATTCCGTCGTAGTCTTCCGCAGTGTAGGCGCTCCAGAGCGCGTATATCGGCGCCGTCACCCCAGTGCCGGCGGCGCCAGTCGCCGACCCGGTCGTCGAATCGATGGTGTCTGTCGGCGGAAGTGTCTCGGCCGTCTCCGTGGCCGGCACGTCCTCGGACGTGGTCACACAGCCGGCGGTGGCCGTCGTGAGGATGGCTCCTGTCAGCTGGAGTAATCTTCGCCGTCGCATACTGTTCGGTTGGTGTATACCTTGAAATAACCTTGCCCCTCGACGACTGTGGGAAGCGGGTAACCACTCCGACGCCAAACCCACACATATACTAGGACCCGGTTACTGAGCTACGAACAGATGCGAGTGGAACAACTGGGCGAGGGAGAGCCGTCGATTGCCATCGTCGGGAGCATCCACGGTGACGAGCCCTGTGGCCGTGACGGCATCGAGGCGGTGCTCGCGGACCCGCCCGCGGTGAATCAGCCCGTGAAGTTTATCGTGGTCAACGAACGGGCGCTGGCAGCTGGCGAGCGTTACACCGAAATCGACCTCAATCGGGTGTTTCCCGGCGACCCCGACAGCGACGTCCACGAGATGCGCCTGGCCGCCGAACTGACCGCGGAACTGCAGGGGTGTACCGTCCTCTCGTTGCACTCCACACAGTCCTACGATGGGATGTTCGCGCTGGTCGACGAGCTCTCGGAGCTGGCCCGGGACATCTGCCCGAAGCTCTCGGTCGACGCCATCGTCCGGACGAAGGGGAACAACGAGGGACGGCTGTTCTCGGTCGCACCCTCGGCCATCGAAATCGAGTGTGGCTACCAGGGGTCGCCAGCGGCCGCCGCGAACGCCGAGCAGGTCATCCGGGAGTTCCTCGCAGCACTTTGCGTCACGGACGAGCCGGCGCCGGTCCGGAAGCAATCGCTGCCGGTGTTCCAGCTGGGCGGTCCCATCCCCAAGGCCGCCGCCGAGGAGTACGAGACCTTCGTGGAGAACTTCGAACCGGTGGCGGCGGGCGACCCTATCGCCGCTGCGGACGGCGAGACGCTCTACGCCGACGAGGATTTCCACCCTGTGTTGCTCTCGGCCGAGGGGTACGAGGACGTCTACGGCTATATGGGCAGTCACGTCGGGACCCTCGATTAGGGGCGCCGTTCCGGATACCTGCTGGACTACTGGAGCAACTCCGGATAGCTGTTGTCGTACCCGAGCGCGCGTCCGAGCGGCGCGAGCAGGTCGACGCCGAACGTCTGGACCCACAGCGGGAGCGCCGCGAGCCACAGCATATCGTCGTACTCCGACAGCAGGACGGCCAGTCTGAGGCCGTTCAGCGGCATTCCAGACGGCGTCACCGGGGCGCCGTCGCGAGCGAGCCCGTACGTGATGCGCATGAACTGCTCCGTGCGGAGCCCTGGGGTGACCGAGCCGTGGATATGGAGGACGCCCTCGCCCGCGTTCCAGAACCGATGTGGGTCGCCGGCGGGGATGACGGCCGTTTCGCCCATCTCCAGCTCGGATTGCTCGCCGTCGTGCCAGAGCCCCATCCGGCCCGACCTGACTGTCAGCCGTTCGACCTGCTCCGGGTGGATATGTCGCATCGGACCGTGTGACCCCTCTGCGGCGAGCCACATATCGAACGTTAGCGGGTCCCGACTCGGGTCCTCCGGACGGTCACGAAACCGAACCGCTTTGCCGGCCGGTGGACTGACGACACAGTCCTCCTCGACCGCGCCGACGGGGAGCGTGGTCGCCACGGTCACGCGTCGTCGGGCGCTTCGAACTCGACCATGGTGAGGTCCCGGTCGAGCATACAGTAGTCGTGGGGCGGGTCCCCGAGCACCTCCGTGATGCGATACTCCGTGTCGAAGTCCGCACCCTGTGGTTCGCAGTAGGGGTGGCTCGGACACTCGGTGTGCGGGCAGGGACCGGCCAGTTCGGCCGTGCTTCCGGCGAAGGCACCCTTCGTCGGGACGTTCACACGGATAGCGGCGGGCTCTACTTCCACGGCCCGGACGCCAGCGTCGTGGACCGCACAGTCGAGTGTCTGACCGCTCTCGCGGACCTCGGTGATACGGTAGCGCCGCCCTGGCGTGAGATTGAGACACTGGTCCCGGTACGGGCAGCCCGCACACCCCGACGCCTCACCGCGGTAGACGAACTCTTCGCCGGCCTCGGCGAGGCGAGTGCCGACGAGGGTGACAGTAGTCATGGTTGACTGTAGACGGGCCCGGAAGGTAAGTGTCGGGCTCGAAGCCGGTCGCTGCCTCGGCGACTGTGTGTGCAAACGCGGTTTACGCCGCCGAAAACTCTGGTCGATCTGCCATCTGTTCGCTCCGTGTTGGTGGCCATCTCCGAGTCCGAACAGCCAGAAAGCCCACCAATAGCGGGGTGGATAGCCGGCACGGCGAGAGTTGGGGGCTCTCAGGAGCGTTCGCAGGTTCGGTACACACACCCCAGATTTAATCCGCTCTCCTGTAACGGTCGACGTATGCAGGACGGTGAGCGTGATATGGCGGCACGGTACTTCCGACACGCCGTCGACAGCGACTGGAGTCCGTTCGATATCGACTTCGCCGCCGACCGGGACACACTGGCCGACCTCGGTCGGCGCCAGTTCGCGCAGTTGCGCGCCGCGGTCGCGATGTTCGGGGCCGGGGAGGAGCGTGTCACCGAGGATCTCCGTCCGCTGGCGACGACCGTCGACGGCGGGACCGACCAGTGGTTCGTCGCGAGCCACATCTACGAGGAGGCCAAACACGCCGCGTTCTTCGACCGCTACTGGAACACCGCCGTCCAGCCGGTCGAGGCGGAACGCGGGCTAGGCCCGACGTCGCCGACCGCCGACAAGTGGTTCAGCGACCCCTACGAGACGGTGTTCGACAGCACCGAGGCGGCGATGAACGCCCTCCTGGAGCGGGATACGCCCCGCCGGCGTGCGGAGGCGTTCGCCCACTACCACCTCACCGTGGAGGGGGTCCTCGGACAGACCGGGTTCCACGCCATCGAGGCGACCTTCGGCCCGGACACTGCGGGCCCGTCACTCCCCGGGCTGGTCGACGGGTTCGCCGCCGTCCGGGGCGACGAGGCGCGACACGTCGGCTACGGACTCACACGCCTGGTCGACCTGCTTGAATCGGGTGCGGTCGACCTGTCGACGGTCGAGGCGACCGTCTCGGAACTCGCCGACCCGGTCGACGCCGTGGTCTCCGAGATGGGTTGGAAGGGGGTGCCGGGTCCCGACAGCGACGCACTTCTGACGGTAGCTCGCCGGCAGCGGCGGCGTCGGCTGGAGCAACTCGCCGAGCGCGACACCGACGGCGGGTCGGTCACCGGCTGCACGAGTCGATGACACAGCACACCACATTGGACGACACGGCGTTTCTCTTCCCCGGACAGGGGAATCAGTCGGTCGGGATGGGGCAACCGTTCCACCGGGCCTGGCCCGAGACGCGTCGGACCTTCGACCGACTCGACGGTGCGGTCGATACGGCACTGCGCCAGCTCTGCTTCGCTGGGACCGAGGCGAGGCTCCGGGAACCGAGCAACATACAGCCGGTCCAGGTTGCGACCAGCTACTCGGTGTTCGCTGGTGTCAGCGAACGATTCGGCGTCGAACCGGCCTACTACTCGGGCCACAGTCTCGGCCAGTTCACCGCAATCACGGCGGCCGAGATGCTGGCCCCCGAGACGGCCGTCTCGCTCACCAAGCGCCGGGGCGAATGTATGGAACGGGCGGCGAGTCGTGACGGACCTGGCACGATGGTCGCGGTGCTTGTCGCGGACGCCGAAACCGTCGCCGACGCGTGCCGGGAGCGCGAGGACGTCGGCGTGGCGCTGTACAACGCGCCCGGAGAGACCGTCGTCAGCGGGACTCCCGACGGCGTAGCCGCCATCAAGGAGACGCTCGAAAGCCGGACTCGCGCGCGGTTCCACGAACTGGCTGTCGAGGCCGCGTTCCACTCGCCGGTGATGGCGTCGGCGGTGGACTGCGCCGAACGGGCTATGGCGGACGTGTCGTTCGACCCGGCATCGAGACCGGTCGTCTCCGACGTGAGCGGTGAGGTGTACACGGAGCCGGCAGTCCCACGGCGGGACCTCACCGCGCAGATAACCTCGCCGGTGAACTGGATTCGGGTGGTCGAGCGACTCCGAGACGCCGGCGTCGAGCGGTTCGTCGAGTTCCCGCCGGCCGGCGTGCTCACGTCACTCGTGGAGCGAATCGCGCCCGAGGCGACCTGTATCGAACTGTCGACGCCGGCCGACGCCCGGGCGGCCTTCGCGTGATAGCTTTCGCCGGCGAGGTCGAGCGTGTCGAGGGCGGCTCGTGCGCTGGGCCGAAGCGCTGTCCCCGAGGTCGGTACGAACCGCGCCGAACCGCTGTGGCCGTCTATCGGCCCGTAAGCTCGTCTAGTTCGTCCAGATACGCCTCGCGGGGAACCTGATACAGCGCCCGGAAGTCGAACTCGCCGGCGGCGAAGTCGTTGGCGAGTGTCACCGCGGCGTCGACGGCTGTCTCGCGGTCCGGCGAGACGTCGACCTGGTGGTCGACCTCCGGCTCCAGGTAGAGAGTGACGTACCAGTCCTCGCCGGTCCGGTCGGCGCCGGGGCGCCGGGTTCGCTTGCCGTGGGTGAGATAGATAGTCGGCAGACAGGGTGCGGGAAAGGCCTCGCTGTCGAAGACGTCGGGACGGTACGCGAGGATGAGTTCCGTCTCGGTCTGGTTCCACACCGTCCAGTCCTCGGCCAGTGCCGCTGTGTTCATATCCGGGGGCTGTGGCTCGGCGGTCAATACGCTGTCGGCTGGCTCCGGGTTCGATTACTTATAAACTACGTACCAGAATACTGCTTTGGTATACCATACCGGCGCGCTGCCGTCCCCGGATTCACCCGTAGATATCCGGGTGATATTCCCGGTGGTTTATGTACTATGGCAAAAGGCTCTTATTGTTGAAGCTCTCATGTGATAAATAGTATCGGAACTACAGTCGAAGGCTGTCACCCGTTACCAAGAGGGTGGAGCGGTACCGTCCCACCCCGCCAGCATTCACATGGTATCGCTTGCCAACCGGCCCGAACGGACGGGTCATGCCGCGGCTCCAGCTTATTCACGGTCGGAGCGGCGGCTGTTACAGTCGGACTGTCCCCGAGGCGTTCGCGTGGCGTCGATTGCGTCGCGTGAAGAACTAATCGAGATAGCATGAGTCAGAACAAAGAGACACTAGAAGCACTGAGCCAGGAGTACAAGGACACGATTCCAGCGGACCTCCGGACCACCCGGACGTTCGACTGGTACCTCGACCAGCTGTACGAGGACCCACGAATCGCCCGAAACGCCCACCAGCGCGTGGCGGATATGTTCGACTACTACGGCACCGAATACGACGAGGACGCCGGCGTCGTCGAATACAAGATAGCCAGCGAGGACCCCATCACCGACGGGGAGAACACCTTCTACGGCCGGGAGGTCCACGAGGCCATCCACGAGTTCGTCAACAAGGTCAAGTCCGGCGCCCGTGGTCTGGGCCCGGAGAAACGCATCAAGCTCCTACTGGGTCCGGTCGGGTCGGGCAAGTCCGACTTTGACCGCCAGGTCCGTCGGTACTACGAGGACTACACCCGCGGCGACGAGGGTCGGATGTACACGTTCCGCTGGACGAACCTCTGTGACGTCGTCCACGACCAGGACCCCGCCGACGACGTGGTCCGCTCGCCGATGAACCAGGACCCGCTCGTCTTGCTGCCACAGGACCAGCGCGACCGGGTCATCGAGGACATCAACGAGGAGCTAGACGCCCCCTACACCATCCGCAACGAGCAGGACCTGGACCCGGCCTCGGAGTTCTACATGGACCGGCTACTGGCGTACTACGACGACAACCTCCAGGAAGTGCTGGAGAACCACGTCGAGATAATTCGCTTCGTTGCCGACGAGAACCAGCGCCAGGGTATCGAGACCTTCGAACCCAAGGACAAGAAGAACCAGGACGAGACCGAACTGACCGGCGACGTCAACTACTCGAAGATAGCCATCTACGGCGAGAGCGACCCGCGAGCCTTCGACTATTCGGGCGCGTTCTGTAACGCGAACCGCGGTATCTTCTCCGGCGAGGAGCTGCTCAAACTCCAGCGGGAGTTCCTCTATGACTTCCTGCACGCCAGTCAGGAACAGACTATCAAACCGAAGAACAACCCCCGTATCGACATCGACCAGGTCATCGTCGGCCGGACGAACATGCCCGAGTACCGGGACAAGAAAGGCGACGAGAAGATGGAGGCCTTCAACGACCGGACCAAACGCATCGACTTCCCCTATGTCCTCCAGTACGAGGAGGAGGCGAAGATATACCGGAAGATGCTGCGCAACGCCGACCTGCCGGATATCCAGGTCGAACCCCACACCCTGGAGATGGCGGGCCTCTTCGGCGTGCTCACCCGCATCGAGGAGCCCGACACCGAGTCGGTCGAACTGGTCCAGAAGGCCAAAGCGTACAACGGCGAGATAGACGAGGCCGACGACATCGACGTGAAGAAGCTCCGCGAGGAGGCCGAACAGGCCGCCGACATCCGCGAGGGGATGGACGGCGTCTCGCCCCGCTTCATCGGCGACGAGATAGCGGAGGCCATCATGGACTCGATGCACCGCTCACGGAGCTTCCTCTCGCCGCTGACGACGTTCAACCACCTGGAGGGGAACTTAGAGAACCACGGCTCTATCGACTCGGAGTCGTTCGACGAGTACTACCGCTTCCTCGAACTCGTCCGGGAGGAGTACAAGGAGCGGGCCATCGAGGACGTGCGCCACGCGCTGGCATACGACATGGACGAGATTCAGCGCCAGGGCGAGAAGTACATGGACCACGTGATGGCCTACATCGACGACGACACCGTCGAGGACGAACTGACCGGTCGGGAGCAAGAGCCCGACGAGCAGTTCCTCCGTTCCGTCGAGGAGAAGCTGAACCTCCCGGAGGACCGCAAGGACGACTTCCGCCAGGAGGTCTCGAACTGGGTCAGCCGCCGGGCACGCGAGGGTGACACCTTCAACCCGCAGGACAACGACCGCCTGCGCCGTGCCCTCGAACGCAAGCTCTGGGAGGACAAGAAACACAACATCAACTTCTCCGCGCTGGTCTCGTCGGGCGATATGGACGACGACGAGCGCAACCAGTGGATAGACGCCCTCATCGAACAGGGCTACTCCGAGGAGGGCGCGAAGGAAGTGCTCGAGTTCGCCGGCGCGGAGGTCGCCAAAAGCGAGATGGAGGAGTAGATGAGCGGCGAGGAGTACATCGACCGCGCCGACGAGGCCCTCGACGCCACCTACGAGGAGCCGATGGCGCTTTCCGAGTACGTCGACACGCTCCTGGAGTCGCCCGGAATCGCCTCGCACGCCTCGAAGTACCTGCTCGCGGCCATCGAGGCGGCGGGCACCCGGACCGTCATCGAGGAGGGCGACGAGAAGGAGCGCTACCGCTTCTTCGACGACCCACACAACGACGGCGAACACGCCATCCTGGGCAACACGGAGGTGCTGAACGCCTTCGTCGACGACCTCCGCTCCATCGCGGCAGGGAGAGGCAAGGACGAGAAAATCGTCTGGCTCGAAGGACCCACTGCGACGGGGAAATCCGAGCTCAAACGCTGTCTCATCAACGGCCTGCGGGAGTACTCTCGGACGCCGGAGGGCCGGCGCTACACGGTCGAGTGGAACGTCGCCGGCGCCGGCGGCAGCGACAGCGCCCTGACCTACGGCGACACGCCCATCGAGGACGAGGACGACTGGTACGAGAGCCCCGTGCAGGCCCACCCGCTGACGGTCTTCCCGAAGGACGTCCGCGAGGAGCTGCTGGTCGAGATCAACGACCGGCTCGACGACCATATCGAGGTCCGTGTCGAGGGCGAACTGGACCCCTTCTCCCGGGAGGCGTACAACTTCCTGGAGGAGCAGTACCGACGGGCCGGCGAGGAGAACCTCTTCTCCGCCGTCACCGACCCCTCGCATCTGCGAGTCAAGAACTTCGTCGTCGACGTCGGTCGGGGAATCGGTATCCTTCACTCCGAGGACGAGGGGACGCCCAAAGAACGACTCGTGGGGTCGTGGATGCACGGGATGCTCCGCGAACTCGACTCCCGTGGCCGGAAGAACCCCCAGGCGTTCTCTTACGACGGCGTGCTCTCACAGGGCAACGGCCTGCTGACGGTCGTCGAGGACGCCGCCCAGCACGCCGACCTGCTCCAGAAGCTGCTGAACGTCCCCGACGAGAGCCGCGTCAAGCTGGACAAGGGTATCGGGATGGACGTCGACACGCAGCTTGTCATCATCTCGAACCCCGACCTGGAGGCCCAGCTCAATCAGCACGCCGACCGCGAGGGTCAGGACCCGCTGAAAGCCCTCAAGCGACGGCTCGACAAACACGAGTTTACCTACCTGACGAACCTCTCGCTTGAGTCGCAGTTGCTGCGACGGGAGCTCACGAACGAGACCAGCGTCTGGGACCCGGACTCCTGGGAAGAACTGGAGACGTGGATTCAGGAACCGGTGAGCGTCGCTGTCAGGGACGACCTCGACACGCCGACAGAGAAAGACATCGCGCCCCACACTATCGAAGCGGCGGCGCTCTATGCGGTGGTCTCCCGGCTGGACAGCTCGAACGTCCCCGCTGGACTTGACCTCGTCGAGAAGGCACTCCTCTTCGACCGGGGCTACCTGATGGAGGGCGACGAGCGCGTCGACATCGACGATTACGACGTCGAGATAACCCCCCAGGACGGCGACCACGGCATCCCCGTGACGTACGTCCGTGACGTCGTGGCCGACCTGCTCCACGAAGCGCAGGACCGCCACCACCCGGACCTGCCGGTCGAACACGTCATCATGCCGCGGGACGTGCTAAACGCCATCGCCGAGGGGCTACAGGACGCGCCGGTGTTCTCGCCCGGCGAGGCGACCGAGTACGAGGAGCGCGTGGTGCCGGTGAAAAACTACATCTTCGGCGAACAGGAGCAGGACGTGCTGGCCGCGCTGATGCGTGACAAGCGCGTCGACGAGTCCACGGTCGAGGAGTACATCGAGCAGGTGTACGCCTGGGCCTCCGACGAACAGCTAGAGAACGAGCGCGGCGAGTTCGTCGACCCGGACCCCCTGAAGATGAAGGTGTTCGAGATAGAGCATCTGGGCCGCTTCGACGAGAAGAACTACGAGGGCGGCGAGGCCGACCACGCGGTCACGAAGTTCCGCACGGACAAGATAA
Source organism: Haloarcula salinisoli (assembly GCF_019599405.1). Taxonomy (NCBI): domain Archaea; kingdom Methanobacteriati; phylum Methanobacteriota; class Halobacteria; order Halobacteriales; family Haloarculaceae; genus Haloarcula; species Haloarcula salinisoli. Next base: position 1,255,536 of record NZ_RKLQ01000001.1, on the reverse strand, counting down.
TCACGGCGCTGAACCGCCACGCGTGGCAGCGCCGCGACGAGGAGTTCCGCGTCGGCGACGTCTCGCCCAAGGAGATTCCGGTCATCAAGACCGTCCTGGGTAGCCACGACTGGGACGACGTCAAGCGGACCTACGAGGACTTCGACCCACAGCAGTGGGACAACCCGCCGTCGGGCACCGAGACGGCCGCGCTCAAAGAAGAGACTATCCAGAACATGATGGAGATGCACGGCTACAGCGAGGCGGCTGCGGAGCTGACCAGCCGCCACGTCATGAGCCAGGTGAGCTACAGATGGGACTGAAAGACGACCTCGAACGGTACCGCGAAGTGGGCGAGGAGCGCCGACAGGACCTCTCCGAGTTCATCCAGTACGGTGACCTCGGTCAGTCCCGCGGGGACGAGGTGAAGATACCCATCAAGATAGTGAATCTGCCCGAGTTCGCCTACGACCAGCGCGACAAGGGCGGCGTCGGCCAGGGCGAGGGCGCCGAGGAGGGCGACCCCGTCGGCCAGCCACAGCCCCAGCCCGGTGACGGCGAGGAGGGCGAGGACGGCGAGCCCGGCGAGGAGGGCGGCGAACACGAGTACTACGAGATGGACCCCGAAGAGTTCGCCCAGGAGCTGGACGAACAGCTCGGGCTGGACTTAGACCCCAAGGGAAAGAAGGTCATCGAGGAAAAGGAGGGCGACTTCACGGACATCACCCGTTCCGGGCCGTCCTCGACGCTGGACTTCGAGCGGCTGTTCAAGAAGGGGCTCAAGCGCAAGCTGGCGATGGACTTCGACGAGGAGTACATACGGGAGGCCCTGAAAGTGGACGGCTGGGGTCCCGCAACGGTCTTCGAGTGGGCCCGCGAGCAGAACATCCCGGTCTCGAAGGCCTGGATAGAGGACGCCTACGACGACATCGCGGCCGACGAGAAATCGACCTGGAGTTCCATCGAGGAGATGGAGGCCGAGGTCGAGAAAGTCGACACCTCGACGCGTATCCGCCGGGAGGGTGTCGAACAGATTCCGTTCCGCCGTGAGGACGAGCGCTACCGCTACCCCGAGGTCGTCGAGGAGCGCGAGAAGAACGTCGTCGTGGTCAACATCCGCGACGTCTCCGGGAGTATGCGCCAGAAGAAGCGGGAACTGGTCGAACGCACCTTCACGCCGCTTGACTGGTATCTCCAAGGCAAGTACGATAACGCCGAGTTCGTCTACATCGCCCACGACGCCGACGCCTGGGAGGTCGACCGCGACGAGTTCTTCGGCATCCGCTCTGGTGGCGGGACCCGTATCTCCAGCGCCTACGAACTGGCGGCCGCAGTGCTGGAAGAGGAGTACCCCTGGAGCGAGTGGAACCGATACGTCTTCGCAGCCGGCGACAGCGAGAACTCCTCGAACGACACCGAGGAGCGGGTCATCCCGATGATGGAGGAGATTCCGGCGAACCTCCACGCCTACGTGGAGACCCAGCCGTCGGGGAACGCAATCAACGCGACCCACGCCGAGGAGGTCGAGCGGAGCTTCCGCGACTCGGACAACGTCGCGGTCGCCTACGTCACCTCGCCGGAGGACGTTGTCGACGCGATATATAAAATCCTCAGCACGGAGGAGTCAGAATGAACGACGACAGATTCCGGAAACAGCGCATCGCCGACGACCTCGAAGAGCCGGTGAACGAGGCGAGCAACCTCGCCGAGCGGCTGGGGCTGACCCCCTACCCGGTGAACTACTGGGTGGTCGACTACGACGAGATGAACGAGCTCATCGCCTACGGCGGGTTCCAGAAGCGCTACCCGCACTGGCGTTGGGGGATGCAGTACGACCGCCAGCAGAAACAGGGCCAGTTCCTCGGCGGGAAGGCCTTCGAGATCGTCAACAACGACGACCCCTCACATGCCTTCCTCCAGGAGTCCAACACGCTGGCCGACCAGAAGGCTGTCATCACGCACGTGGAGGCCCACGCGGACTTCTTCGCGAACAACGAGTGGTTCGGCCTCTTCAGCGACGGCGCGCCACCGCGAGCGGCTGGCAGCGAAGACGACGGTCGCGGGCCGGACGCCGCGGGTATGCTGGCCCGCCACGCCGACACCATCCGGGAGTATATGCAGGACCCCGACATCGACCGGAGCGAGGTCGAGCGCTTTATCGACCACGTCCTCTGTCTGGAGGACAACATCGACCAGCACCAGCCGTATCGTCCGGTCGAGACGGCCCGCGATAGGTTAGCGGAGATAGAGGGCGTCGACGTCACCGACCAGCTCGACGAGCTGGACCTCTCCGAGGAGGTCAAGCGCCAGGTGTTCGACGACGACTGGCTGGAGGCCCAGTCAGACGAGGACAACGGTGCGACCTTCCCGTCCCAGCCGGAGAAGGACGTGCTCGGCTTTATCCGCAAACACGGGATGGCCTACGACGAGGACGCCGAGAAGGCGGTGGAGATGACCGACTGGCAGAAAGACATCCTCGAACTCCTGCGCAGGGAGGCGTACTACTTCGCCCCCCAGAAGATGACGAAGGTGATGAACGAAGGGTGGGCGGCCTACTGGGAGTCGCTGATGATGACCGGCGAGCGCTTCGCCGGTGACGACGAGTTCATCCTCTACTCGGACCACATGGCCCAGGTGCTGGGGTCGCCCGGACTCAACCCCTACAAGCTGGGGCTGGAAATCTGGGAGTACGTCGAGAACACCGAGAACCGTCGGGAGGTCGTCGAGCGGCTGCTCCGGACCGAGGGTGTCACCTGGCGGACGTTCCACGACGTCGTGGACTTCACCGAGGTCCAGGACCACCTCGAACCACCGGCCTGGTTGCAAAACGTCGCCGGCCACATCGACGAACTCGACCCCGAGGACCCCCGCATCGACGCCGAGGGCCTCATTGGGGCCCGCGACGGCGAGTTCGACGTGGCGAACTATCCCTGGAAGGTACTGACCTACGAGGGGCTGGCCCAACGGCATTACTCGCTGGTCAAGCCCCAGTATCGGGGCTTTGTCTCCCGGGTCGGCCAGGCCGAACTGGAGCGGGTCTCGCGGTACATGTTCGACGACTCCCGGTACGACAGCGTCGAGGACGCCCTCGCCGACGTGGAGTACACCCGCGGCTGGGACCGGATGCGAGAGATTCGCGAGAGCCACAACGACGTGACCTTCCTCGATGAGTTCCTCACCCAGGAGTTCGTCGACGACAACGACTACTTCACCTACGAGTACACCCACGCCTCCGGCGATTACCGGGTCACCTCGACGGACCACGAGGACGTGAAGAAAAAGCTGATGCTCTCCTTCACGAACTTCGGCAAGCCCACCGTCGTGGTCCAGGACGGCAACTACCGGAACCGCAACGAGCTACTGCTGGCCCACCAGTACAACGGCATCATGCTCGACCGCAAGCAGGCCACGGAGGTGCTCAAACGCGTCTTCGAGCTGTGGGGTCGGCCGGTGAACCTGCTGACGATCGTCAAGGAGTTCGACGACCACGACATCGAGGTCGCCAAACGCCGGGACCGCGAGCCCGAACCCGAGGAGGTCGGCAAACGGCTCCGGTACGACGGCGAGGAGGTTACCGTCGAGGACGTCCCCTGGAGCGACGTCGAGCATCTCGCGGCGACGGATATCGACTACAACACGAAGCCCGACGAGTGGCTGGCGTAGGTCGCCGGTCGCTTGTACTCCTTTTGTGCGCGACTCACCGTTGGTAACCATCGGTAGTTTCATGTAGGCTTTCGGCCATTAGATTTAACAACTGCCCTCAATATGGAAACGCTCTACGGGGTCATCGGGGTCGAGCCCGACGCGGACGAGCAGGCAATAGTCCGCGCGTACCGCGAGCAAGTGAAGCGCCACCACCCGGACGTCACCGACACGCAAGACGCCGGCGAACAGTTCAAGCGCCTCACCACCGCGAAGGAGGTTCTGACCGACGACACTGAGCGGGCCCGCTACGACCGGCTGGGCCACGCGGCGTACGCGAAACGGTATCTGGACGACAGCTGGACGGTCGAGGAGCGTACAGAGCCGACGGTCGAGGAGCGTACAGAGCCGACGGTCGACAGCGGTACAGCCGACAGCGAGACCATCAGCGAGGCCGCACAGCGGATGGCGACCGAGTCTGGGACCGCCACGACCGAGTCCAGACGGACCCAGCACGTGGACCGTAGCGACGGCTACGCGACGGCCTCGGAGTACTACCGGCCGGGCCAGCGCGTCGGCGTCGAATCCAGGGGTGGACTCGGACGAAGGCTCGCCGCCGTCCGCGACGTGCTCCCCTGGGTGCTGGCCCATCTGGTACTCCTGGGGGGCGCTGTTACGCTGGTGGCAGTGTTGTTGACCGCTGCCGGCGGGGTCCCGTCGGTTACGACGCTTTTCGTCGCCGGCGCGATGGTTCTCATCACGTTCGGCGTATCGGCGCTGCATCTCAGCGTGGCGCTGTTCCGGTAGCCCCAAAGGGAAACCCGTTTTTCCACCGGTCTCGAAGCCCGCGTATGAACGTACGCACTGTCGCCGACCTCGGACCGGACGAGCGGTCGGCGCTGTTCGACCGCGACGCCGGCGTCGAGGCGGTCCGCGACGACGTGGCCGACATCGTCGACGCCGTCAGCGAGGAGGGCGACGTGGCGCTGCGACGCTTCGCAAGCGAGTTCGACGACGTCGAGGTCGGCAACATCGACATCACCGACGCCGCCGAACGCGCTTACGAGGAGATAGACGACGACGTCCGCGCGGCCATCGAGGACGCGGCCGACAACATCCGCGCGTTCCACGAGCGCCAGCGGCCCGAGGACTGGCGCGACGACTTCGAGGGGCGGGAACTGGGCCGGCGCTTCAGCCCACTGGACAGCGCCGGCGTCTACGCGCCCGGCGGGACCGCGGCCTACCCCTCTAGCGCGCTGATGGGTGTCATCCCCGCGAAGGTCGCCGGCGTCGAACACGTCGCCGTCGCGACGCCGCCCGCCGAGTCGGTCAACCCCGTCACGCTGGCGGCCATCCACGTCGCCGGTGCCGACGCCGTCTACCAGGTCGGCGGCGCCCAGGCCATCGCCGCGCTCGCGTACGGCACCGAGACGGTCACGAGCACGGACATCGTCGTCGGGCCGGGCAACCGCTGGGTCACGGCCGCCAAGGCCGAGGTGCGGGGTGACGTGGCCATCGACTTCCTCGCCGGGCCGAGCGAGATCATGGTCGTCGCAGACGCGGCGGCCGACCCCGACCTCGTCGCGGCCGACCTCGTCGCGCAGGCCGAACACGACGAGAACGCCTCCGTCGTGGCGGTGACAGACGACGAGGCCGTCGCCGAGGCCGTCGCCGAGGCCGTCGAGTCCCAAGCGGCCGAACGCGAGCGCGAGGCCGTCATCCGTGGGGCGCTCGACAACGACGCCTCCGGCGTGTTCCTCGCTCGCTCGATGAGCGAAGCCGTCCTCTTCGCCGAGGAGTACGCCGCCGAACACCTCTCCATCCAGGCCGACGACGACGAGGCGCTGCTGGAGCGAATCCCCTCGGCGGGCTCGGTGTTCCTTGGCCCCTACAGCCCCGTCGCCGCGGGCGACTACGCCGCCGGCACCAACCACGTCCTGCCGACGGGCGGGGCTGCCCGCGTCACCGGCGGCCTCTCGGTCGATACGTTCGTCCGGTCGACGACGGTCCAGCGGCTCTCGGAGGACTCGCTGGGCGAGCTGCGCGAGACGATTACGACACTCGCCGAGGCCGAGGGGCTAGAAGCCCACGCCGAGAGCGTCAAGAAGCGGTTCGAGTAGCGAGGAATCGAACGGAGTGAGATTCCTCGCAACAGGCGAAGAGGGAGTGTAGCGACCCGTGAGCCCTGGCGGGTCGCCCGGTTGGTCACTCCACCTTCTCGTCGTGTGCATGCCCTCGGCGGATATCTGTTGATTCATACCCGGGATTGGCAGGCGAAGCGCCTGCCCAGCGGGCTTGCGACTGCTGTCAGGGGACAACGCCGGCAGGAGTATCGCGACCAGCGTCAGGGTTAACAGGGCTGGGGGCGCATCTATCCATATGAGCAGCACTATCGAGGGCGAGCCAGAGCTCGGCGGGGAGGACGTCGGCGTTACGGAGGCCGCAGCCGAGGAGGCAATGGGCCTCATGGAGGGCGAAGGCATGGACATGGACGAGGCCGGCCTCCGGCTCTACGTCCAGCAGGGCGGCTGTGCCGGGCTCTCCTACGGGATGCGATTCGAGCACGAACCGGAAGATGGCGACACGATTTACGAGCGCAACGGCCTGCGCGTCTTCGTCGACGGCGCGAGCATCGACTACATCGAGGGCTCAGTGCTGGCCTACGAGGGCGGCCTGCAGGGCGCAGGGTTCCACGTCGAGAACCCCAACGTGGTCAGCGAGTGTGGCTGTGGCGAATCGTTCCGAACGTAACCTCCTTCGCGGGTCGCTGTCGCTCACGGTTTCACCGTCGTAGGGCGGCACAGCCGCCCGACTGCTTGAGGGACCTCCGGTCCCTCTCCGTTCGCTTTCGAGGCGGTCCTTGCGGTCACGCCTCGCTGTCCTCGCTCCGGTTCGAGGTTGCTCGCAATGCGAGCGACCTCGCTACTCTTCTAACTCGAAGGCCACTGTCACTTCCGCCTGGTACTCGCGGTTCTCGACGCTCGCTATCTCGACGCCCAGTTCGTCTACCTCGACCCACATCAGATTCTCCAGCGTCGATTCGGCGCGCTCGATAGCGTCGTCGGCCGCGGCGTCGAAACTCTCCGGACTCGTCCCGATCAGCGTGATTTTCTTGAAAACCATATCCGACCGAGAGTTCGGCCGGTCGAGATATAAAACTACGGTGACATATACCTCCGCTCGGTGCTCAGGCGTCGACTGTCCGCTCTGCCTCCGTGGCGGCCCCTGCCTCGTCGGTCACCCGGAGGCGGACGGAGAAGCTGGACCCGTCGCGATGTTTGAATTCGAACTCGTCGGTCCCGGACGCTCTGTCCCCGCTGGCCGACCGCTCGTTGCTATCGAGACGACTGCCGCCGCTGTCGAACACCCCGACGGACACCGAGGCCCCACTCGAAGAACACTGACGCCTCGGACGCCTCGCCGAGAGCCGACAGCGTCCCCGCGACGGTCAGTGTCGTCTAGTCTTTGTTCACGTCTCCGTCGGTCGACACTGCGAGTCCGGGATTGCCGCCGTAGCCGCCGGCCCCGTACTCGCCCTGGCCGAACCCGTTCGTGGTCTGGCCGACTGCGGTCCCGCTGCCCGAGAGCCCGCCGCCAGCAACGAGTGCCGCTGCGGCACCTTTGAGATACGTTCGCCTGCCGAGATTCGGCAGTCCATTATCATTGCTCGTATTTTGATTACCAGTCATTCCCAAGATTAGGTGCTGGTAGTACAAGTAGTATCCTGTTAATTGCCGTTCTAAAGGCCTGAAACGGCTAATTTAGGTGACCGATGAAATCACGGACTGAGATGTATAAACCCGCAGCTATGATTATCGTTTATGATATCTAGATAGGGCGGCCGCCATATCCCGCCGTCACGAGAACGCTGGATTGCGCTCAGGAGGTCGCTCACACGGATACAGCGGGCCGGCGAGCTGTCGGGTCGTCAGTTGTTCGCCCACGGGGGAGAGTTCAACTGCCTCGACCGTCGAGCCATCCCTCGACGACGCCGACGACGTCGGTCAGGTGGGCCGTCCCCCAGACGGCGACCACGATGGCACCGATGGTGTCGAAGACGAGGTCGAGCATCGTATCGCCCAGTCCGAACTGGGTGAGGATGGTCGCGTTGCCGGTCGCCTCGGCCACGAGCGTGATGGTGAACTCCAGGACCTCCCAGGCGACGCCGAAGGCCATGACGAACATGAGGATGAACACGAACATGAACCGCGGCGGGACGTAGATCTCCTCGGAGTGTCGGTCGAGTGCCCGCACGGTCGTATAGCCGATGGCGGCGACGATAGACGACGAGAGGGCGTGGGTCAGATGGTCCCACCACCAGATGGTCTTATAGAAGTTCGCGTCCGCCCACGGGAGCCCGATGACGCCGACGGCGTGGAGGAAGACGGCGGTCGTAATCCACAGCGTCAACGCGGGGTCGAGTGCGATGCCGTAGTCCCGTTCGAGCAGTGCCGGGAGCTGGGTGACCAGCAGGCCGACGCCGGTGTTGACGATGACGCCCGTACTGCCCGTGACGATGCCGATGGCGAAGATGACTACCAGGAGGAGCTCCATCACGTAGGTGGCCTGGCGCTGGCGGCGCGGGCCGATGCCGAAATAGTCGCGAATCCTCATGCCTGTACCTCCTCGGGGATGCGCGCGGTGCCGATCTGGCGACCGACGTAGACGGCAAAGAGCAGCCCCGCACCGACCCCGGCGATGGTCGAGGCGACGAACTCCCACATCAGGGCCTCCTCGATAGCGTGCTCGGTGAGCGCGGGGTCGAGGATGAACGTCGTCCCGAGCAGCCGGTCGGCGCCCCAGCGGAGGACGGCCCAGACGCCTGCCGTCGCCAGTGTCGACACGCCCACGAAGATGACGGCAAAGCGCGGCGTCATCTTCACCGGCGTGAACAGCTGGAGCTCGACGGCGACGATGAGTGCGATAGCGGCCACCGAGAGGTAGGTCGCGAGGTTGCCGGTCACCGGCACTGTCGCGAACAGTCGGCCGACGACCGGGAGAGCGGCCAGCAGCAGAATCTCCCAGGGTAACATCGCCTGGGCGTTTCTGTACGAGATGGGCGGGAGGAGGACGATAGCCGCCAGCGCGACGGCGAAGGCCGTCGCCAGCAGTTCACCAGCGGCGACGCTTCCCACGACGACGGCCAGGACCAGCGTGACGACCAGCCACGCGAGCACGGCGTTGGTCCGCCGGTCGCGCAACAGCACCGTCACGTCTGCGCTCATGCCAGCCACGTCAGTGCGAGCGTGGAAAACACTGTCGCCGTCATACGGATTATCGTAGTGGTGGACTGATATGTGTCGACTCGGGAGTCGACGCTATCCGGAAATAAGCGACACCGGTCCGTCTCACAGGACACCGTATGCTATCGCGTACGCGATGGCGCCGACAGTGACGGCGGCCAGCCCGGTGACTGCCATCCGAAGGCGGTCGAACTCGCGACGGAATGGGCGCACTGGTGCGCCCACCACGCCGACAGCGAGGACGCTGAAGACGAAGTGGGCGGACTGCTCCATCGTCGGAGCGGGCAACAGCAGGGCGGTCACGGCATAGCCCGCACCGAGCGAGGCCCGCGGGCTGACAAGCGACGGCAGTTCCCGGTCGGTCAGCCGGGCGTACGCCAGGACGGCAAGCCAGATGGCGGCGAGTTCGACCGCGAAGGCCGCCAGTAGCTGTCCCGTCGGGTCCGGATGTAACGCCACGCGCTCGGCGACAAGTACAACGTCGAATGGGTACAGGAACGGCGGCGGCGAGCCGGTAAAGAGGTCACCGAACGGATGCGAGAGGAGGCCGACCAGTGCGGCACCCAGCAGCGGTCGGGGTGAGACGCCCTTCCGGTTCGCGATGGCAGCGACGACGAACCCCGTGACGGTATAGACCAGCACGACGGCGCCGCCTACGGCGCCACTGACCAGCGAGCCGACGGCGACCATCAGGACGGCAAGCGAGAGCGAGAGGGCGCGTGCCGGGCGCGTCGCGACGACCCAGCAGTAGATGGCCAGGGCGAGCACCGCGCCCATCACAAGGGAGTGTGTCGGGCCGCGGTGGATGACGTTCGCCGTCTCCCAGAACACGTCCGGGCCCACTGTCTGGGCCGACCGTACCAGGAGCCCGATAGGGGCATACACCACGTCGACGTCCGGCACAGCGGCGAACAACCCGGCGAGGATACCGTAGCGAAGCGCACGCTCGCGAGGGACGGCGAACCGCTCGGCGGCTACCACGGCGAGGGCAAACGCCAGCAGCGCGTGGCCGATGAACATAGCATCGAGTTAGTCGTCAATAGCTATAAATACCCCGTGTCAAGGACTGTGGCACGCGAACCGCACTCACTCGGCCGACAGCTTCGTCCAGTTTTTCTCTATCTCGGCGTTCGCCCGGACGACGACGTCCCCGTCGACCAGAAACCGGGTCTTGCGAAGCTCGATGGCACTGACTTCGCCGGTCGTGTCGCCGGCGCGAATCTGGTCTCCCGGATTGAAATCGGGGTCTCGGAGGAGGTAGACGCCGGCGACCGCGTCGGCGATCATCCCCGAGAGGGCATAGGAGACCCCCAGCGCGAGGAAGCCGATCGCTGTCCCGAGCGAGGCGGCGACGAGTGTCAGCCCGACGATAGAGAGAAAGGAGAGTCCGACGGCAAACCACAGGAACACGAGCACGATAGCCCCCACGAACTGGCGGTACACCGGCGCTTCCCCGGGCAGGGCGCGCCGCAGGACGGCGCGGACGCCGAGCATTATCAGTTTGATAGCGACGGCCGAGAGCCCGAGGAACACCAGGCCGGTGAGGATGTCCGGAAGCGCCGTGAGGATACCGTCGTACAACTGCGCGAACGCGTCGGTGACGAGATTCGATTGCACACCTGAAACTGCGGCGAAAAAACGGTAAGTGTTTGGCTACGGTCTGACGACGTCGTAGCTCCCGTCCTCGCGGACGCCGATGACCGCCCAGTCGTAGCCGACGTCCATCCGCGAGAGTCGGTCGCCGACGTCCGGGGCCTCGGCTGCCCTCGCGACGAAACAGTGCATCTCTCCCGATTCCGGGAACGCTGTGTCGCCTTCGAGCACTGTCACGCCCACCTCTCGCCACTTATGGGCTGCCCGTAGTCCGTCCTCAGTGCGCGACACCGTGTACCCGATATCGTCGAATATCGACCGAGCCCGCTCGTCTAGTGATGTGCTAACGGCCGCCATCTGTCAACCCCTACCAGTGGGTGGGTGATAAACGTTCCCACTAGAAATCTCGTTGACAGCAGGAAGGCCTTACTACTCGTGGGCCGCGTCCCACTCGTCGGCCTTCTTCAGGTTACTACAGTCGTTACAGCGGATGCGCCCCATCGAGTCCATGGCGTTGTTGAACGTCTCGCAGTTGTCACAGAAGAAGCCCCAGCGGCGCTCCCGCTCGGTGTCGAGATAGACGACGTAGAAGGTGCCTTTCGTCCCGATATCCCCGTCCTCGCGGTCGACGTAGAGGGTCCGGTCGTCCGGACCTGCGCGTTCGTCCATAGAGGCCAGTGGTGAGCCAGGTGGGTAAAGGGTGTGGGACCCTCAGCGGGCGACGGTGGCCGTCGCCGTGTGGCAGGCTGCCAACCGGGGTCGGCTTCGAAAGCGCTTTTAGGACCCGTGGCACACAGACGATTACAGCCTGCACCGGGTTGATGATGCTCCCAGCCTTCTCAGGACCAGCACGCCACCGGGGTGTGCCGCGGGATTTCCCGCGAACGGCGGGGGAGCCTGAGCCCGCGTGCAGGAGGTGAATACACAAATGCCAGTATACGTAGATTTCGACGTTCCGGCCGACCTCGAGGACGACGCCCTCGAGGCGCTGGAAGTCGCACGAGACACAGGCACAGTCAAGAAAGGAACCAACGAGACGACCAAGGCCGTCGAACGGGGCTCCGCCGAGCTCGTCTTCGTCGCCGAGGACGTCCAGCCCGAGGAGATTGTCATGCACATCCCCGAGCTGGCCGACGAGAAGGGTGTCCCCTTCATCTTCGTCGAGCAGCAGGACGACCTGGGCCACGCCGCCGGGCTCGAAGTCGGCTCCGCCGCCGCAGCCATCACCGACGCCGGTGAGGCCGAGGCCGACGTCGAGGACATCGCCGACAAGGTCGAGGAGCTTCGGTGAGGTGACCAAAGATGAGTGCTGAGGAATCCGAAAGTAGCGGCGCCACGTCGGCCGAGGTCATCGAGATCGTCGGCAAGACGGGGATGCACGGTGAGGCCATGCAGGTCAAATGCCGCATCCGCGAGGGCGAAAACCAGGGCCGTATCATCACCCGGAACGTCCTCGGTCCCGTCCGCGAGGGCGACATCCTTCAGCTCCGTGAGACGGCCCGCGAAGCCGACTCCATCGGAGGACAATAACGATGCCCCGAACCCGAGACTGTGACTACTGTGGGCAGGACATCGAGCCCGGTACGGGCACGATGCTCGTCCACAACGACGGCTCGACCACGCACTTCTGTTCCTCGAAGTGCGAGAACAACGCCGACCTGGGCCGCGAGGCCCGGAACCTCGGCTGGACCGACGCCGGTCGACAGACGACCGCGGCCGAGCAGCAGGCGGCCGAAGACGCTGCCGAGGCCGAGGCGGACGCAGCTGCCGCCGAAGACGAAGCGGCCGAAGACGCGGACGCTGCTGACGAGGAGAGCGACTCCGAGGACCCAGCGGCCAAGAGCGACGACGCAGACGCGGACGAATCCGCCGACGACGACGCGGACGAAGCCGACGAGGATGCCGACGAGGACGAGGCCGAAGAAGCCGAAGCGTAAAGCCATCGGCGTTCGACTTTTTTGACAGATGCCAGAAACAGAGCGAACATTCGTCATGGTCAAACCGGACGGTGTCCAGCGCGGGCTCATCAGCGAGATACTCGAACGGTTCGAGAATCGCGGCCTGAAGATCGTCGGCGCGAAGTTCATGCAGATGGACCGCGAGCTCGCCGAACAGCATTACGCCGAACACGAGGGGAAACCCTTCTACGACTCGCTCGTCGAGTTCATCACCTCCGGTCCCGTCTTCGCGATGGTCCTTGACGGGCAAGACGCCACCCGACAGGTCCGCCGGATGATGGGCGCGACGGACCCGGCGGAGGCCGCACCGGGCACCATCCGCGGGGACTACGGCCTGGACCTGGGGCGCAACGTCATCCACGGCTCCGACCACGAGGACGAGGGTGCCAACCAGCGCGAAATCGAGCTGTTCTTCGACGAGGACGAGCTTGTCGAGTGGGACAAGATAGACGGCTCCTGGCTGTACGAATGACATCCTCCCCGGCGTGAGCGGAGAGGGATAAAGTCCCTCAAACAGTCGGGCAAAGCCCGACGAAGCCGGGGTTTCCTCCGTGGAAGTCTCAGCCGGTCTAAGAGTCCCCGAAGGCAACATTCCCGTCACTGTGGACGGTACTCGGGTCTGTGCGCTGTTCTTTGGGACTTTCGTGAGGGTGTGGTATCCCCGACCAGTTGTGGTCGTCCCACTCGAACCGCACGGGCCGTGCCATCGGCCTGACTGCCTTCTCAGTGTGCCGCTCCAAGAACGTCTCTGACGCCGTGAGGTCGGCGTGTCCCTCGAATCCACACGGGCAGGTGAGCGTGTCCTGATGCCGTGTCGTCCGGTCTGTCGAACCGCACTGCGGACATTCTTGGCTGGTCCACGCTTCCGACCGAACCTCGACCGAGATACCGTATTCCTCGGCGGTACAGACCAGCCGCTTGGTGAACTTTTTGAACGACCAGAAGTTGTGGGTCTTCGCGTTGGTTTCGACCGACCAGTGCGTGTCCAGTATGTCGGTCAAGCCACCGATATACACCGTATCCACGCCCTCGGCGTATAGTCGTTCCAACAGGTCACGACATAACGCTTCTTGAGCGTGGTCACGGCGGCGGGTTCGCTTCTGGTATAGCCGCCGGATGCGCTCGCTACTGTATCTACCGTCTTCGAGTATGGACTGTAACCGACCAATCTCTCGCGTTGCCTCACGGAATCGGTTGAACAGCTCGCGGCCTTCGTAGAGATATTGCTCGCCGGTCGTAGTGGTACAGGCGACGAGATTGTTTGCACCAATGTCCAGAGCGGCCGTTTCATCGGCCAGTGGAGTATCCCGTACATCATCTGAAACAGTCACGGGTTGCGAAGCTCGGAAGGTGCTATCAGTCTCGTCGTACCACAGTTCTAGCCGGCTCTGTTCGTCGTAGTCGGGCCAGTTTGGGTTGCCGACGATTTCCAGCCGGAGACGGCTTTTTCGACTGTTGTGTTTGTCTCGGAGGGCTTCCCCAACGACAATCTCAAGTCGGGAGCGGCCGCCCCACTCAACAGAGTATGCGTCCTTGCGGATGACGCCTTTGAGGACACGCCCATCATCCTCGTTGCCACGGAATCCCGGCGGTTCTGGGTGTTCCGTGACTGACGTTTCCGAGTCGTCGTGATACTTTTTCTTGGTTTTGAAGAATCCGCGCCACGCTTCGCTGTTTGCTCGTCTTACGGTTTGAGTAGTAGACGCACCGAGAACGCCTTTGTACTTGCCTTCGAGTCGGCCTGTATCGGCATCCCACACGTCCTCGTCCTCAAAGCCGTCTTCGTCGTTGTACCGCATGAGGCGCTGGTAATTGACCTCATTCCAGAGAGCGGCAGAAGCGTCCAACAACTCCCGTAGCACATGCTCTCCGTCTTCAGAGAGCGGTCGCACGGCGAAAGTGTTGGTGCGCTTCATCAACCATTTTATTACACTTGCGGTGGGACCTTAAAAATTAGCCACCCACAGTGAAAGTAGAACCCGGTCGGTCCGTTTGAGACTCAAGACTAGCAGTAACACGGCGAATTCTAACCGAAGTTTACGCGATTCACACCCGCCGTGAACATGTGGCGTCGAAGCCGCTAAAGGTGATTGGCCGCAGGCCGACGACGACGGGATTCTCTCGCTGAGACAAGATGGCGAACTCATTTTCAGGCCGGGGACCGTACGACCCGCTATGAGTCACACACTCTACCAGCTCGAGGGCTGTCCGTACTGCGAGAAAGTGGCCGACCGGCTGGACGAACTGGGCGTCGACTACGACAGCGTCTGGGTCGAGGCGCTCCACTCGAAGCGCGACGAGGTCAAGCGGGTCTCGGGCCAGCGGGCGGTCCCGGTCCTGGTCGACGAGGAGCGCGGCGTCACGATGGCCGAGTCCGACCGCATCCTGGAGTTCGTCGAGCGGTCCTACGCCTAGTCTTCGCTCTCGAACTCAAGCGCCGCCCCGTTGATGCAGTAGCGCTTGCCGGTCGGCTCGGGGCCGTCGTCGAAGACGTGGCCCAGGTGGCCCTCGCAGTTCGCACAGACGACCTCCGTCCGGCGCATTCCGTGGCTGTTGTCGACACGCGTCTCGACGGTGCCTTCATCGTAGACGTCCCAGAAGCTGGGCCACCCAGTTCCGGAGTCGAACTTCTCCTCGCTGTCGAACAGCTCTGCCCCACAGCCCGCACAGGTGAAGACGCCGTCGTCTTTGACCTCCATGAGGTCGCTACTGAAGCGGGGTTCGGTTCCGGCTTCGCGGAGGATTCGGTACTCCTCGTCGGTGAGTATCTCGCGCCATTCGTCGTCGGTCTCCGGCAGGCTATCGGCCTGTTCACTCATACCCACGTGTACGGGCTGGAGGATGATAAGCCCACGTCGGCTCTGTGCGAACGCTGGCTATTTGCGAGGGGCTCTGCAACCCGGAGTATGAACGATAGAGTCAGTCGGATCGAGGAGGTGGGCCGCGCCGTCGTCCACGAGGCGAGAGTCGAGAAGATAACGTTCATGGCGGGGTCGATTGCCTATCACGCCTTCCTCTCTATACTGCCGCTCCTGTTGCTGGTGCTGACGGTCCTCCAGCGGACTGAGAACGCCGCGATCCGTGACTCGGTCGTCGGCATCCTCGAATCGGTGTTGACCGAACAGGCGAGCGTGCTCATCCAGCAGGGGCTCTCGGACGCGGACGCCTCGGTCTCGCTTCTCGGGCTGGTGTTCCTCGTCTGGGGGGCGCTGCGTATCTTCCGCGGCCTGGACACGGCGTTTTCGGACATCTACGAGACCAGCGAGCACAACACCTTTGCCGACCAGCTGGCGGATGGCTCTCTGATGCTCGTCACGGTTGCGCTCGCACTGGTGGGAGTGAGCGCGGTGGGCAATGCCGTCTCGCTGTCCCTCGCGGGGCCGCTGGGGACCGTCCTCCGTGCGCTGGCGACGACGGTAGGGCTGTTCGTGGTGTTCTACCCGATGTACTACGTGTTCCCGGACACGGACGTGACGCTTCTTGAGGTCGTCCCGGGGACGGTGTTTGCCGCGGTCGGGCTGACCGTCGCGCAGGTGCTGTTCACCGAGTTCAGGGGCGGGACGGCGGCCGGCGCGAATCTCGTCGCCAGTATCCTCCTCCTGCTCACCTGGCTGTACATCATCGGCCTCGTCGTCCTGCTGGGAGCGGTGGTCAACGCGGTCCTCTCGAACCGGTCGGCGGACGTCGACATCGCGCCGGTCATCGATGGAGTCGACCAGCACGCTACCCCGAGCGATACCAGCCCGCAAGTGGTCCTCGCGGACCTGGACACGTTGTCCGAGTCGATCGATGAAGCCGACGAGGTAACCGTCACCGTGGACGGTCACTCGGTTACGCTCGATGCGCCACAGGCCGCCATCGTGGAACGCGAGAGCGGTGTGTTCGGGCTCGACGACTCCGTGGCGTTGACACTGCGGTGGTGGCTCGACGACGAGTAGCGAGGGCTGTTACGCTCCTGGTCCCTGCCACTCCCCGAGGACGGTGGTGTCACCGTCGGCGGGGCCGACCCAGACGATGCGGATGGTCCCGCTGTTGAGCGTAGAGTCGTTGCCGACGACCGTGAACTCCGAGCCCTGTTCCAAAGCGGTTCCGACCCACTCACTCCCGGTGGCAATGCTGTCGAGGGCGTACGACTCGACTCCGGAGCTTCGCAGTGTCCCGCTGTCGTTGCCCGGTGCCGGTCGGAACTGTATGTCGGCTCTGACCTCGACGGTACTCGGGTCCAGCGTCTCCCCGCTTTCGTGGACAATTGTCAGGTTTCCGTTCCCAACCTGTGAGTACTCGTAGGTAAACTCCACCTCCGGTGGAGAGGTACCTGTCCGGTCCCCCAGACCGATGACGAAGGCTGCGGTGGTGACCGCCAACAGTATCGAGATGGCGATCAGCAGGGTGGCCCCAACCACCTGCGATACCTCGCCGTCACCGTCGAACAGCTTCCCCCACATTCACTAACACGTATGTATCTCTTCTCTTATAAATTCTGCTAAACCCCGATTAAATTTATTTTTCCCGCGTTCGGAGAACGTCGAGCAGGAGGAGTACCGGCAGTGGTTCACCCCACCCCGGGCTCGTCTGGCGATGAAGCGACGGCGGGTCAGGGCGCGGCCGTCCGCTCGAAGTCGACCGTGAACCGTCGGCTCGCGAGCACCGCGTCCCCGATGGCCTCCGACGCAGTGTCGTGGTCGGTGCCGCCCGCCACGTCGAGAGTCTCGCCGAGGGCATAGACCTGGAACCGATTCGTGTAGGGCTGGTCGGGCTGGGGACACGGTGGTTCGTACCCGACCTCGCCACCCTCTGGTCGACCCTGCGCGGCCCCGCCCAGTGACTGGACCGTCGACGAGCGTGGGAGTCCCGCTGGAATCCGCTCCGTGTCCGGGGGGACGTTCCAGAGCGTCCAGAAGATGGGGTCGGTGATGCCCCCGCTGTCGTACTCCGCGACGATGGCGAGGGTCTCGGTAGGGTCCGGGACGCGCTCGATTTTGAACGGAGGCGACTCCCCGGCGCCGTAGCAGGTGAACCGTTCCGGCAGAGACCCGCCCGGGTCCAGTTCTGGACTCGATACCTTGAATAATCCGGGAGTTTCTTCCGATTCACCCACACAACCGGCCACTGCCCCGGCAGCCACCGGACCCACCGTTCGCAAAAACCTGCGGCGTCGCATAGCCCCGCTCAGGGGCCACGCTACTTTGCCGCTTTGGTGTTTCTCCGGCCACAGCACCGAGTTTCCCTGTGGACCCGCCGTTTTTCATAATTTGGGGTCGGTGTATTATTAACAATCGGCATCTAAACCCGCTCTGATAACAGCTGAATTAATAAATGCGCACGAGCTAGTCTCGAGTAATGACGACCGACGAACCCGACGGCGGGCCGGAAACAGGGGGCGAGACGACGGACCGAGGTGACAGCGGGGTCAGCCAGTTCGACGTCCCCGAGATGGACTGTCCCTCCTGTGCTGGCAAGGTCGAGTCGAGCGTCGAGACGCTCGAGGGGGTCGAGGCAATCGACCCGCAGGTGACGACCGGCACCCTGACCGTGACCTACGACGAGGACGCGACCGACCCGGCGGCGATAGCCGAGCGAATTCGGTCGGCCGGCTACGCCGTTGCGGAGCCGACGGAGACGCTCCGGCTCTCCGTGCCCGACATGGACTGTGCGTCCTGTGCGGGCAAGGTCGAATCCGCGCTGTCGACCGTCGAGGGTCTCGAGAGTTTCGAGACCCAGCCCACGACCGGAACGGTCGTCCTGACACGGAGCGGTGCCGAACCGACGGACGACGAAATCGTCGCCGCGATAGAGCGCGCGGGCTACGACGTCGAAGACACCACTGGCACCACCGACGCGGGGACCGACGAAGAACTCTGGACCAGCCCGCGGGCGCTCAAGACGTGGGCCAGCGGGGTCGTGCTGGCTATCGGGCTGGTCCTGGAGTTCGTGCTCCCCGGTGCGAACGCACAGGTCGGGACGGTGCTTGGCAGTGCCCTGCACGTCGCGGACCTGCTCTTCCTCGTCGCCGTCGCCGTCGGCGGACAGGCTATCCTGCGTAACGGCTACTACTCGGCGCGCAACCTGAACCTCGACATCGACCTGTTGATGTCCATCGCCATCCTCGGGGCGTTGACGGCCAGTCTGGCCTTCGGCGAAGCGCTGTACTTCGAGGCCGCGACGCTCGCGGTCCTGTTTAGTATCGCCGAGCTGCTGGAGCGGTATTCGATGGACCGCGCCCGGGATTCACTGGAAGAGCTGATGGACCTCTCGCCCGAGGAAGCGACGGTCCGGCGCGATGACCAGGAACTGACGGTCCCGGTCGATACCGTCGACGTGGGCGAGCGCGTCGTCGTCAGGCCCGGTGAGAAGATTCCGCTGGACGGCGACGTCATCGACGGCGAGAGCGCCGTCAATCAGGCGCCCATCACCGGCGAAAGCGTCCCCGTCGACAAGACCGTCGGCGACGAGGTGTACGCGGGGACAATCAACGAGGAGGGGTACCTCGAACTCCAGGTTACCTCGGTCTCGGGCGACAACACGCTCTCGCGCATCGTCGAGATGGTCGAGGACGCCCAGTCGAACAAGACCGAGCGCGAGCAGTTCGTCGAGCGGTTCTCGGCGTACTACACGCCCGTCGTCGTCGCTTTCGCCGTCCTCGTGACCCTCGCCAGCCCGGTCGTCCTCGGGACGACCCTCTCGACGGCGGTCGTCTACGGGCTGACGCTACTGGTGCTTGCCTGTCCCTGTGCCTTCGTCATCTCGACGCCCGTCTCGGTCGTCTCGGGCATCACGAGCGCCGCGAAGAACGGCGTGCTCATCAAGGGTGGCAACCACCTCGAAGCGATGGGCGAGGTCGACGTGGTCGCCTTCGACAAGACCGGGACGCTCACGAAGGGCGAACTCACCGTCACCGACGTCATCGCGCTGAACGGGAACAGCGAGGACGACGTCCTGCGCTGTGCCCGCGGGCTGGAGGCCCGGAGCGAACACCCCATCGGCGAGGCCATCGTCGCCGAGGCCGGCGAGGGCGGTGAGCGCGATATCGACGACTTCGAGAGCATCACCGGCAAAGGCGTCCGGGCGGAACTGGGCGGAATCCCGCATTTCGCCGGTAAGCCGGGGCTCTTCGAGGAACTCGATTTCGATCTCTCGCACGTCCACGCGACGACCGACGGGGGGCTGGTCACGAAGACCGCCCAGCAGCTCTGTGAGCGCAACAACTGCCTGGACCTGCTCGACGAGACAGTCCCGGAGCTACAGTCCGAGGGAAAGACGGTCGTCCTGGTCGGGACCGAGGACGAACTGGAGGGAGTCATCGCCGTAGCCGACGGGGTTCGCCCCGAGGCTCGCGCGGCGGTCGAACGACTCAGAGAATTGGGTATCGAGAAGACAGTGATGCTCACCGGCGACAACGAGCGCACCGCCGCCGCCATCGCCGATCAGGTCGGCGTCGACGACTACGCGGCGGAACTGCTGCCCGACGAGAAGGTGGCCCACGTCGAAGCCCTCGACGGCGAGACCGACGGCGGGGTCGCCATGGTCGGGGACGGCATCAACGACGCGCCGGCACTGGCGACGGCGACAGTCGGCGTTGCGATGGGCGCGGCCGGCACCGACACCGCGCTGGAGACGGCAGACGTCGCTCTGCTCTCGGACGACCTCTCGAAGCTCCCGTACCTCTATGACCTCTCCGGGCGGGCCAACGGCGTCATCCGCCAGAACGTCTGGGCGAGCCTGGGCGTGAAAGCAGCTCTGGCCGTCGCCGTCCCCTTCGGCTACGTCCCGATCTGGCTGGCGGTGCTTGCGGGCGACGCCGGGATGACGACGGCCGTCACCGGGAACGCGATGCGACTCTCCAGCGTTCGTGCGGACCCTCTCGACGCCGAGTCGGAGTGATTACTGGCCCGGCAGCGGGCAGAGACTCGCCGTCAGCACGGCTACCTCGTCGGTGTCGTTGTGGGCGCCGTGGAGCTGGCCCCGCTCGTTGAGCACGACGCCAGGCGCCGAGACGGTCGCCGTCTCGTCGTCGCGCTCTACCCGCACGGTCCCCCGGAGCACGTGAAAGACGTTCGTGGCATCAGTGTGTTCGTGCGGTTCGATACTGGCCTCGGGCCCGAGTGCGAACGCCTTCACCAGCACGTCGTCGGTCACTGCCAGTTCGCCGCTGTCGACGGCACCGACGTCGGGTACCGCGTCGAACTCGGAGAGCAGGTCGAACTCCATGGAGGCTCCTCACACCGCGTGTTCTTAGCGGTGGTGGACGCAACTGGTTTGTGCGAGCACATGTTAGTTTCCCAATATGTATGATGCAGTGCTGCTCCCGACGGACGGCAGTGAGGGAACACGGGCCGCGGTCGAACACGCCATCGACCACGCCAATCGCTACGACGCCGCGTTGCATGTCCTCTACGTGGTCGACGCGCGAATCGGTGGGGCCCGCGAGACGACACCCGAAATCGTCTTCGCGGAGCTCGAAGAACAGGGTCGTCAGGCGATAGAGGGTGTGCAATCACAGGCCAGGGGGGCCGACGTCGGCACTATCGAGGGCGTCGTCGCCCGCGGCGACCCTCACCAGGCGATTCTCGACTACGTGACGGCGGAGGATATCGACCTCGTGGTGATGGGCACCCACGGTCGAACGGGACTGGACCACTATCTCATCGGTAGTGTGACCGAGAAAGTCGTCCGACTGTCGGACGTGCCGGTCCTCACTGTTCCGCTGCCGGACCCCTGATTGTCCACATTTTTTGTAATCGGTGGCGAACAGTACGCTGTGATGGATGGTGGGGACCGCGTAACGTCGGCACTCGACGCGCTCTACCTGGTCAGGCGACGGCTCATGCACGCCGAGGCGGAAGTGGAAACCTGTGACGTGGCCGTCAGTGCGGTGCCCGACGTGTTCGACGTGCCTTTTGACGGGCTCTGGCTGTACGACAGCGAGTTACTCCTGCCCCAGGGCGAACGAGGCGTCCTGAGTATCGCCTCCGAAGACGCCGACGCCGTCTCCCAGGACGAACGCCAGGTCGCACGCGTCCTGTCGGCGAACATCGAATCGGCCCTCGCTATCGTCAAGCGCATCGTCGAGGCCCACGGCTGGGGGATGCGCGCCGGCGACAGCGTGGACCGTGGCGCCCGCTTCGGTATTTTCGGCCAGACCAGGTCGGTAACGCCGTTCCAGACGGAGTCACAGCGATGACCGCCGATTCTGTGATGCCGCTCTGTGTCGGCCTCGCTATGCTCGTGGGTGTCGTCGTGCTGGCCTATCCCGCCCCGCTATGGCTCCGGGGACTGGGCGTGGCCGTCGCGCTCTTCGTCGGCGTCTCGGCCGCGCTGTACACGCTCACCGCTCGCGACCTGGAGTACTGAGAGAGGGACCTACTGAGCCGACGAGCAGATAGTCAGTCGCTGGCCGAATGGTTATTATAGCGCACTAATCAGAGGACACCATGGACCGACGAGAGTATCTGACAGGCGTCTCGGTCGCCACAGCGACAGTGATTGCAGGCTGCCTGGGTGGCAGCGAGCAGTTCAACAATTTCGAGAACGGGCTGAAAGACAACAACGTGGACATAGAGAACGTCGCCAACGAAGAACGTCGGTGGGTCCTTGAGTATGTCCCCCGCGGAGAGGGACAAGAGCGGATCAATGAGCTCGGCGAGATTTTGCGTATTTACTCGGATACTGTCCCGACCCAGGAGGAAAACGAGGACCACCGACGGTTAGATATCATCCCGCTCGAAGCTGATGGGAGCCGCTCTGGGTCGCTGGAGGTCGACGCAGACAGTGCCCGCGCCTTCCGAAACGACGAGATTTCCGAAGAAGAATACATCTTCGACGTGATCAGCGGTAGCATCTCGTAGCAGCTCCTCTTGTCGCGCCTCGCACCGCTCGGGAGCTGCGTCTTCTCTCGTTCAAATCCCACTTCGCAGCTTTCGCTGCTCACGTCCGTTCGCACACAGAAGAGCCAGGGGTGGGATTTGAACCCACGAACTCTCGATTACAAGTCGAGTGCTTGGACCACCCAAGCTCCCCTGGCGCGTACCCAATCGTTGTCGGGGGACGTTTTAAGCGGTGTCGTTTTCCGTCGACTTTTCGAGTGTCAACCGATGGGGGGTGTAGCCGTGGGCGGCGTAGAACTGGCGGGCGGCCTCGTTGTCGGCCATCGCCTCCAGCTGGACTGTCGTCGCGCCGTCGGCGACCAGTCGGTCCTCGGCGGCCCGGAGCAGCGCGCTTCCGATACCCTCCCGACGAGCAGCCGGCGCCACGTAGAGGTTCTCGACGAGTCCCGGCGTGACGTCCTGTTCGTACCGACCGTGCTCTACGGTGAACATGACGAAGCCGACGACGCTCTCTTCGCGACGGGCCACCAGGAGGTCCTCCGCGACGATGCGCTGGACGACTGTCTCGCGGATGACGGCCCGGTTCTCCGGGCCCAGAAGGTGTGACCCGTACGACCGCTGGTCCCGTGCCAGATCGACCCACATATCGGTGAGTCGGTCGGCAAGCGCGGTCGACGGGGTCGATAGCTCCACGCCTCATATGGGGTTCCACGGGCGCAAAACTGTTGGGCCCCTACGGCGGCCAGCCCGTGCGCGACGGTCGCGTCCCCGGCTCACAGACGCAGGCTCCTGTTCAGCTATTGGGTCTCGGCGACACGAGCTTTTGGAACAGTACGGACGCCCGAAGCTTATATTATATATCTGAAGAGAGTAAGCAAAACGCATGGACAACCGACGACGGCGGCTACTCGTGGCGCTGGGTACCGCGACAGCCGGAGCGGTGGCGGGGTGTTCGGGCGGGCCGAACGACGCTGGCGAGCAGACCGGGACGCCGACGATGACCGGGACGCCGACACCGGCGGGGGACTCAATGGCCAGTCAGGAGCCACCGAGCGAACAGACAGCCAAGCTACGCGCCGGCGGCGAGGAGACGACGGACTCCTTCGGGAGCGCCGTCGAACTGTCGGGCGACGGGTCGACCCTCGTCGCCGCCAGCAGCTCGGATGAGTCGGTGCATGTCATCTCGCTCACCGACGGGGAGTGGACTGAGACGGCCCAGATCGAGCCCGACGAGAGCGGGCTGGGGGAGGTGTTCGGCGAGTCGGTCGCAGTCGACGGGGACGGGTCGACAGTCCTCGTCGGCGCCCCCGAAGACCGTTCCAATGACCACGAGGTCGGCGCCGCGTACGTCTTCTCGCGCTCGGACGGCGAGTGGAGCCAGCAGGCGGAGCTAACGACCGACAGACCCGACGAGTTCCTCGAGGTCGGCATCTCGGTGTCGCTGTCGGGCGACGGTTCGACGGCCCTCGTCGGCACGCCACGCGCAGACTCCACCGGGACCACCGGGAGCACGTCAGGGGCCGCGTACGTGTTCTCTCGCTCCGACGGCGAGTGGACGCAGGCGTGGACCCTCGTCGGCGAAGACACCGGAACCCTCGATATGTTCGGCAAGACCGTCGCGCTGTCGGCCGACGCGTCGACTGCGGTCCTCGGGGCCCCAGGCTACGGGGGCATCGACAGCGAGAAAGATGGCGCGGCCTACATGTTCGAGCGGTCGGGCGGCGACTGGACACAGCAAGCCAAGTTCACCGCCGACGACGAGTACTCGGAGGACACGTTCGCCCCCGCGGTCGAGCTCTCGGCCGACGGGTCGACGGCCATGGTCGGCGCTCCCGAACCGGAGGATTACTCCGAGGAAATCGGCAACGCGGTATACGTGTTCTCCCAGTCCGACGGTGAGTGGACCCGGGAGGACAGACTCAAGCCGAAGGGCGACCCCGGAGAGATCTACTTCGGAAACACGCTGTCCCTCTCGAGGGACGGGAGCGTTGCTCTCATCGGTGTGACCAACATCGGATACAGCGCCTACGTCTTCGCCAAGTCGGACGACTCCTGGGCACAGGAGACGAGGTTCATGGGCGACAAGGGGCACCTCAGCGCGTTCGGGTACGACGTCGGCGTGTCGGACAGCGGGGGTCGGGTAGTCGTCGGTGCTCCGGCTGAAGGCGACCCCGACCGTGAGGGGTCGGGAGCGGTGTACGTCTACGAGTAGCGTTACACGTCCCGACAGTCGGCACAGAGCAACTGGCCGTTCAGCGACGCCAGCGAGCGAGTGAGCGTCCCACAGGCCGAACAGATGCCCTGTTCTTCGAAGGAGTCTTCCGCGGCCGTGGTCCCGTCTGCGGTCGCCTGCTCGGAGGTCGCCATGGGGGCCTCCTCCTCGACTGTCTGGGTCCGTTCGCTCTCCAGGCGAACCGACGAGAGGATGTCGTGGCCGGTCAGCGTTCCCAGCGGTTCGCCGTCCTCGACGACGACCAGCCACTGGGTCGCGTAGGTGGCCATCCGGTCACGCGCTTCCGGGAGCCGGGCCTCCGGGCCGATGGACGGGTACGAATCGGTCATCACGTCGTCGACGATGGCATCCTCCGGGCTCCCCTCCGAGACGAGATGGCCAAGGATATCCGCCCGACTCACGACTCCGACCGGGTCGTTGCCCTCCAGAACTAGCGCTGTCGGTTCACCCTCGCGGACCAGCAGTTCTGTCGTCTCGACGAGCCCGTCCGACGCGCTCGCACCTACGTACTCGCGGTTCATCACCTCCCGGACAGAGACCGGGTCGTTCATACGTGAACATATGGCACGAAGTCGTCTAAAAGCTACCTCCGCCAGTGTTATGCTGTATGGTACCGAATACCAACGGCATTTCTTCTCTCGGTTTCTCGCTGCTCCGACCTCGCTACTGCTCTAGGGCTCCCGATGGTTGCCGGCTCGCCTGGTGGGCTTCTCTTCGGTCAGACCTCGCTATTGCGCACTGGTCGTTCCTCCCCGATCGCTTGCTCCGAGGAACCTCCCTTCGGTCGGTTCCTCGTTACTGCTCTCCGGCTCACTGCGTTCGCCGGTTCGCTTCGAGGTTTCTCACTCCGTTCGAAACCTCGCTATTCGAACCGAACTGTCGCCCCATCTGCCCGGCACTCCTCTAAGGCGTGTTTCGCGTCCATGCCGGCGTCGGCGGGCGCGCGTCCGCGGCCGACACCGACCTTCAGCTCGACGTCGACGGCGTCGCGGACGTGATCACAGGCATCACGGTAGTCCGCCTCGTCGAGGTCGGGACACACCGCGATGACGTTGTCCCCGCCGACGAAGAAGGAGAGTGAGTCGTGGGCCTCGCGCATATACTTCATCAGCGCGGCGTACCCCTGTTCGATCTGAATGAACGTGTCGAACTCGTTGAGCTGGTCGGTGTATTTCTCGGTCGCGTCGTCGACGTCGAAATGGGCCAGCTGGACGTCGGCGTCGGTCCGGAACTCGTCGTCGATGGTCTGGCCACGCAACACCTCCCGACGACCGTCGTCCTGTGCGCTGCCGGCTTCCTGGAGTTGCTCTGTGGCAGTCCCCAGCGCCGAGACGGGGGTCGTTCCCGTGGCGACCGAGAGACTCATCGTCACCGGGTATCGGTTGCCGACGGACTCCTGGATGAGGGCGTGGTCTGCCTCGTCGAGCCCGTTGGTGACAGCGATCATGTTGTCGAACCGCGAGAAGAAGATGTAGCCGTCGCGGTTCCCGAACAGCTGTGCGAGGTCAGCGTACAGTCGGGACTGCAACGTCTGGAGGTCGACTTCGCGGCGCGGCTCGGGCGTCACTGTCCACGGGCCGTAGTTATCGATCTGGATGTGCGTTACCTGCGTGTTCGTCACTACCGGGGCTTTGGACCCGACCGGTATTGATGTATCGAAACCGGGCCGGTATCACCCCTGTCTGGCGCTGTCGTCAGTTCGGAGTTCGACCGCGCCGAGCATCGAATCGTAGTCCACGACGTCCGTCGCCATCAGCTTCGGGAGATGGTCGGTGAACAGTTCCTCCGCCATCGCCTCACGCTCCGATGCCGGCACTGTCGACACCGGGTCCCCCTCCTGTGCGGCGACGACTGCCGCTGCCAGGTCCTCCACCACGACCGGTTCGTCTCTGGCCTCGAGAATCGCGAGCGCTCGGCGCCTGGTGTCGTCGGACAGCAGGTCCTCGACCACCGCTGGCGGCAGGTCGCCACCGATGTCGCTCTCGGCGTTCTGTGTCGCCATACGGACACCTACGCTGGCACCCCACAAGTATGTGTCGTGGGCACACACCACACTCCGCCGGGACGACGTCGTCAGGCGTGTTGCAGCCGGTAAGGCCACAGGTCCGCTTCGCGGAGTGCTTCACCGAGCGCCTGGTGGAACTCCGGGAAGTCCGCGAACTCGGTCTCCTCGACGTGCTCGAAGATATCCGCCACGCTGACGACGGTCTCGTAGTCGATTCGGACGGGGTGGTCGCCGTAGGCCGAGACGTACTCCTCACCCGAAAGCGGGAAGTCTTCGTCTTCGTCGATTTTCTTCGCGAGGATGGCGTGTCCGTACTTGCGCCGGCCCTCGCTTCCCTCTTCACCATCGGGGTCGTGTGGCCACTCCATGCCCGGACCTCGGGTCACCGACACAAAAAGGGTTGCTCTCCGCGGCTAGAACTGGTCGATGTCGTCGGAGCTACCGACATCGGTCCCGCTCAGGATGAGCAAGATACCCAAAAACAACAGCAAGGCGACTCCGATACCGCCCAGCAGATACTGCACCTCGAGCCCGAACACCGTCGACGACAAGAGAGCCTGCTCCGAGGCGTTTTCGTCGCTCCCATCGACCGTCGGCTCCTGGGTCTCCGTGGTCGTCTCCGTTACTGCTCCCGATTCTACGGTCCCCAGCTCGGACTGGCCGAGGGATATCCGAACGGGGTCAGACTCGTCGAGAACCAACCTGTAGATGCCTGGCTCCGTGACCCGATACGAGAGTGACACGGACGATTCCCCCGCCCCAGGAATCGAGACCCGCGTCTCGTTGACCTGCTCACCGTTGACCAACAGGGTACTGTTGTGCTCGGTGGCGACCGGCGCAGTGTTGTTGAGAACGGCCTCGAAGGTGAGTAAGCGCCCGTTTTCGGTCACCGCCGACCGGAGCGTGGTGCTCGCGACATCGACGTTGGGGTCGATTGTTCCGACCACGTAGGTCGACCCGCGCGTTGCCGTCGACTCGTAGACGACAGCGTCAGACCGCTCCGCTACCACAGCTGTTTCGAGTCTATCCCATGTCGTCCCGTTCGGCTGGTACATCACCACCTCGTCGCGGGAGAGCGACGAGTTCGCCAGCGCGGACCGTTCGACCCTGAACTGGACCGTCGATTGCTCGACGGTGGCTGTACTGTTCACCGTGAGAACCCCAAGGAGCGTCGAATCAGTCGAACTCGGTAGCGTCTCCGGCACCACAGACCGATTGCTGTACACCGTCAGTTCCTGTCGGAAGGCCGACTGTCCGGTCCGTGTCGACCACCGCTCCAGACCGAAGGCAGCGCTCGTCTGTGGCAGGTCCACGGTGGCGGACTCGGACTGAGAGGTCCCGTTCGCTCGGACGTCGATTCGGCGTCGGGTCTCGTTTTCCGCGACGATGCGGGCTCTCGCAGTCTGTACGGTCACCACAGCAGCCAGTTCGTCGTTCACCGTGACCTCGTAGGTCCCAGGTTCCCCGAACGACACGTTCCGGGAGACAGTCCTCGTTTCCTGTGAAGGTACTGAAACTCGCGGCTCCGCGAAATCAACGCCATCGCGTTCGAATTCGAACGTGTACCCGCCGCCGGAGCTACCGGCGTTCTTGACCGTCGACGTCACGGTGACGTTCTCGCCGACCGCGACCGTGGTCTCGGAGACTGTCGTCCCCCGAAAGCTCATCCCCGGGTTGGCTGTCACAGCTGGCGCCAGCGCTGAACAGACGACGACGGCGATACAGATTGCTCCTACCCGATACCCCCACCCATCCGGCAACCCAGTGCCTGAGATCATCTATTTACACCGATATGCAGAGGATATAAAGTACTTAGGATAGGAAAGCAGAGGGCCTGGGGTATCTCGAGTCAGGACAGCCAGCAGACGCCGGCTGTGGCCTCGCACTCAGAACGGGTCGAACGTTTCCGGTTTCCCACCACCACCGTCGCCGCCCCGGCGCAACAGGAGCAAGATGGCGACGAACGCTGCCAACGCGATGGCGAGTCCGCCGATGACGTACAGCGTGTTGATGCCGAAGACAGTCGACGGGAGTGGGTTCTCGACCGAATCGCCGTCGTCACCGCTGTCACCGGCCGGCGTCGCGGTCGTGGCGGCGGTGCCAGTCGGAGCCTCGCTCCCCGGTGTCGATTCGGTCCGCTGCGTTGCCGCTGCCTGACTCTCGGAGATGAAGACCGAACCGACCGAGGTCCTGTTGAGCTTGAGGTTGTAGCTCCCGGCCTCGGTGACCACGTGTGTCACCGAGAGGTCCGCGTCGCCACTCGCCGGTACCGCCACCGTCGTCCGGTTGACGGACTCGCCGTTTACCCGCATGACACCGGTGTAGGTGCCGGCTATCGGCGCGGCGTTACGCAACCGCGCCTCGATATACAGCCGCGGGCCGTCGGCGCTCGCCGTCGTCCCGTACGACGTGTTCTCGATGGCGATGTCCGCGGTCAAACGGCCGACGGCGTACGTCGTCCCGCGTGTCGCCGTCGCTTCGTAGACGGTCCGGTTTTCCTGCTGGGCGGCGACGCTCGTCGACAGCGGCTCCCAGACCGTGTCGTTGCGCTGGTACACTGTCACCTCGTCGCGCTCTAGCGTCGAGTTCGCCAGCACGGAGTCGTTGACGCCGATTCGCATGGTCGATTCCTCGAAGCCGTCGTCGCTTTCGACGTCGATGACACCGAGTAGTGTCGAGTGCTCGGGCGAGGGCAACGTCCCCGGCACCTCGGAGCGGTTGGTGTACTCAGTGAGATACTGCTGGAACGCAGTTTGTCCCGTCGTCGTCGACCAGTTCTGGAGGGCGAACGTGCGATTCGACGGTGGGATATCGAACGCAGTCGGCTCGGTCGCCGAGACCCCGTTGGCCCTGGCGTCGATGCGACGCTGGCTCTCGTTGGTCGAGGTGACCCGAGCACGGGCCGGCTGCACCGTGACGGACCCCGCCCGGTTGCCGTTGACACTGATTCTGTATGTCCCCGGCTCGTCGAAGCTGATGTTCGTCGAGACCCGACGGTCATCGTTCGCCGGAATCGTCGCGCGTATTCTCTCGAACCTGACGCGGTCACGCTCGAATTCGAATGTGTATCCGCCACCGGAGTCGCCGACGTTTACCGCCTCGGCGCTCACTGTGACGTTCTCGCCCACGGTGACGGTGGTCGCGGAAACCTCGGCTTTCCGGAAGCCGATGGCCGACTGGGCAGCCGCCACGGAGGCAAACATCGACCCGACGATGAGGACGACCAGACCGAGGGCGAGGACCCGATGCCCGCACTGCTTTGGAGACCAATCTGTTGACTGCATCTGCTTGAGGTGAACCAGACCAGTAATATAAAACCTCACGATAGACGAAAACAGCCAGTTTGGTTGACATTTTTGGGGGATTAGGCAGTTCCTCGGGTTCACATTCCGCTCACTGTCGTTCCCAGAGAAGCGGTGGGGCTGGGATTTGAACCCAGGAATCCGTGAGGATACCTGCTTTCAAGGCAGGCGCAATAGGCCGCTCTGCCACCCCACCGCAGGGAGTTCTAACGGGGGTTTGCCCTAAGGCCTGTCGGTTACTCGCGGACCAGACCGTCGGCGGTCACGCGGAGCCCGAACTCGTTGATGAGCGTCGTCGTCCGGGGTGGCACCACCCGCTCCGCTCGGTGGCGGGCACGGAGTAGCGGAACGACGGTCTGGAGGTCCGCCTGGGTCTCCACGACCGGTGTCGTCGGCAGGAAGTCGACCCCGAGGTCGGCGTCCATCGCCCGGTCGGTGAGCGTCTGAACAGTCGGGGTCGCGTACGCATCTTCGAAATCCACTGGCTCCGCGAACCCGGCGTAGTAGACGCGACCGTCGGTCGATGGGCCAAGCACCACACCGGAGGAACGCAGCTTCATCGCGGCGCTGTCGATAAGCTGGCGAGTCAGGAGGCCGGCGGTCGGCGTGACCGCAGCGGCGGTCTTGACCCCCTCACGTTCGAGCAGGTGCGTGACGGTGTTGCCGACGCGGGCCGCGTGCGTCGAACCGACCTGGACCTCGTAGCGAGCCTCGTCGGGTGCGTCGAGCGCCGCATCGAGCGGCTCGCGAACCGCGCGTTCGGGGTCTACGTCGTCGGGGACCTGTTCGTCGGGCCGATAGTTCACCAGTAACTCGGCGCCGCTGGCCTCGACGGCGCGACAGACGTCGGTGAGCATCGCCGTGTACAGCGCTGTCGCCTCCGATTCGTCGAGCGGTCCGCCGGCCAGCTCAGGCACGACGGCCCCCTCGACCGGCGGGTCCGCCAGTACAGCAACCGTGGTCATACCTCCCTGTCGGGGCGACGACGGTTAGTCGGTTCCGGACTCGCCGGACGAACTATGTTACTACGTAGCAACGTTCCGGTATGCAGGTCCGCGAACTCATGTCGACCGACGTGGTCACGGTCGCAGTCGGCGCGACCCTGGCCGACGCTGCCGATAGACTGCTCGATGCGGGCGTTGGTTCTGTCATCGTCGTCGAGGATGGGGACCCGGTCGGTATCCTCACCGAATCGGCCGTCCTCCGGGCCGCGCGGGACACCGGCAGCCCACTCGGTGATATCGACATCCGCGACGTGGGCCACGGGGCTGTCGTGACGACCACCCCATCGAAGGCAGTAACCACCGTCGCTCGGCTGATGGCCGACGAGGGCGTCAAAAAGGTCCCGGTGCTCGACGGCCTGGATTTGGTCGGCATCGTGACACTGACCGACATCGTCTGGGCGCTCCCGTCGCTCCGGGAGGAGGCGACGGCGATGGAGGGGGTCCGTGACAAGTGGAGCCCGCGGTGACGGTCGGTCTGTGGCGCCGCGGTCCAATCATGGCGCTGAATGATAAAATCTATTTGCATATTGTATGTGGTATAACCTGTAACTAACCGGTGGTGGGCAATGGAAAAGACGGAAATATATCACTGTGACGGCTGTGGGGCCCAGTATCGTGTCTCTGGGGAGGGGCAACCGACAGTGCTGTGTTCGGAGTGCAAACAGGTGGCGTCACCCCACGGTGACTCCGTCGCCGGGCGGGAATATCACGTCGGACACGTCAAATACGTCGAGGGCCGCCGGCGAACCACCGAGGCAATGGAACGGTTCGAGTCGGGAGATTTGCCCCTCGCCCGCGGTGGCTTCAACGATGCCGCCAGCGAGTTCGAAGACAGCGTCGACCACTTCACTTCGGCGGTGTCAGGTGCCGACAGCGAGTCGGTCCGCGAGGCCTGCGAGCGGGCGCGCAAGAAGGCGACCTGCATCTGGCAGGCCGTCGAGTGGCTCGGTGGGGCGACCTACGCCAGCGAACAGGGGGATACGGACCGCGAGAGGCGGTACCGCGAAGACGCTCAGCAGCGGCTCCGGACCGCAAAAGAGTACGGCGAACTCGTCGCGCCGGAGAACGTCACTGAGTAATCTCGTCAGTCCTCGGCGGACCCGACGGACTGACCGCTGCCGTCGGTCTTACCGACCCCGCCGACCTTTCGTCTGGCGGTAGTCCTGACCCAGCACGTCGCTGAAGTGGTCGAGGAAGGCAGTTCGTTCTTCGTCGGTCTGGTCGGCCGGCGGAATCATCGGGAGAATCTCGAATCCACGCCCGCGGATGGTCGTCGCGTGGCGCTCATCGATGTCGAGTTCGTCCTCGCTCAGCGTCGTGTACTCGAAGGCCAGTTCTTCGAGGGGGCGCTGCCCGACGGGGAGGAGGATTTCCGGGTTTATCATCCGTATCTCGCTGTTGAGATACGGCTCGCAGTTGACCACCTCCTCGTCGGTGGCGTCGCGCTCGGGGTGGCGACAGCGAGTGACGTAGGTCAGGAAGGTGTTCTTGAGTTCCGGTTCCTCGGCGTCGGGGTCCTCGACCATGTCGACGGCGTCGAGGATGTCGAGCAGTTCCCGTTCCTGCTCGTCGGTAAAGGGAATGCCCGACTCGTCGGTTCCCGCCGCGGGCGAGTCGCCCAGCACGATGAACTCCGCACCCACGTCACCGTAGCCGTGGACGACGTTCTCGCGAGTGTCACACAGCTCCGGGCAGTTCTGGCACTGTTCGTCCATGCCGAAGGGGTTCGACATCGACTCCTGATTGGCGTCCATTATTGGTCCTTGTCGATAGTTTTCGCGTGGGTGTCGGCGTCCTCCGGGTCGTTCTGCGGGCTGGAGGGGTGGTAGTCCGTGTCGTATTCCCCGGGCCGACCGTCGAGCCGGTCCGGATTGATGCGTCCGCCCAGCAGCATGAAGTCAAGCACGGTGCAGTACAGCATCGCTTCGACGACCGGGACGGCACGCGGCGGGAGCACGGGGTCGTGACGACCGGTGACCGTAATCTCCTTCTCCTCGCCGGTTTCCCAGTCGACTGTCTTCTGGGTCTTCGGGAAGGAGACGGGCGCGTGCCAGGTCACTTCGCCGTAGATGGGGTC
This sequence comes from Haloarcula salinisoli, assembly GCF_019599405.1. Taxonomy (NCBI): domain Archaea; kingdom Methanobacteriati; phylum Methanobacteriota; class Halobacteria; order Halobacteriales; family Haloarculaceae; genus Haloarcula; species Haloarcula salinisoli. The sequence goes on along the minus strand of NZ_RKLQ01000001.1, from coordinate 1,222,676 downwards.
GCCGGTCGTGATACCACCCTGGAGGCCGCCGTGGTCGTTACCGACGGGGACCGGGTCGCCGTCCTCCGAGAACTCCCAGTCTTCGGTGTACTCCGAGCCCCGCATCGTGCGGGCGTCCCGACCGACGCCGAGTGCGAGGTCCGTCACGGCGGGGATAGAGTACATCGCCTGGCCGAGCCGCGAGGGAATCGAGTCGAAACGGGGCGCACCCAGCCCGCGAGGGACGCCCTGACATTCGAAGTAGATAGCGCCGCCGATCGAGTCGCCCTCCTTCTGGTGTTTATCTGCGAGGTCGCGCATCTCCTCGGCGGCCTCGGGGTCGGCACAGCGGACCTCGTTTTCCTCGCTGTGTTCGAGCATCTCCTCGAAGGTCACGTCGTCGGCGACCACGTCGCCGATCTGGCAGACGTGGGCCTTGATCTGGACGTCGAAATCCGACTGCTCGAGGACCTGCTTGGCGACGCCGCCGGCGGCGACCCAGTTGACTGTCTCGCGGGCCGACGAGCGGCCGCCACCGCCCCAGTTCCGTGTTCCGAACTTCGCGGAGTACGTGAAGTCGCCGTGTGAGGGTCGCGGAGCCGTGATGAACGGCTCGTACTTGCCCGAGCGGGCGTCCTTGTTCTGGATGACCATTCCGATGGGCGTCCCCGTGGTGTAGCCGTCCTGAATCCCGGAGTTGAGCTTCACCTTGTCCGGTTCGCCCCGGGAGGTCGTAATCATCGACTGGCCGGGTTTGCGCCGGTCTAAGTCCTTCTGTATCTCCGCTTCGGAGAGTTCGACGCCCGCTGGGACGCCCGAGACCGTACAGCCCATCGCTTCGCCGTGAGACTCACCGTAGGTCGTCAGCCGGAAGAGCCGGCCGAACTCGTTGCCGTTCATTACGAACGTCTGGGGGGCGGGGACATTTGAACCTTGTAGATGTATGGGGCCATCACCTGGGGCCAGAGTGTTGGAAAAAATACATATGTGCCGGTGGAGTACTGACATAGAATGTCAGTCGTCACCGAAATCACGGTCGCAGCCAGCGAGTTTCTCCTGGGGAGGGTTCTCGCACGGGGTTCCGTGGCGGACATAGAGCTGGAGCGAGCGGTTCCGGCCTCCGGACAGGTGATGCCCTACATCTGGGTGAGCGACCGGGACCTGCCCGAGTTCGAGCGGCAGGTCCGAACGAGCCCGCACGTCGCGCGGCTGATTGCTCTGGACGTGGTCAACAATCAGGGGATGTACCGCATCGAGTGGGCCGACGACGGCGAGAGCCTCGTCTACGGGCTCTCGGAGACCGGGGCGACGATTCTCGCGGCGGGCGGCGACGATATCTGGGAGTTGCTCCTCCGGTTCGACGACTACGGCGGCCTGGCCAGATTCCACACCTACTGTCGACGCGACGGTATCGAAATCTCTCTGGACCGGGTCTACTCCCCCGAAGAGATAGAACAGGTGGGCGGCGAGGACCTCCGCACCCAGCTCTGAACCAGCGGACTACCGCTGGACCGCGCCACCCAATCCGGGTCCTCGCCGAGAGACGGGGCGACAGGACGCCCCTACCGCTCGACTGCGGCCCCGAGAGATTCGAGCAGGTCGAAGAAGTTCGGGAAGGAGACGTCGACGTGTTCGGCGCCGGTGACGGTGGTCTCGCCGTCGGCCACGAGGCCGGCGACGGCAAGTGACATGATGATGCGGTGGTCTGCCTTGCCGTCGACCGTTGTGCCGCGTAGTTCGGAGTCCTCGCCGTAGACGACGAGTTCGTCCCGTTTCTCCTCGACTCTGGCGCCCATCTTGGTCAGTTCCTCGGCCATCGCGCTGACGCGGTCGGTCTCCTTGTAGCGGACGTGTTCGGCGTCGGTGATGCGGGTGACACCGTCGGCGGCCGCGCCAAGCGTCGCGATGGTGGGCAGGAGGTCCGGCGTGTCCTCGACACCGACCTCGATTCCCGAAAGCTCGCTTCGCTCGACCGTGATTTCGCCGCTCTCGCGGTCCCAGGACAGTGTCGCGCCCATCCGGTCGAGAATATCGACGATGGCGGTGTCGCCCTGCGCGCTCGGAACCGCCGACGTGACGGTCATCCCCTCCGGAGCGGCCAGTGCACCCATGGCGAGGAGGTAGCTGATAGATGAGAAGTCGCCCGGGACGTGGTACTCGCCGCCCGCTGGGTCGTAGGACTGACCGCCGGCGACGGTGAAGCCGTCCGTCGTCCGCTCGGCCGTGACCCCGTAGTCTGCGAGCACTTCGAGCGTGATGTCGACGTACGGCGAGGACTTGAGCTCGGTCGTCAGCTCGATATCGATGCCCTCGTCGGTGACGGCCCCGGCCATCAGCAGGGCGGTGATGTACTGCGAGGAGACGTCTCCGGGGATAGCCACCGACCCGCCGTCAACGGCGCCCCCGACGACGAGTGGGGCCTGACCGTTCTCACGCGTGCTCTCGGCACGGCCCTCGAGCTGGCCGACGGCGTCGAGCAGTGGGCCCTGTGGCCGCGAGCGCAGCGAATCGTCGCCCGTCAGCACCGTCAGCCGGTCCTGGAGCGCCGCTGTGGCGGTGACGAGTCGCATCGTCGTGCCGCTGTTTGCGCAGTCGATGACGGTGTCGGGCGTCTCGGGACGGCCGTCGAAGCCGTCGACTTCGATGGCCTGCTCGTCGCTCCGGTCGACGCTGCCGCCGTAGGCCGTGACGGCCCGCATCGTCGCCTTCGTGTCGGCGCTCACGAGCGGCGCTTTGACTGTCGCGCCGTCGGCGTAGCCCGCCGCGAGGAGGGCCCGGTGGGTGTAGCTCTTCGACGGTGGGGCCTGTGCCTCCCCTGCGACCGTCGACGTGCCGATGGTGATATCCATGCTCGGGCGATTGCAGGCGGGCGACAAGAGGCTACCGCTCTCGGAACTCTGCACGGAAAATCGGAGTTACAGACGAACCGCGCCAGCGACGAACGCGACCAGCGGGACGGCGACGGCGACGTGTAACAGGACGAGGACGCCCTGTCCGACCGCGGTGAGGCCCAGCGACGGCGCGATAGCGACGACGGGGATGAGCATCACGACGAAGACGCCGGCCGACAACACCGTGAATTTCCGGACCGGTCGGTCGGTGACGCGGACCAGGACAGCGTAGGCGACGGCGGCGCCGGCGCCGGAGACGACGGTCGACATGACGATGGGAACTGCGCCGAACGGGCTCTGGGCGCCGCTTACGCCGAGGTCGAGGCCGAGTGTGGTAACGATGGCGGAGACGACGAGCGCCGCGACGACGCCGACGAGGACGCCGCCGGTCGTACGGCGCGTGAGGTCTCCGGCGCCTGTGGCGATGGGATAGCGTGAAGAGATTGTTGCCATACCTTCTAGAGGGTCGCTGAGGGTATAAACCAGTAGCCTTGATGATACTGAGGCGGTGGAGGGGGGTCTCCACAGACCTACTGGACGTTCGCGCTGGACGCTCGCTGGAGCATGTGGACGGCGACGCTGCCAAAGGCGACCGCCAGCGCGAGCAGAACCGCGACCGCCGGGACGAGCGTGTCGTAGATGCCACCGAACGCCGTTATCTCGACGACTGTCATCACATCACGACCGAGCATGATAGCTCGCGCAGCGTCGACGCCGTATGTCACGGGGTTGAACCGCGCGACGGTCTGAATCCATCCCGGGAGGACCGCCAGCGGGAGGAAGGCCGTCGAGACGAACAACAGCGGGAACTGGAGCAGGTTCGCGCCGATGATGGTCGACTCCTGGTCTTTCGTGATGACGGCGATGGTGTTCGAGAGCGCGCTGAACCAGAACGAAAAGAGGATACCCACCCCGACGATGCCCAGCGCGCCGACGGCACCCGTCGCGACCTCCGCCCCCAGCAGGACGCCCAGCCCGATGATGATGAGTATCTGGGCCGCGATGCGGACGACCTCGGCGGCGGTCTTGCCCAGGAACACGGCGGTCCGGTTCATCGGGCTGACCAGCACCTTCTCGAACATCCCGTTCTCGATGTCGTTGACCAGTCCAACGCCGGAGGTCGCCGCTGCCGCCAGGGCCACCTGCATACAGATAGCGGGCACCAGATAGGTCTCGTAGCTGATCTCCGCGGCCCCCTGATTCACCGCGCCCGTGGCGACCTGGCCGAACACCTGCGTAAAGAGGACGAGGAAGATGATGGGCTGGACGAGCGAGACGACGAGGACGAACGGGTTCCGGACCGCCTTGATGTTCCAGCGGACGAAGTTGACCCAGACGTCGCCCCGGAAGGAGTTGCCCGAGCGGGTAATTTCGGCTGGCTCCTCGTCCGCCGTCGGACGCTCGGAGCTCACGGGCCAGTCCCCCCGTCGGCAGCGAGGGAATCTACCGGCTCGGAGCCCTTCTCGGTCTCGACGTGTTCGCCAGTAATGGCGAGGAACACGTCATCGAGCGTCGGTGCCCGGACGTTGAACCCCGTCACGGCGATGTCGGCGTCCCGCAGCGCGACCAGCAGGTCGGTCCCCCGCGAGCGGGCCCGCTCGGAGGTCACGGTGATGCCCTCCGTGGTCACGTCGACGGTCGCGTCGGCCTCGAAGAGGTCGACCGAGCGAGCGATGTCGGCGGCCGCTTGCCTGTCGCTTTCTCCGCCGTCGACGTCCACTTCCAGAATCTCCCCGCCGACCTCGCGTTTGAGTTCCGCCGGCGAGCCCTCGGAGACGATTTCGCCGTCGAGGATGACGGCCAGCCGCTCACAGAGGGCGTCGGCCTCCTCCAGATACTGGGTGGTCAGGAAGATGGTCGTCCCGCGCTCGTTGATACGTCGGAAGTACTCCCAGAGGCGGTTGCGGGCCTTCGGGTCGAGTCCGGTCGTGGGCTCGTCGAGGAACACGAGCGGCGGCCGGTGAACTAGCGCCGTCGCGGCGTCGAGGCGTTTCTTCATCCCGCCCGAGAAGTCGTCTGCCCGCTTGTCGGCCACGTCGGCGAGGCCCACGAGGTCCAGCAGTTCGTCGATGCGCTCGGCCCGCTCGCTTCGGGCCACGCCGTAGGAATCACAGGCAAAGCGGAGGTTCTCGCGAGCGGTGAGTTCGGGGTCGATACTCGTCTCTTGAGCCATGTATCCCACCGTCTCGCGGACCGCCCGCCCCTCCCGCAGCGCGTCGAACCCGTTGACCGTGATGGAGCCAGCCGTCGGCCGAAGGAGGGTCACGAGTGTCTTGATGGTCGTGGTCTTGCCTGCGCCGTTGGGCCCGAGAAAGCCGAAGAACTCCCCACGCGGGACCGTCAGGTCGATACCCCGCACGGCCTGGGTCCCGTCGGCGTAGGTGAGCTCCACGCCCTCGGCACCGATTGCGTCGTCGGTCACAGTTGGGGGAAGGGTCGCCAGAGTGATATACTCCCGTCTCCGCGCTGTCACAGCCGTTACGACACCTCGTGGTAACGGTGTGGTTCGGGCCGCTCTCCTGACTCACTCGACCGAGATATCCACAGTGTCTCTCGCCCGCGTCCCGTCGGCGAAGGTCACGGTCAACTGGACCGTGTACGTGCCGCGCGTGTCGAACTGGACCTCGGCGTAGTCGTCGTACTCGAGGATGCCCGCACCCGACCCCGAAGGCTGGGCGATGATCGAGAAGTCCGCGTCCGCGACGGTTCCGCCCGAGGTTTCGTAGGTGAGCTCGACACTGGCCTCCCCGTACTCGTCAAGCGTCACCGGTCCCCCGTCGTACTGTATCGTTGCGGTCGACTCGCTCTCGGGCGGCGTCGCGGTGGCCGCCGTCTCAGTCGACCCCGCTTCACCCTCGGTCGTCTCCCTCCCCGTTCCATTACAACCAGGTAGCAGGGCCACGACTCCACTCACGATACCGAGAAACGTCCGCCGGCTCTGTATCATGGCACAGACTCCTGAGGCGGGAAAATAACTGTTCCGGCCGCTACATCGCCTCGCTTCGTATCGTGGTTGCTTTGCTCGCTCCCAGTTCCGTTTCGTCGCCAGTTTGCATCACCGTCCGGGCCTCGATGGTATGCGTGTAGTCGTCGACGTTCGAGTGGACTGCATACGTGACCTCTCCTTGGGTCCCACAGAGCGCCCGTGAGTTGGATGCCAAACAGCGTTCGTCTCCTGCAGGTGGCAGTGAATTACCCGCCAGTTGCCGGATTGTGTCCTCGGCCACAGGATATGAACGAGTCAGCAGACGGCGGTAGCCCTTTGCCGTCCCCGCCCCGACTGGCTGGTATGCCAGACTTCGCCAGACTCGACGACTTTCTCGAATCGACCGACACGGACGGCTACCTCATCGACGCGGACTCGACGGATTCAGACCAGTACTACCTCTCCGGGTTCGACGCCCCGGACCCCTTCGTCACGCTGTACGACGGGGAGACGCACCTGCTCTTTCCCCGGAGCCTGGAGTTCGGGCGGGCCAAACGAGAGTCGCGTGCCACAACGGTCGAACGCTACGTCGATTTCGACCACGCCGAACTGGTCGAGGAGCACGGCTCGGAGGCGGCGGTCTCGCACGTACTCGCCCGATTCCTCGAGTCCTACGGCGTCGACAGTGTGGCGGTCCCGCCGCGGTTCCCGCTGCGGACCGCCGACGGCCTCCGGGCCCGGGGCGTCGACGTGACGCCCGACACCGACGGGACCATCACCGAGATTCGCGCGACCAAGACCGACGAGGAAATCGAGCACGTCCGGGCGGCACAGAAAGCCAACGAGGCGTCGATGCAGGCGGCTGAAGACCTGCTTAGTGCAGCGAGGGTAGCCGACGACGGCACGCTGCAGTACGACGGCGAGGTACTGACCAGCGAGCGCGTCAAGGAAGAGATAGAGGTGACGCTGCTGCGCCACGGCTGCTCGCTCGACGAGACTATCGTCGCCTGCGGGGCCGACGCTGCCGACCCCCACGACCGCGGTAGCGGGCCGCTGACCGCCGGGGAGCCGATCATCCTCGATATCTTCCCCCGCGACAAGACGACGAAGTACCACGCCGACATGACCCGGACGTTCTGCAAGGGCGAGCCCAGCGACACGGTACGAGAGTGGTACGACCTGACCGAGCGGGCCAAGACGGCCGCCTTCGACGCACTGGAACCCGGCGCCACGGGAGCGGACGTCCACGACGCCGTCTGTGACGTTTACGAGGCGGCTGGACTGCCGACGCTGCGCAGCGACGACCGCGCCGAGACGGGCTTCATTCACTCCACCGGCCACGGTGTCGGCCTGGACATCCACGAGCTCCCCCGGCTTTCGCCCTCGGGCGATGAACTCGAACCCGGCCACGTCGTCACCATCGAGCCGGGCCTGTACGACCCCGACATCGGTGGCATCCGCATCGAGGACATCGCCGTGGTCACCGAGGACGGCTACGAGAACTTCACCGAGTACGAACAGCGCCTGGTCGTGTGAGTGTCTCTCGGTAGGTGCCAGGTCAGTTCGAGGGATAAATCATGAACTTTTATTACATATGGGGAGAAAGCAGGTGGTACCTCATGCTTGTACGCATGCTTCACACGCCAGGACGCGAGGATTCCACTACCGACCACCGCTGCGACCCGACACGACCCCCCGGATGACAACCACAATCACGACCCCGACCGACGACGAATCGTATCCGACCCCCGAGTTTGGCACCCGTTCCACGGACGGCGCGCCGCTGATGTTCTCACCGACCAGTACGGCGACCGCCGGCCACTTCGACACCGAGGCAGACGAGCCTCGCTGAGCAGTGCTGTCACTGGCATCGTGACACAATCGTTTTCCGCCCCCGTGGCATGGCTCAGATATGGCCGATTACACCACGGTCTCGATACCGAAAGACCTCGCCGAACGCGTCGAGGAGACTATCGAGGGGACCAGCTTCTCCAGTACGTCGGACCTCGTCCGTTTCCTGCTTCGCAGTATCGTGGTCGAACACCAGCGCGAAGGGGAACTGACGGAGGCACAGTTCCAGGATATCACTGACCAGCTGCGGGACCTGGGCTACCTGGAGTAGCGCACCCGCTAGGCCAGCGATTCCTCGGGCGGTTCGATATCCAGAATATCGACCTCGACGGTCCGTCCCGACCGGTCGAACGCGCCGAAGCTCTCGGTGTCCCACGGCGGGATGGCGACGAAGATGACCTCGTGGAGGTCATCGAGCTTGCTGACGCCCATGTAGCCGTCGGGATGGGAGACAAAGCGGCCATGGGTCTGCCCGGCCGGAGTCCCCAGGTCCATCCCGAAGACTGCGTTGACAGAACTGCCAGCCGACGGGAGATAGAAGTCCGTAAACACCGGTGTCTCGGGGTCGAGGTCGGCCTCGGGCAGCTCTCCGGCTTCGGTGATGGCCAGCGAGATAGTCACGTCGTCCGGCTCAGCCTCCCTGGCCATCCGCAGCAACGTTTCGACGAGACCGCGTGTAACGTACACCACACCCGAATTTCGGGCGGTGGTCGTATAATCCCGTCGCCGCCTGGCCCGAGCAGCAAAAGCCCGTGGCCGCCTACCCCAGCACGAACGACTTCAGATTCTTGACGTACAGCCCCGGCGTTCGGCCGCGAGACCCCCGGACTGCGTCCGCGAGCGCACCGCTTGCGTCGTCCATGATACCGTGTCCGTGACCGACGAGTAGCCGTTCGGGGGTCAGGCGGTTCAGTTTCGTCGGCGGCGTCAGCCGCAGCATGGGGTGGACGCCGAGCCGTTCGCTACCGGCCAGGAAGTAATCGGCCGTCCCGACGGCCTCCGGGACCACCAATGTATCGTCCTCGTCGCCGTACAGCGCTGCCTCCTGCCAGACGGCGTTGCTCGTCAGCTCGTGGACGCCGTAGTCGGTGTCCGGAATCTGCCGGTGGACCCGCTCGGTGGGCGCGTCGATGTCGTCCTCGACGCCGGCCAGGGCCTCGGGGACGTAGACGGGCACGTCGTGGCGCTTCGCGATGGCCGCCGAGTCCCGTTTGTGGCGGTTCAGGAGGACGATGACGCCAGCGACGTCGCCAAAGTCCGCGAAGAGCTCGTCGATACCCTCGGCGTCGACGGGGTCGACGACGATAGCGCCGGCGTCGGTCCCGAGCACGTGGCTCGCCCGCTGCATCGTCTCGTCGGGATAGGCCAGCCAGCTGGCACCCCGCTCCCAGCGGTTCGTCTCCGTCCAGTCCGTCGCCACGCCGTCTCCTTTCATTGGCATGGCCGAGAGTTGGACCTCGGTGTGGATAAATGCTGGAACTAACCGGTGTGGGTCAGCGAGACCACTCGCTGTTGAGCCCACCCCCGCCCTTCAGGAACCACCTGAACACCGTGTAGCAGGCACCGATGAAGACGAGTATCGCGACGGCGAGGCCGATATCCACGTTACCGGAGGCTGTTGTGGGGTGGATAAATATCTACTGGTTGCCACTATTTCGGGGGCTACGCAGTCCCCGGAATCTCTAGAGCGGGTCGTCGATGGTCTGTCGAAGGGCGACCCCGTTGCCACCGACTGCGTACTTCGAGGCCGTCGAGTCGTCACGGACGACGATACCACTGTTCAGGGTGACGTCCGAGGCGTCCTCGTAGGTCTCAGTCCACCCCTCGATTTCCCGCTCGAACACCTCCGCGCTCCCGCCGACGGCGACGCCGCGGTCGGCCGACCGGTCGACGCCGATGCGGCTGTTGCCGCCGAGCTTCGTCAGCGTCCAGACCGCTCCGTTGTATCGGAAGAGCCGGCCGCTGCCGCCGACAACCGTGATGTCGTCTCGGCCGACGGCGGCCACGTCGTACAGCGTCACCCCGGCCCAGCTGATGCCGATGTCTGTCCAGGTCGCGCCGCCGTCGCGGGTCTCGTACACCGTCGAGTTGTCGTCACAGACGTACGCGAGGTCCGCGTCGATGCAGGTGACACCGCGGATGCTCGACCCGTTGCCCGGTTTGACCGCGTCACCGAGGGTCAGCGTCGTGCCGTCGTAGTCGCCAGTAACTACCTCGCCGGAGCCGTTGACGAGATAGACTGTCTCTGACTCTGTGGTGCCGGCCGTGGCGACATCCGTCCACGTCGTGGTGTAGGTCTCCGTGTCCGAGTAGTCCGTGATTTCGTCGGTGGACGGGTCGATGCGGCCGATGACGCCGCTCCCACCGGCGACCCACACCGCGGCCCGGTCGTCGGTGACCCCCGCGCCGTAGAGGGTGTTCCCCCCGCCCTTGACGCCGGTCTTCGTGACGACGACCCAGTCACCGTTCGAGTCAGTTTTGATGATGCGACCGCTCTCTCCGGCGGCGTAGAACGCGCCGGTCGTCTCGACTATCTCGTAGAGAGTCACGTCGACGGGCGTCGCGACCTCGGTCCACGTCCGGTCGGTCAGCCGTTCGACCGAGACCTCGGTGCCACTCCGAACTGTCGTCAGTTTACTCGCGGGACCGGACGTCACCGAGAAGCCGCTCACGTCCCCGCCGTATCGGTAGCGGTCGACCCTATCACCGTCGCCCACTGACCCCTCGACCGTGTAGCCGGTCGTCGTCTGGGTCACGTCGTCGTCGAGTTCGTTCCGGTCGGTCCCGGTCGTGGGACCCGAGACGTCGAACTCGTAGCCGATCGACGGCTTGTCGGCGGACTCGAGGCGGAGGTCGTCAGGGTAGGCGGTGTAGGTTCCACGTTCGAATATCTGCCCGCCGTTGCCGCCGACCGCGTCGGGGTAGCTACCGGTCGTATCGAGTGCGACCCCGCGGAGCGTCTTCGAACTGTCGAAATTCGTGACACTCCAGCCATCCGAGCTCCGAGTGTAGAGGCGGCCGCCGACGCCGACGGCGACCTGGTCGTCGGTCGTGCGGTCGACCCCGCGAACGTCGCTGGACCCTGGCTTGTACTTGCTCCACTCCGTGCCGTCGTACTCGAATATCCGGCCGCCACCTCCGACAGCGGTGACGGTGTCAGTGGCCACGGCATCGATGTCGTACATCGGCTTGTTGGTCCGTCTGATGCCGATGTTCGTCCACGTCGACCCGCCGTCGACCGTCTCGTACACCGTCCCGGTCGAGTCACAGCAGTAGCCGGTGGTCTCGTCCACGAGAGACCCCCCGTATATCGTGTTCCCACCGTTGAACACGGCGGCGGACTCCCACTCCATCCCCGGCCCGTCGCGCTCTCCCACGAGGACCTCGCCACCGTCGCCGAACAGATACACCTTGTCGCGCCCAGCCACGCCCGCGACAGCAACGTCACGCCAGGTTGGCGAGAGCCCGTTTGGGTTCGAGTAGTCCGTGAACTGCTCGTCGACCGCGTCGTAGTAGCCCACGCGACCGCTCTCGCCGGCGAGCCAGACGTTCCGACCGTCGTCCGTCGAGTCGGTCCCGTAGAACGTCTTGTCCCCCGCGCGCAGTCCCGCGTCGAGCACCTGTTCGTAGTCGGTGTCGTCGGCCGCTGTGGCCGCCCGGCGTGCGAGCACGTCCCCGTTCGCAGCGACCAGATATGGCCCCTCACGTGACTGGGTCACGTCGTAGATGGCTTTCTGAATCGGTGACCCCGTCCCGGTGAAACCGGTCGTCGAACCCAGTACCACCCCGGAACCGAGTGTCGTCCAGAGTGAAGCGGTGCCGATCGCGGTCAGTGTTTCGCGTCGTGTGTTTTTCATCACAGCAATAATTACTATATATATATTTACATAAAAACCAGTGCCCTAACAGAGTTAATACTGCTTGTTGAACTACCAAATATATTTCGGGCCTCAGAGACGAGCTCGCTGGAATAGGGCCCCACGGGACACATAATTTTCACCCTCCCCGACCAAGCGCAGCTATGCGCAGCACTCCCGAGTGGTTCACACTGGAGGCGAAAGATATCGACCGCATGACAGTCTTCTACGACGCCTTCCTCGAACTCGACGTGGTCGATGAAGCCGAGCGAGAGACGGTCCTCGCGGCCGGTGACACCGAACTCCGCCTCCGCGCGCCCGGCTCCGTCCCGCGTGGTGGCCTCCACACCCACTACGCGCTGACCGTCCCGGAACGCGAGTACGACGACTGGTACGACCGACTCGACGAGCGGTTCGACCTCGTCGAGCACAGCTTCGGCGACGCTCGGTCGCTGTACTTCTACGACCCCGAGGGCAACTGCGTGGAGCTCGGTGAGAGTGACGTCGATGGCGACGGCGTCACCGGCCTCTTCGAGCTGGTACTGGAAGTCGAACAGCTGGACGCGGCCGTCGACTTCTACGAACGGCTCGGTTTCGAAATCGTCGACGATGGCCGCGAGGAGGGCCGTGTCCGCCTCACCACCGGCGAGTTCGACCTCGAACTGTGGTCGCCCCGGCTGGGCATCGCCGACGCCCGCGGCGGCGTCCACGTCGACTTCGGCGTCGGCGCCGACGACCCCGGGGCCGTCGCTCGCGAGGTAGCCGACGACGCGCTGTCGGTCACGTCGGTCGAAGAAGGCGTGCGAATCCGGGACCCCGACGGGCACTACGTGACGCTGGTCGCGTGAGGTAGTCAGGTGTCGAGGCGGCTCTTGTCGATTCGCACGCCCGCCGGCGTCACGACGAGAAAGCCCCGGAAGTGCATCAGGTCGCCGCCGGCGTCTTTCACCGGTCGGGCAAAGCCCGACGCGAGTTCGTTCAGGTCGCCGTCGACGTTCAACACGAGCACCTGGTCGTCCTCGATGGCGTCGACCCACTCCGCGTCGTCGGTCGTCCCGTCGAGTACGCCCAGGACGACGCTGTGGCTCCCGCCGGTCTCCTCGTCGGCCGCCATCTGGTCCTCGACGGCTTGCAGGTCCAGCCCCTCGAAATCACTCATGGTGGAGTGGCATGCGTGCGAGGAGCAAAAATCTGCTCCCCGCGTCTGACGCCTGTCGTGCGTGGAACTGTCGCGACCTAGAGTTTCCCCTGTAGATAGATCGTCCCCTCGGTCTTCGTGTCGACGGCGTCCTCGTGAACTGTGTACTCTTCGCCAGCGGCACCCTCCCATCCGAGGTCCGAGAGGAGCGACTCGTCGAGTTCGGGGTCGGGTTCGACGGATACCGTCTCGCTTCCAACCTCGGTCACGTGGCCGAGCGTCGTCTCGCCCGCATCGACTACTGACTTGCCCTCGTCGTCGTCGGTGAACGTAACTGTCATCACGACAACCAATGGGGCGCCTGGAATAATACCTGCTGCCTGCAACGACAGGGGCAGTGGAACGACAGACCTCCCACTCGCCCGAACGCCGTTCTCAGAACAGTACCGACACATCGAGGCGACGCTGGGCCCCTCCCGATGGACAACTATAAGTATCGGAAGTGACCACTACCATCTGCTTATGTCCAACAATGAGGGCACGTCGGGATCCCCGGCGGATCGAGTTCTTCCAGGGCACACTGGATTCCACGTCTGAGATAACAGACGCACGCATATTCGACACCACACTGCGCGACGGTGAGCAGTCGCCACGCACGTCGTTCAACTACGAGGACAAACGCGAGATAGCGGCGATACTCGACGAGATGGGTACCCACGTCATCGAGGCCGGGTTCCCCGTCAACTCCGACGCGGAGTTCGAGGCCGTCCGCGACATCGCCGAGTCCACCCACGTAACGACCTGCGGGCTGGCGCGTGTGGTCGAGAAGGACATCGAGGCAGCTCTGGATTCGGGTGTGGACATGGTCCACACCTTCGTCTCGACGTCCGACGTACAGTTACAAGACTCCATGCACGCGACCCGTCAGGAGGCGCTGGACTCGGCCGTCGAGTCCGTCGAGCGCATCGTCGAGGCGGGTGCCGAGTGCATGTTCTCGCCGATGGACGCCACCCGAACCTCCGAGGACTTCCTCATCGAAGTCATCGAAGCGACGTCAGACGCGGGAGCCGACTGGATAAACATCCCCGACACCTGTGGGGTCGCGACGCCGCGACGGTTCTACGACCTCATCGAGATCGTCGACGCGCACACGGACGCGCGTATCGACGTCCACACCCACGACGACTTCGGCTTCGCCTCTGCGAACGCCATCTCCGGGTTCGAGGCGGGCGCGAGCCAGTCGCAGGTGTCGGTCAACGGCATCGGCGAGCGAGCTGGCAACGCGGCCTACGAAGAGGTCGTGATGGCGCTGGAATCGCTCTACGACGTGAACACGGGCATCGATACGACCCGTATCACGGAGCTGTCCCGTTTAATCGAGGAGAAGTCGGACATTCCGGTGCCGGCGAACAAGCCCATCGTCGGGCGCAACGCCTTCTCCCACGAGAGCGGTATCCACGCCGCGGGCGTCATCGAGAACTCCGACACGTTCGAGCCCGGAGTCATGACCCCCGAGATGGTCGGTGCCGAGCGCGAGCTCGTGCTGGGCAAACACACCGGCGCTCACTCGGTGCGCGAGCGGCTGGTCGATGCGGGCTACGCCCCGACGGACGCCGAAGTCCGCGAGGTGACCCGCCGCGTCAAGGAGTTCGGCGCGGAGAAACAGCAGGTCACCATGAGCGAACTCGAACGGTTCGCCCAGGAGGTCGGCGTCGACGAGGAGAGCGAGGAGGTCCGGGCGTAGGCCGATGACCTCGGTCTCGGTCGCTGCGGCCTGCCGACAGCAGCGCTCAGTCCACCCTGTGACCCGGGTTCGTTGCGGTCTATCACAGAACGTTTATTACCCATCGCCGACAGTCTCACGATACGATGACAGCGCACGCTGGTGCTTCGGGTCGCCCGACTGCCAGTGGTGCGCTTCTTCTTCACGGCGTAGGTATTGTAGGGGCCTTCTAGCCCCGTACTACCCACTCCCGGCCCAGTCCGTATCGACCATCCACCACCCACCAGAGACCCCAGCTATGCACACAGCAACCACACGACGACCGTATCGACAGCACACCACCGGAGGACGATTATGAGCGAACACGCCAAAGTCCCGGCCGACGAGGAGGCGAGCGAGGAGGAGAGCGACGAGAGCGAGCAGGCGCCCGTCACTACCGGCGCCCAGTCCGTCGTCCGGGCCCTGGAGAACGCCGGTGCGGAGTACATCTTCGGCGTCCAGGGCGGGGCCATCATGCCCGTCTACGACGCGCTGTACGACTCCGACCTCAACCACGTGACGATGGCCCACGAGCAGGGGGCGTCCCACGCCGCGGACGCCTACGGCATCGTCACCGGCAAACCCGGAGTCTGTTTCGCGACATCCGGCCCCGGCGCGACGAACCTCGTCACCGGTATCGCCGACGCCAACATGGACTCGGACCCGATGATCGCTCTGACCGGCCAGGTCCCCACGGAGTTCGTCGGCAACGACGCCTTCCAGGAGACCGACACGGTGGGTATCACCCAGCCGGTCACCAAGGAGTCCTACTTCGCGGCCGATTCGGACACAGTCGGCGACAACGTCGGCGAGGCCTTCGCGCTGGCCGACGCCGGGCGACAGGGCCCGACGCTGGTCGACCTGCCCAAGGATATCACGCAGGGCGAGACCGACGTCGAACCCAGCGAGCCGACGACCCCGGACACCTACGAGGTCCAGGAAGAGGCCGACGACGCGGCCGTGCAGGAAGCAGCCGAAGCACTGGCGGCCGCGGACCGGCCGGTCATCCTCTCCGGTGGCGGCGTCATCAAGGCCGACGCCTCCTCGGCGCTCCGTGAGTTCGCCATGGAGTACGAGATTCCGGTCATCACGACGATGCCCGGCATCGGGTCGTTCCCGGAGGACCACGAACTCTCCCTGGAGTGGGCCGGGATGCACGGGACCGGCTACGCCAACATGGCCATCTCGAACACGGACTGCCTGCTGGCCATCGGCACGCGCTTTGACGACCGCCTGACCGGCGGCGTCGATTCCTTCGCTCCCGACGCCGAGGTCATCCACGTCGACATCGACCCCGCCGAGATTTCCAAGAACATCTACGCGGACTACCCGCTCATCGGTGACGCCCGGAAAGTCCTGCGCCAGCTCTTCGACGCCATGCCACGGGTCCCCGACGTGGACGAGTGGCGCGAACAGTGCCAGACCTGGAAAGACGAGTACCCGATGACCTACGACACGCCCGACGACGAGCCGCTGAAACCGCAGTACGTCGTCGAAAAGTTCTCCGATATGACGCCCGATGACACCATCGTCTGTACCGGCGTCGGGCAACACCAGATGTGGGCCTCCCAGTTCTGGGAGTACACCGAGCCCCGCACCTGGGTCTCCTCACACGGCCTGGGGACGATGGGCTACGGCGTCCCCGCGGCCATCGGCGCGAAGCTGGCCGCCCCGGACCAGGAGGTCGTCTGTTTCGACGGCGACGGCTCGTTCCTGATGACGGTCCAGGGCCTGTCGGTCGCCGTTCGCGAACAGCTGGACATCACCTACGTCGTCCTGAACAACGAGGCGGTCGGGATGGTCCGCCAGTGGCAGGACGGCTTCTACGAGGGCCGCCGGATGGCCTCGGAGTACCCGTGGATTCCGCAGTTCGACAAGCTCGCCGAGGCCTTCGGCGCTCGCGGGTTCCGACTGGAGGCACAGGAAGACGTCGAAGAGACCATCGAAGCGGCACGCGAGTACGACGGCCCGAGCGTCATCGACGCCCACATCGACCCCGGGGAGAACGTCTTCCCGATGGTGCCAAGCGGCGGTGACAACGGGCGGTTCGCGCTGCAGGAAGACCACCTGGAGGAACTCTAATGACTGGTGGAATGCCCGGCCCCTCGCCACACGACCGGATGCACCCGAAGGGTCGACGGAACAAGCAAGGAATCCGAATCGACCCCGAGGCGGAAGTGACCCACGAACCCCGACAGGCGGTCCTGTCGGCGCTGGTCAAACACAAGCCCGGCGTGCTATCGGAGGTCTCGGCGCTCTTCTCGCGCCGGCAGTTCAACATCGAAAGTCTCACCGTCGGCCCGACGGTCGATGACGATACGGCCCGGATGACCATCCTCATCGAGGAGCCCGAGCCCGGCATCGACCAGGCCAAAAAGCAGCTCCGCAAACTGGTCCCCGTCATCGAGGTGACGGAACTGGACCCGACAGCGGTCCGCCGGGAGCTCGCCTTGATCAAGGTCGGTGGGGAGAAACCGGACGACGTCAACGCCGTGGCGGAGATGTACGACGGGCAGGCCGTCGACGCGTCCACGGATTCGGTGACGGTCGAGATCACGGGCAGCAAGCAGAAAATCGACGCTGCCGTCGAGGCGTTCAAACAGTTCGACGTGCAGGAGGTCGTGCGGACGGGGGCCGCCGCGCTGGAACGAGGCCCCAAGACACTGGAGAAACATGACTGACGAACTCACGACAGAGGTCTACTACGACGACGACGCCGACGTATCGCACGTAACTGACGAGACAGTAGCCGTACTCGGATACGGCTCGCAGGGCCACGCCCACGCGCTGAACCTCCACGACTCCGGTGTCGACGTCGTCGTCGGCCTCCGCAAGGGGTCGTCCTCGCGCGAGGACGCGAAGGCCTCGGGCCTCACCGTGAAGACGCCCGACGTTGCGGCCGCCGAGGCCGACCGCGTCGTCATGCTGGTCCCCGACACCGTCCAGCCGGCAGTGTACGAGGCTATCCAGGACGGCCTGGAACCGGGCGACACGCTGCAGTTCGCCCACGGGCTGAACATCCACTACGGCCAGATAGAGCCCCAGGAGGGCGTCGACGTGACCATGGTCGCGCCCAAATCCCCCGGCCACCTCGTCCGGCGGACCTACGACCGCGGCGAAGGGACCCCCGGACTCATCGCCGTCTACCAGGACGCCACCGGCGACGCGAAGGAGGGTGCGCTCTCCTACGCGAAGGCCATCGGCTGCACGCGAGCGGGCGTCATCGAGACGACGTTCAAGGAAGAGGTCGAGACGGACCTCTTCGGCGAACAGGCCGTCCTCTGTGGCGGCGTCACCGAGATGGTGAAGGTCGGCTTCGAGACGCTCGTCGACGCGGGCTACTCCCCGGAGATGGCATACTTCGAGTGTCTGAACGAGCTCAAGCTCATCGTCGACCTGATGTACGAGGGCGGCCACATGGAGATGTGGAACTCGGTCTCGGACACCGCCGAGTACGGCGGGCTCACCCGCGGTGAGGAGGTCATCAACCGCGAGGGGATGGAGAAGATTCTCGAAGAGATTCAGAACGGCGAGTTCACCCGCGAGTGGATTCTCGAGAACCAGGCCGGCCGACCGAGCTACAAGCAGTACCGGGAAGCCGAACAGGAACACGAAATCGAACAGGTCGGCGCCGGCCTGCGCGAGCTGTTCTCCTGGGGGGAACAGCAGGAAGAGACGGAAGCCCCAGCGGACGATTAACATGACAGAGCAGATGAAAGACGTGGACCACACGCATCCACACACGGACAGCGCGTTCGGCAGTGCCTTCACACGCGGGTCGGCAGTGGCCGCCGACGGGGGTGAGCCGTCCGACGGACGGCGAGCCTCGTCGGAGCCGCGCTCCGACGGAGGCAAAGAGGCCGACGAGACGACCCAGACGATGGCGGACGTCGACCACGAGTCGGCGGCCGACGGCGTCGACCGCGCCTACGAGCGTGGCACTGAAGGACGTGATGAGACCGTATGAGTGAAAACACGCTGTACGACAAGGTATGGGACCAGCACAAGGTAACGACCCTGCCCAACGGGCAGGACCAGCTGTTCGTCGGGCTCCACCTCATCCACGAGGTCACCAGTCCGCAGGCGTTCGGGATGCTTCAGGAG
This sequence comes from Haloarcula salinisoli, assembly GCF_019599405.1. Lineage (NCBI taxonomy): Archaea > Methanobacteriati > Methanobacteriota > Halobacteria > Halobacteriales > Haloarculaceae > Haloarcula > Haloarcula salinisoli. The sequence goes on along the minus strand of NZ_RKLQ01000001.1, from coordinate 1,204,168 downwards.
CGCGGCCTGGAGGTCGCCCGCCCTGACCTGACTCACGCGACGGTCGACCACATCGTCCCGACGGCGAACCAGGACCGGCCCTACTCCGACGACGCGGCCGAGCGGATGATGGCCGAACTGGAAGAGAACGTCCGCGACGCGGGCATCCAGTTCTCCGACCCCACGACGGGCGACCAGGGTATCGTCCACGTCATCGGGCCGGAGCAGGGCATCACCCAGCCCGGCAAGACCATCGTCTGTGGCGACAGCCACACTTCCACCCACGGCGCCTTCGGCGCGCTCGCGTTCGGTATCGGGACCAGCCAGATTCGCGACGTGCTGGCCACCCAGACCATCGCGATGGAGAAACAGAAGGTCCGCAAAATCGAGGTCACCGGCGAACTCGACGAGGGCGTCGAAGCGAAGGACATCATCCTCGAGATTATCCGCCGTCTGGGCACCGAGGGCGGCGTCGGCTACGTCTACGAGTACGCCGGCGAGACCATCGAGAACCTCGACATGGAAGGGCGGATGTCCATCTGTAATATGTCCATCGAGGGCGGCGCTCGCGCGGGCTATGTCAACCCCGACGAGACCACCTACGAGTGGCTCGAACAGACGGACTACTTCCAGGAACACCCCGAGAAGTTCGAGCAGCTCAAGCCCTACTGGGAGTCCATCCGCAGCGACGCGGACGCCGAGTACGACGACGTCGTCGAAATCGACGCCAGCGAGCTGGACCCGGTCGTCACCTGGGGGACCACCCCCGGCCAGGGTATCGGCATCGACGACCCGATTCCGGCACCCGAGGACCTGGCTGACGACAAGGTGGACACGGCCCGGCGCGCACAGAAGCACATGCGCGTCGAGCCCGGCCAGTCCATGGAAGGGTACGACATCGACGTCGCCTTCCTGGGTTCCTGTACCAACGCCCGCCTGCCCGACCTGCGCCGTGCCGCTCGCATCGTGAAGGGCCGCCAGGTCGACGATTCCGTGCGTGCCTTCGTCGTCCCCGGCAGCCAGCGCGTCCAGCGCGCTGCCGAGGAAGAGGGTCTCAAAGACATCTTCGAGGAAGCCGGCTTCGAGTGGCGCAATGCCGGCTGTTCGATGTGTCTGGGGATGAACGAGGACCAACTGGAAGGCGACGAGGCCTGTGCCAGCTCCTCGAACCGGAACTTCGTCGGTCGCCAGGGGAGCAAGGACGGCCGCACCGTCCTGATGAACCCGCGGATGGTCGCCGCCGCCGCCATCAACGGGAAAGTCTCCGACGTGCGCGACATCAAGGAGGTGACCTTGGCGTGACTGACGCGACCGAAGAGATTCCGGAGGTCGACTACGTCGAGGGCACCGGTGTCCCCATCCGCGGGAACGACATCGACACCGACCAGATAATCCCGGCGCGGTTCATGAAGGTCGTCACCTTCGACGGGCTGGGCGAGTTCGCCTTCTTCGACCTGCGCTTCGACGACGACGACAACGAGAAAGACCACCCCCTCAACGAGGCGCGGTTCCAGGACGCCAACGTCATGGTCGTCAACAACAACTTCGGCTGTGGCTCCTCCCGCGAGCACGCCCCGCAGGCGCTGATGCGCTGGGGTATCGACGCCATCATCGGCGAGGGCTTCGCCGAGATTTTCGCAGGCAACTGCCTCGCGCTCGGCATTCCGACGCTGACGGCCGACCACGAGACCATCAACGAACTCCAGCAGTGGGTCGACGACCACCCCGACGGCGATATCGAGGTCGACGTCGCCGCCGAGACGGTCCGCTTTGGCGGCAAGGAAATCAGTGTCTCCGTCGACGACGCCCAGCGAAAGGCCCTCGTCGAGGGCATCTGGGACACGACGGCCCTGATGAAGGCCAACCGGAACGCCATCGAGGAGACGGCCTCGAACCTCCCGTATCTGGACCAGACGCGGTCGGACGTCGAAGCAGACGATTAGCTACGAGGCGTTTTATCGCCGAGCAGTAAGCGTCTGGTTCGCAGAGGCAGCTGAGTAGGACCGAGAACCGCTTTGCGTGTTCGAGGCTAGTCAGGTGCCTCGCAGAAGCGGATGATTAGCCGCGAGGTCGCCACGCGACCTCGAACTGCGCGAACGGCGTAGCCGTGAGCGCAAGCGGACCGCTTCGCGTGTCCGCAGCGTAAGCATCCGTTTCGCGGAGGCCGACGATTAGCCGCGAGGTCTTTTCGTGACCGAGCCGTAGCCGGCTGCTTCGCAAAGCAGACGATAACCGATACCCGCTCGCTCGCGCTTTCTGGCCGTCAAGCCACTGTATCAGGCCACGTAGCTTGCGGACGGCGCCGGTGGTCTGGAGGCCGTCAGTATCGGGTTATCATCGGATAAGCGGATGCTTACTATCAGACCCGACTCGGGAGGGTCGGTATGGCCACAATCGATTCCGGCGAGCGCTCGGCGCTCGCGGGGTTTCGTGTGACAGGGCAGACGCTCCTGATGGTCGGGTTCACACTGGTCCAGACGCTCGCGCTGGGGCTCTGGCTGACCCTCGTCGCGGACGCACCGCTCATCTCCGCCGCCTCCGCCGTCGGGCTGGGCGTTCTCACCCTCGGGCTGGTCCTCGAACACGTCCTCACGGACGCGACTATCAACGGCGTCTCGGTCTCGGCGCTCCCCGGCAAGCAGACCTTCGCCGTGAGCGGTTCCGAGGCGCTGCTGTGGGTGCTGTGGCTCGGCGTCGCCCAGCGACTGGGCGGGGTCGACGGTATCCTCGTCGCGGGGGCGCTACTGGCGGTGTTGCTGATGCCCCAGCACACCGTCGAGGACAACGTCTTGCGCGGCGTCGCACCCTTCGAAACGGTCATGGACCTCGGGACTGCCGGGTTCAGCGTCGTCGAGGCGGTCGGGGCGACGGTGTGGCTCCTGCTCGTCTTCGAGGGCCAGCAGTTCAGCGGTCTGCTCGCGGCGCTGGGGCTGGCGGGCGTCGATTCTTCGGCGGTCGGCCTGGCGGCGCTAGCGGTGGTTCTCCTCGTCGAGCACGATATCGGCGTCGCTCTGGCCAGAGAGGGGTAGCGACTATAGCGGGCTCTCCAGACCGCATGGTGGTGGGCAGCGACACTCACAGAGGGGGTGTTCGTCGACAGCGGCCGCGTCGCTACTGTCGAGACCGCACCAGAAATATATTTCAGACATCATTTTCGGGTACAAGGTATTTCATACCGGGGCTCATTGACCTCAGCTATGCGAACGAGACGGAACCTGTTGCGAACGGTTGGGGGAGTCGGCGTCGTGGGCCTTGCTGGCTGTAGCGAGGGTGACTCGAGCGGCGACTCGTCACCGGCCGACGAGGCGACGGCAACTGACGGCTCGACACCGACCGGAACTGACGACGGCGAAAACGGCGGAGACGGTGGCATGGAGACGCCAGGGACGTGGCGGTCGCTCGATGGCGACGCGGGCCACACCAGTGCGAACCCCGAAGCGGCGGGACCGACAGACAGTCCGTCGCTCGAAACAGTGTACGATCAGCCGTCCGTCGAGGACATCCTGACCACGCCACTCGTCGATGGCGACATGCTGGTGTATCTCGACGGGTCCCAGATACGGGCAGTCTCACTGAGCGGTGACCAGCAGTGGGCCTATGGCTGGGGCGGTTCACAGTCCCCACTGCCGACACCGGCGCTCCGGGACGGAACGGTGTACTTTCCCACGTCGGACTCGCTCGTCGCGATCGCGGAGGGATCCAGCCCCTGGTCGACGGACCTCCCGGGGAGGCCGATGTCGAGTCCGATAGTGACCGGAGACAGCGTCTATCTCCTGACCGAGGACGAGGAAGACGTCATCGTCGCCTACGACCACGACGGGAACAAGCGGTTCGAGAAATCCTGGGGCGAGCCGCAGTTCCGACCGTCGGTCGGCGGGTCGACGCTCTATCACTACCGGGAGCGGGAGTACGACGAGAATCAACTGGTCGCACGGAGCACGTCCGACGGCGGCTTCCGCTGGACGCAGTCCGACTTCGACAGCAGCACGGTTCCCGTCGCCACCGACGGAACCGTCTACTGCGTCAAACCGGACCGCAACGGCGCCGTCATCGTCGCGCTGGCGGAGAGCGATGGCTCTGCCGAGTGGACCTCCGACATCCTCACCGACCCAGTAGTCGGTTCACCTGCGGTCGGCAGCGAGGCGGTATACGTCGCGACCACTGAGGGAGTCAGAGCGTTCCAGCGGGA